>DAOTXA010000295.1:0-11716 GCA_034435595.1 Anaerolineae bacterium | reverse complement strand
CGGGCGCAGTTTTCAACATCGCTGCCAGCCCTTCACGCACCATTTCATGATCGTCCACAATCAACACACGAATTGTCTCACTCATCGTTTCTCCACAGTAATTTGATCTCGGTGCCTTCACCGCGATTCGTGTCAATGACAAATGTTGCACGGATTGACGCAGCCCGTTCCGCCATAATCTGCATGCCAAAATGCCCGACCTTGACCTCATCCGGGTCAAATCCACAACCATCATCCAGAATTTGTAACGCCGCTTGGCGACCATCACAGCGCAGGCTAACAAAGGCATGTTCAGCCCTGGCGTGTTTGATGATGTTGTTGAACGCCTCCTGCACAACGCGATACATGACTATTTTGACATCGTCCGGTAAAGCGCAATGAGGGTCTACTTTTAGATCAAATGTGACCGTACTGCGTCCCTGCGCCGCGTCGATCAACTGTTGTAGCAAGGTCTGGGTATCCGCCTGTACCAGCCGCGCCGGTCGTAGCTCGATCAACAATGAGCGCATCTCCGCCAGTGCACCGCGTGTGAGTTGGCCCAGCCGTTGAAGCTGCTGCCGTGCGTCGGCTTGATCGGCATCCCACAAAGCAGGCAACGTGTCAGCGATCATGCTGGCAGAAAACAGGGTCTGAGTCACCGCATCATGCAGATCACGCGCCAGACGGTTGCGCTCTTCGACCGTGGCAGTCTCGCGCACACGCTCGCGCAACCGGGCATTTTCTATGACCAGCGCGGCTTGCCCCGCGAACGCTACCGCCAGCGCGATGAGGTCATCGCTAAAGTGCTGGCTATTTGCATAATAGAGCGTGACCGAGCCATATGTTTCGCTGCGCGTTCGGATGGGAACAGCCAGCACCGCATTGTAATCCGCTTTTAGCTGTTCCAGCGCCGCGACCCACCCCGGCGGCATATCCGGCTGCGTTAGATACGTTTCAAGCAACTCGGTTGATGCGCGAAGGTCCGGTATAGATACCGGTTCGCCCAGAGCTACAGCCCGCCCGGTGATCGCGCCGCCGGTCGGAATCTCTAAGGCGGTGTATGTGGATGACAGCCCGTGTGACGCGCCCGCCCTGAGCATCTGCTTTTTTTCATCCAGCAAGTACAACGCGCCGCCGTCCGTCCCCAACAGCTTTACCGCCTGCCGGACGACAAACGCCAGAATGTCGGTCAACGACTGATCCGAGTTGAGAACGGCTAGCCCTTCGCGCAGCCCTTCAGCAATTTGGCGTCGTTGTTCTGCTTCGGCACGTTTCTCGTGGGCTGATTGGTGCAGGCGTGCGTTTTCGATGGCGAGCGCGGCTTGATCGGCAAGTGTTATAGCCGGTTCAAAATCTTGATGCGCCAGCGTTTGCGCGTCTGTGTAATAGAGCAGTAACGCGCCAAACGGCTCATTACGCACGAAGATCGGCACAGACACCGAACCATTGAAACGTTCAAGAACACCGATACGACGTATACGAATGTGTTCTGGCACATTGTTATCCTGCCGCACATGCTCCAGATTGGACTTTTCAAAATATGCAATCACGGGTTTGCGCTGCCGGATGATGTCCAGCATTTCAATGCCGGAAGTGGTCGTCAAATCAAACGTCAGACGGCGCACATCATCCTCAAAAATGTTAAAACTCGCTTCGATCCGGCCCTGCTGGATTTCGGTATCCATGCTATACAGTGTCCCGGCATCGGCTTTCAGCAGCATGGTTGCCTGCCGCACAAGATGATCGAGCGTATGCGATAGGGCTTGCTTGGAATTGATGACGGCGAGTGTGTCACGCATACTTGCCGTAACCCGCTGTCGTTGTTCCAGTTGCCGGGTGCGTTCCTGCACCCGCTGTTCCAACGAGGCATTGGCAACCCGTAGTTCGCGCTCGGCATCGCGGCGATCAAGCACATTGGCGATGATCCCGGCAGCGATCCGCAGCAGATCAACCACTTCTTCAGGCCAGTGTCGCTGCTGCCGTACCGCATCAAAGCCCATAAAACCGACAACTTGTCCCCGGCGTTCCATTGGAACCGCCAGCACAGATTGCACACCCTGGACGCCAAACTCGTCTTTCTCTGCCTGCGCCTGGGGCGGCAAATCCGCGACACACGGCGTATTCAGAATTTCCCCGCGCAGAATCTGCTCGTTGGACCATGTCATAGTGTCGATGGGTACACCTTGCATCCGATTAATCTGAGGCGTGATGCCATCAGCGCACCACTCGAACAGATTGAACATCGTGTCATCTTGATATACGAAGACATAGCTGCGATCCGCTTTAACAAAGGTACCGAGATCACCCAGCGTCTTGTGAATGCCGGAATCCACCAGTTCCGTCGGCAGATTGATGAAATAGCTGGACATGTGCGTGAGTAGGTTTTCCAGGGCGCGGCGGTAAGCAAGTGACTTTTCTGCCTCACGGCGGCGGCTGATATCGCGCCAGTTGACGTGAATAATATTGCGCCCTTCGGATTCGACAGCGGTCAGCAGCACTTCGACCGGGAGCAGCGAGTCATCCGCGCACTGATGAACCCATTCAAAACACATGTGTTCATCAGACTGGATTCGTTTGAAGATCGCCCGTGCATTGTCCTCTGAACGACTGCCATCCGGTTGGTATTCAGGCCAGAATTTACTGGCATGATGCCCAATAATGTCGGATTTGCGGTCACATTTAAGCAGTGCCACCGTCGCTAGATTGCAATCAATTGCCACGCCGTCTTCAGTCATCAACAGCAGGGCATCGCTTGATTTTTCAAATATCAACGGTAGGACTTGCTCACGCGTCATCGAGGACCCAACCTATTGTCACCAAAAATTACTGTGATTATAACGCAACTCCGGGATAATTCCCCTGTCCACTAAACAGAATCAATGATTGCTGATCGGTTCTATATATTTCCCAACATTGACCTTGAACTGTCTCCTATCTTCTCTCACGAAAAAACAGTATCCTGTTTCGTTTCCTTTGTATCCAATACCTCGGCAAGATGGACTATCAACAAACGATAGTCTTTTTGGACGAGCCATCCAAACCACAAAGCCAACGGTCCGATGATGACCAGATAAGCGATCAGAGCCATAGCCGGGGCTTCGCCCATTATGATAATGCCAAGCAACCCGCCACCGATGAACAGCATCGCGCCAAAAATGAGTATAAGAAACAGCCAGCCCAGACGAATGTGCCCTTGAATTAGGGTCATGCCCAGACCTTCACTATGTAGAATGTTCCCGCGTGCCCTTACCGTTGTCAGATCAAGGCCCTGGCTACGACGACGCACCGACATATCGAAGTCATAAGCATTGATGGCAGGGACGACTCTGGTTGTGATACGTCGAGCCATATCCAGCTTCAGCAGATGATAAGGCTGGTGTAAATCTTCAATCCGATGAGCAGATGCCTCAACAGTCTGGTCGGTTTCAAGATCAAAGCTGCGTGCCATCAGCATCAGATTTAGGGTGGTTTGTAGCGAATCCGCCTTCGATTTTTGCCACTTGTCCATCGTTATTTACATTCCATTGAACCGGGAATCATCACTGAAGAGAATTACGTCAAACTGTGAGGGCATGAAAATGACCGGAACCGGCGGGTGAGCAAAAGCTATGGGTCGAATATCCAGCCAAAACCCTGACGAGCATGTAACACACTCCTTTTAGAAACCGTTTGCGAAGTGCGTGGTGGCCTCGCCCCCCACAACCCTATCAGGGGATTTCACCCCCTGGCCCCCGAATTTTTAGCAAAGAGTCAAGGGACGCCAATTCCTACGGGCAAACACAAAGAGTTAGACAATTCTCCGTGTTGGAGGGCAGCGCCCCAGTAGCTTTGCAAATAGCTTCTTAGCACTGCACAGGTCATCCCGTCTATCAGAGTCGGGCAATCAGCGCACCACGCTCGAAAGTATGCGCCCCATACCAGATCAGTGCGATTGTCATCAACCACAGCACTGCACCCACGCCGATCACCACCAATGGGCTGAGGTAAACGACACCACCTAACTGACCGAAGAGAAGCAGTAACAGCGGGATCACGACCATTCCGCCAAGCTGGTAGGCTTCCTGGAATGTGCTGACCCGTGACGACACCAGCACCATCGCGCCAAGTCCCATGCCAGAAGCCGCCGGGGACACCCACAGGATGAGCAGTAGCCATGTTGCGTTGAGGATGAAGACATCGCCCATCAAGGAGTAGGTTGTCAGCGTGACGATCAACGCGAAAGCGAGATATCCCAACACCCCGACCGCCACCCCAGCCGACCACGGCCCCAACAACTTGGCGAGATACAATTCGCGGTCGGTGGTCGGTGCATAGATGAGGGCTTCCAGCGTCTTGCGTTCTTTTTCCCCGGCAAAGCTGTCGGCGGCGATCACGTTGGCGACCATCGTCGGCAATAGCAGATACAATGCCGGGAAGAACAGGTTGAACATCACGTAAGTAACACGCTGCGCTTCATTCTCATAACTTTCTACGCGCTCGTTCATCGACGCCGGCAGATTATCGAAGAAAAGCCCTGTTTCATCACGGAAGTCCGCGATGACTGCCGAGTCAGGGCCAGCGCTTGCCAACAATGCGCCGCCCACACCTGGCAGAATTACCAACAAGGCCAGTGGCACGATGATCAATGGAATCAACACCGCTTTGCTTTGCAAAACGACTTTCAAGTCTTTGCGGATAATGGCTCTCATGGCACGCTGGTTCATGCGAAAACCTCTCTCTCTTGAGATCGTTGATGGTGTGATTGACGCCTGTGCAACGCCATGTAAATGTCTTCCAGAGATACCTGCTGTGGGATCAGCGCATAGATACGCACGCCAGCGGCGACCAATTTTGCCAATAGATCAGGCACGGCGTCACGGTCACGAACGGTGATTACCAAATCCTCTTCAGTATCCAACACTGTTACCATCGGATACGCTCTTAAGACAGCCCGCGCCGCGCCGGGTTGGTCAACATCAATCGTATAGCGCAGTTCCGTACCGATTTGCCCTGCCAATTCGCTTGGTGTGCCGATGGCGACCATATGACCGTGTTCCATAACCGCCACCCGGTCACACAAACGTTGTGCCTCGACCAGATTATGTGTGCATAAAAAGACGGTGCGACCTTCGTCGTGGCTCACATGGCGAATCAGATCGTGAACCTCCTGTGCGGCGACCGGATCAAGGCCGGATGTTGGTTCATCGAGGAAGATCATCTCTGGCTCGTGCAAAAAGGCGCGGGCGAGTGCCAATCGCTGTTTCATCCCCTTACTATACCCGCCGACTTTATCGTCACTCCGTTCGGAAAGCCCGAATTGTTGCAATGCGGCGGTCACTCGTTCACGGACGCGATTCTGCGGTACACCGAAGAGATCAGCGTATATGGTCAGGTTATCCTTTGCCGTCAGCCGTTCATCAAGTGACGGTGTTTCCGTCAGTACGCCGGTACGGGCACGCAGGCTTGAGCCGTCGGTCTGTGGATCGTACCCCAGTACGGTGATACCGCCGCTATCCGGTTCCAACACGCCGTTAAGCAGGCGCACCGTCGTTGTCTTGCCAGCGCCATTGTGACCCAAAAAGCCAAAGACTTCGCCGGTTTCGATGGTCAGCGAGAGATCGTCTACTGCGCGAACATCGCCAAATGTGCGAACAAGATTTTCTATTTGAATCGCGTAATCAGTCATGTTTTTGACTTTCCAAACTCTGAACGGAAAAGGAACGTCTCCGCAGGTATGACAACTGCACCCTGCTGGCCCAACCTGGTATTCCATTGTTCAATGAGTGATGCTGCATCAGCATGATAGCTGCTGTGTGCATCGGCTGCGAGAAACACATGATAGCCATTTTTGAGGCCATCCTTACAGGTGGCTTTGATACATCCATGTGTTGTCAATCCGCACATAATTAGTGTAGTGATTCCGCGTGATCGCAGCCAATCATCAAGCAACGTATCCTGAAACGCGCTGCCGTGCTTCTTTTCCATGAATGTATCCGTTTCACAGGTTTTCAAATCAGGGTGCAACTTCCAACCAGGGACGTTCTTTTTCAGGATGCCCTTATTGATATGCTGGAAAAACACGACCGGCATGTCTGCCTGATGTGCCCGGTCTATCAGGTTATTGATCGTTTGTAGCAAGTGATCTGCGTTGTAGATGGGTGACTTATGCTCAAACAGTCCATGCTGTATATCAATCACGAGCAATGCGGTTTCCTTGCTGGCAACTGCGGGCATGGCTATATCTCCGTGATACGAATAATGTTGATGCCACCAACAGGCACCCATAAGTAAAGTATGCTCGTTATCTGCGTGGTGTGCATCCATATTCTGGTTAGTGAACTACTGGTCATTCGGTCAGTCAGCGCCTGCCTGAAGGCCGGATATATTCACCACAGAACGCACGATATTACGCTTTAGCGTCGTATCATCAGCCGATGTCTATACCACCGGCAACCCCTGAATACGTCCTGGCGTGTGGTGCTCAAGCGACAGGATCGAGTCAGCCATTCAGAGGGTAGCGGCGGGAGATCGAATCGTCCGCGCCCCGTAACACAATCTGGTTCCAGGTCCATGGGCGTTGTTGCAGTTTGTTGCGGCAGCAGCGACTTTTTTTGTGCAGCAGCAACGGGTCTATGCCGTATGCTGCTGCGGTATATCACTTGTTAGAGGCCGTCTCTTATGTGTGCAGCGTAACACAGATCGCGGGCGAAAAGGTGTCGAAAGTTACCACTTTTGGGATCATTTTTTCGACTGCACTACTGCTGTACGCAGATGACGCCCTTGAGGATACCGTCTTCGTAGGCGAGATTCTTCTCAAAGGCGGCGTGTGTATCTTTCAAGGGAAAGGTGTGCGAGACGAGGGTATCCAACTGCACTTTGCCAGATTCGGTCAGCGTGATGGCACGGGGATAGGTATGCTTCATCCGCCGCGACATGATGATGGACAATCCCTTGCGCCGCGCTACCGAATGTTTAAAGGTCATGTTGTCGTCGCCGGGGATGCCGACCATAACCAGCCGCCCCCCGTATCGCGCCATATCCGCCGCAAGTTGGACGCTGTGATCGGACCATGCGACCTCAAAGGCAATATCGACGCCGCGCCCCTTTGTTTCCTGATGGACGAAATCGACAAATTCTACTCCGGCGGGTGCGCTGGACGCCCCGGCGTTCTCAGGCGTCATGACATGGGTTGCGCCGAGGGCTTTAGCTTTTTCCGCACGCCAGTCATGGAGATCAAACGCAAACAGGCGATTGACGCCCGCCAGTTTCAATAATTGGATAATCAGCAGTCCGACCGGGCCGCAACCGATGACCGCGACATCATCGCCTACGCGGATGTGTCCGAGGTCAACGGCATGGATGGCAACGCCGAGTGTTTCCAACAATGTGCCGCCCGCATCAGAAATCGCATCTGGCATGGGGAAGCAGTTACGCGCCGGGACGATCATGCGCTCTTGAAGCGCCCCATCTTCGGGATAGAGGCCGATGAAATAGTGATTGGGGCATAGATTCGGATGACCATGTTCGCATAGTTCGCACTGCCAGCAGGGAACCGCCGGTTCAACAGCGACCCGTATTCCCGCTTCTAATGGTTTAAAGTGACCGTCTTTTGCGCCGTCGCCGGTTTCGAGAATGGTCCCCATGAACTCATGACCGAGGATGACCGGATTCGCAGCCTGTATGTTACCGATTTTGCCATCTTCGTACATGTGCAGGTCCGAGCCGCAGATGCCGACTGCGTCCACACGGATCAATGCTTGATTGGCTGTGGGCGATCCCGGCGGTGCGATGTCTTCGACACGAATATCACGAGCGGTGTGTAAACGGGCGGCTTTCATAACCTGTCCTTTGCGGTGGATGGCGGATACTGGTATAAATGCCAATCTAGCACGCGGGGTTGCCGCCGTCAATTCGGTTGGTTATGTGACTGCACAAACGGAAGTGTGTTGACACAGAGTTAAATTTGAATTTTCGTGCAATTTTGCCTTAATCAGACGGTAAGGATTTTATAAGAAATACACACATAATAGCAAGAGGACCAACGTCCGCTTACGCACTCAAATCAATATGGAGTACGCTATATGTTAAAATACCGCGCCATTACATTCTTTGTTCTCGCGGCACTTCTCCTCACTATTCCTGCACTCCTCTCTGCACAAGATGATAACGTTTATGCCGATGGCCTGACCAACCCGCGTGGCCTCGCGTTTGACAGCGATGGCAACCTGTACGTCGCAGAAGCTGGCACCGCCGGGAGCCAACCGACAGACACCGGCGATGTGTTCGGTGCGACCTCGCGTATCACGATGATCGCTCCTGACGGGTCAAGTGAAGTCGCGGTTGCCGGTCTGACCAGCTATCGTCAGAATAACCCGCTCGGTGCATCTGGCATTGAGGTAACGGACGAGTCATTCTGGATTGTGCTGGGTGAATCGCAGGATTTCCGCCTGCCGTTTACGTCTGCGCTGATCGAAATTGACCGCGAAACCGGGCGCGTCAAGACATTTGTCGATCTACTTACGCTGGAACTAACTGAAGACCCCGACGGCAACCCTAACAGCGAGTCGAACCCGATTGACCTTGCGGTTGCCGATGACGGCAGTGTGTTAATCGCCAATGCCGGGTGTAACTGCCTGATGGCGTGGTCGGCGGATGCGGGTCTGAGTGTCGCGGTCGTGTGGGATTTTGAAACCGACAATCCGGTCCCGACTGCCGTTGAAATCGGGCCTGATGGTGATGTCTACGTCAGTTTCCTGACCGGCTTCCCCTTCCCCGAAGGTGGCTCTCGCGTGGAACGCTGGAGCGATGGCGAACTGGTCGAAACCTATCCCGGTCTGACTGCTGTAACCGGTCTGCTCGTCACGGATGAGGGCACGGTCTACGCCAGCGAGTATGGTGTATTCGATCAGGGTTGGCAGCCAGGTCGTGTGGTGATGGTCAGCAGCGATGGCATTACCCCGGTTCTCGAAGGGCTGACCTTCCCGTTTGGTCTGGCGCAGGCCCCTGACGGTACAGTCGTCGTGGCGACGGGTGCGGCGACCGGTGAAGGAACGGGGCAGGTCCTCGTCGTGCCGACTGGTATGTAATCGACCTCACATCCATTCACAGGGTTTTCGCTTGAGATGTTTCTCACAATACTGTTTTTCCCTGCGGGCGGCATTCTTGCCGCCCCCACAAAAATGTAAAACGCAATGTAGGGGCGCGATTCTTCGCACCTGTGTGATAGAAAGCGAAAGTCTCGATTCATTAGAACAACTCCGGGGGATGCCTTGTGTGTCCCCTTTTTAGGTATAGTGAGGCCATCGACACGATAGAGAGGAGAATCTATGCGCCGAACAACCGTTATCATTTTAATCTTTATTGCGTTTGGTCTGGGTGCGGGTGCAGGAGCTTTTGGTATTCTGTACGGAACCGGACGCATTACCGAACCGAGCGCGAATATCAACGATGTCGCGCCCACGCTTTCGCTTGACGGTCCAACCTCGACACCGCCGTTTGAAGCACGAGTCGCCACGGAAATCGCCGCGATCAACACGAATTTAGATGCGCTGGCGACACAGGTCGGCGGATTGAGCGCGGGCAGTGTCGCGCCTGCGTCTGATGCCGCGAGCGAAGTTGAAGATGTGCCAGAAGGGGCAGAAGAAGCCACAGAAGAGGCGGCGCTTCCAGCGGCGCTTCCAGCGGCGCTTCCGCAAGAAGAACGTGCGCTGTTCCGCATCATCCAGGACGAATCCGAGGCGCGTTTTCGCATCAACGAGTCGCTGATCGGCGTCCCGACCGAGGTTGTCGGCACAACGCGCCAGATCGCGGGCGATATTATCGTCAACTTTCTTGATCCCGCCGCCTCGCAGTTGGGCGAGATTGCGATTAACGTGCGCACGCTCCGTACCGATAACGAGTTCCGCGACCAGTCGATTCGCGGGCAAATTTTGCAGACGAACGAAAACGAGTTTGCGACTTTCGTACCAACCGAGTTGATCGGGCTAGGAAACGCGCCTGTCGCTATCGGGGATACGGTGGAGTTCCAGATCACGGGCGATTTGACGGTGCGCGGCAATACCAACAGCGTCACGTTTGACACGACGGTGACGCTGGTTGATGCGATGCGCGTCGAGGGTCTTGCCACCACGCAAATTCTGTATCCCGACTTCGGCATCAGCATCAATCCGCCGCCCAATGTCGCCGATATTGAAGACGAAGTAATGCTTGAACTGGATTTTGTAGCCTTGATGGTCGAAGAATAGACGTATTGCGCCGCCTTTTGAGGAACGTCACATTCGCAGGTTACCTCGAAGGGTTTATCATTGTGGGCATGACTGGTGCATGACCATGAACAGGACGACCTATGACCATCGACCTTTTTACCTTCGGCGAGACAATGCTGCGTCTGGCTTCGCCCGGTGCGCTGCGTTTGGAACAATCGACTACGCTGGAAACTTCATATGGTGGCGCGGAATCAAACGTCGCTGCGAATCTGGCGCGGTTGGGCAAACATGCGGTCTGGTATTCGCGTTTGCCGGATAATCCTATGGGGCGGCAGTGCGCGTTGACCATGCAGCAACACGGCGTTGATACCGCTACCATTCAATGGGATGCAGATGCGCGTATGGGCCTGTACTTTGTGGAGTATGGAAAAGCGCCGCGTGGCGTCCGTGTGTGGTACGACCGCGATTACTCGGCGGCTAGTCTGATGACACCCGACGACCTCCCGGCGGATACGATTCAGTCGGCACGCTGGATGCATCTGACCGGGATCACGCCTGCACTCAGTTCGACTTGTTCCGAAATGGTGACGCGTGCGTTCGACATCGCGCAAGAGGCAGGTGTGCCGATCTCCTTCGACGTGAACTATCGCGCCATGTTGTGGGGGGCAGACGAAGCCGGGTCCTGTTTGCGCCCGTTGTGCGAGCGTGCGGATTATGTGTTCGTCGCGCTGCGTGATGCGGTAAATCTGTTTGGCGCACCGGATGACTTCGATGCGGCGCTACACGAAATGCAGAGGCAATTTGGCGGGACCGTCCTCATGACACAGGGCGAACAGGGTGCGAGTGCCTATGATGGGCAGAACAACGTTCATGCCGATGGATTTGAGACGGTGATTGTAGATCGTCTTGGTGCGGGGGATGCGTTTGCTTCCGGGGTGATTTGCCGTCTGTTAGAAGACACTGTACTAAAAGACGCGCTGCGCTTTGGCAATGCGACGGCTTCACTGGCGCTATCCGTCGCCGGGGATATTGTGTGGGGCAGTCGCTCCGATGTCGAATCGATTATGAACGATTCTGCGGGAAAACTGCGGCGGTGATAGTGGGCGACCGCGAACCACAGGTTCGCCTGGTCGCCCCTACGGTAACGGTCTATTCTTCTGGCAATAACCCTGCACGCACGCAGACTTCAACGAATGCGGCAACCGTCCACAACTGGCGAATGGAGCCTTTAAACTCGCCTTCGGGAATATGCACCATTTCACAGAAGGTTCCACGCGGCAGATAGTTGGTACGTGCCAGTAATGCCGCATTGCGCGGCGTTGTGTCTTCGCCGGTGACCTGTTGCAGCGCCTTGAGGAAGAACGTATCTACGAAGGGCCATGCCGCCCGGTTGTGATAGCGGTTCTCGAAGTCGAAGAAGGGCTGAATCAGCGGCACGCCCATATGCGTAATCTCGAATTGGCGTAGATATCTGGCGGCGGCTTCGCCTTTTAGTACGCCTGCCAGCATTGCAAAGGCTGAGCCGAGCGCTTCGTTATGCGGGGAGAGTTCGC
>DAOTXA010000294.1:0-29967 GCA_034435595.1 Anaerolineae bacterium | reverse complement strand
ACTGGCGATGCTATGTCTCTTCGCTGATTGTTAAAGCGGTTGCTCGCATCATGATTGAAGCGTACCGGATTTTAACCGGGTTTGTCAAGGGGTTCTCTGCTGCTCCCGCGCATCCCGCAGCTTGCCCGTTTAACCGGCTGCCGCCTGAACCGTTTGGTCAACCCCACTGACCTACTTTCTGTTTGTGTGAGCGGGCGGCAGTATACGCTTTTACAACCCGGTGGTCAAGGGCAAAACCACAGAATATCTGGTGCCTACGGAAAATGACGAATGATTACGCATTATCTGGCGCAAGATCGCTTACCTCTTCGGTTCGGGCATCTCTCGTTACCGCAAAATCTGCTTTGGAGTCGGTGGTTACACCGGGCGCTCGTGCACGCATCCCATGCAGACTGGTATCGAGGCTGTGATCACCCAGAATGTCTTTGACGTAGATTTCTTGCACCATCACCATCACGATGACGAGAATCGGCACCGCCAGGATAATGCCAACGGCACCGAAAAAGCCCGCCACGACTACCTGCCCAAGAAGAATCAGCACTGGTGGAATATCTACGCTCTCGGCAGTGATGAGCGGTGCAAAGATTTGCCCTTGAATGAACGAGACGCCATAGATCACTACTACGATCCAGATCAGACGATCAGGAGCCTGTACAATGCCCACTGCCAGCGCGACAACAACCGCCATTAATTCACCGAAACTTGGCACAAAAGAAAAGAACGCGGTCAACACGGCGAGCGCCGCCGCCTGCTGAATACCCACCGCAGACAAACCCAGGAAGGTGCCAACGCCTGTAATCGTCATGCCGATCAGCGCAGCGAATATCCAACGGCGCAATAATATATACAGGCGATCAAGTATAAAATTCACACGGTCACGGTACCACAGCGGTACGAGGGAAACCAAACCGTTTTTATAAGTGCTTGGTTCTGCCAGAAAGAAGATACTGAGGAACATCACAATCAAGAAGCTGATAAGCGTATTCGCAATGCCGCCAAGGACCGGGATCACACTGCCGCCTAATTGACCGAGCGCACCAATGCCCTGCTCGGTGATATCCTGCAATTGCTGCGCATTGAGTCGAAAATCCTCCGTGACCTCGACATCCTCCAGGAGCGGAAGCGCCTCCTGAATTTCGCCTTCATTCCACGCAGTAACCGCCTGCTCAATACCGGTGAAGATCACCTCGCTGAGGACGACAAACTGGTCAATGAGTGTTGGTAGCACCAGCAGCGCCAGCGCTACAATCGTGACGAATATCCCCACAAACGTCATTACAATTGCGAGAGGTCGTGGAATCGAAACAAGTCCGAACAGGCGGATTTTTGTCAGATAACCTACTGGAATCGTCACGAAGATTACAACGATAATAGCCGCCAACCCCAGAAGCAGGATATTGCGGATATTCCACAGGAAAACACCAACAATCAGCAGGCCGATTACGATCAGCAGCCATCGAGTCGGGCTATAATTAGGTGGCGAATTCACGGACATAGAGTCGTGCTGTGTCTATCCTCAACTACCAGTTAAATTTACTCTCGTCACTGCCGTCTTTCTGATTTACATCTTTGGCGGCATCAGAGGTTTCGTCCACATTTGTGGGCGTGTCAGTTTTCGTATCGTCATCATCTGCCGCAGATTCCACATTAGAGGATTTGAGAAACTCGTAAAATTCCTCGGTACCCCGATTATCCTCTTCGTCGTCATCGCGCCCAATGACTGTGGGCGAGTCATCATCGGTCTTATTGTCGTGACGACCGCCGAACATACCCCGGCGAGGGGCATCCTTATCCGCGTCCTTCCCCGGATCACTCTTGTCTGGTTGTGCGCTCTGCCCCGCTTTGCGAGCAAGTGGCAGCGTAGAACTACCAATCGCTGGTGAGTCGTCAGTAGCCTTACCCTCTTCGGGGGATGTAACAGATTCCTGTGGTTTCGCTTGCTCATTTACTTCTTTTGACTCATTTTGCCTGCGTCGGAACCCACTAAAAAGGCCACCGCGCCCGCGATCTTCCTCCCCTACAGGTGGCGAAGCCGGTTCAGATTTGTGCGCTGGTTCCGGCGTAATCATCGCCGGGGACGGATCGCCCTCAAAGCGCAATCGAACCACGGGGCGAGATGCATAGCGTACTCCCAGTTGGCGCTTCATCACCTTGTCCAGCGCTCGTGTAATTTCGCGTTGCTTATTCGGCAACTTATCGACCTCAGAGACGACGACATCAAGCATCACATTGGCGCGACCGCGCACGGATTTGATGCGCACACCGGATGAAAGAACGCTTTCGACACCTTCAATTGCGGATTTGACCTGATCTTGAGCAGACTCAATTGTCAGAGATGTGACTGTGCCTGAAGAACGGACCTGTAAACCTTTAACCGGGGATGCCGACCCACGCCGGAAGCCCAGATATGCCATACCCATCATCGTCGCATATAGCACGACCACAATCAACAATCGCAACAGAATATTCAAATCATTTACGCGGGCGACAAACTCCGTCACAGTATCCGGCGCAAGCAACAGCACCGTCGTAAAAGCAACGAACAGGATCGCCATCAGACTCAATATGAGGCGTTCAATCAGATTCACGCAATTCCTCCGCGCCGGAATCTCATGCCGACGTTCAAACTTCTTCTAAACATATAAACATACGCAATCAAGCAAATGAGTGCTAGGTGCCAACATATCGCACGACCATAATCGTCAGGTCGTCAAACGGAGGTGCGCCATCTACGAATTGCATTACATCGCGCAAGATTTCGCCTAAAATTTCATCCGCCGTCAACGTACAGGATCGCATGACCACCTGCACCAATCGTTCTTCACCATAAAAATCTCTGCTGAGATTCTCGGCCTCGGTCAGGCCATCGGTATAAAATACAATGAAGTCACCCGGTTGTAGCTCCAGCATTACCTCTGAAAGCGGATTGTCTGGGAACCAGCCGATCGCACGTCCCCCACGCGGCATAAAACTCACGGTGTTATCCGCATGGTTGTACACCAGAGGCGGATTATGTCCCGCATTGACATGGCGACTCATACCATTTGCATAGAAATGGCTGTGGTACGCGGTCACGAACATCCCACTTTCTGCATCTTCCAGAATGAGATCATTCGTCCGCGCCATCGTCTCTACTGGAGACAGACCGGCGTGCGAATGGCTCCGAATCATCGTTCTTGCCACCGCCATGAACAGTGCAGCCGGAGCGCCTTTATCCGACACGTCTGCGATGACCGTGACGAAATGATCATCACCCAAGGAGAAGGCGTCATAAAAATCCCCGGCGACCTCGCGGGCAGCTTCCCAGCGAGCCGCGATCTCGTACCCCGGCAAATTCGGCATCATAGACGGCAGCAGCGATTGTTGAATCTCGCTTGCCATTTGTAACTCGCGCTCCATGCGGCCTTTTTCGACGGCTACAGTGTACAGCCGTGCGTTTTCCAGGGCGATGCCAGCTTGTCCGGCGACAGCGCCCAGCAAGTCGCGGTCGGCCTGGCTGAAGTTGCCCGCTCGCATTGACGTATCGACGTACAAAATCCCGACGATACGATCTTGCACCAGCATCGGTGCGCACAATACCGCACGCAGCCCACGCATGATAATGCTTTGACCGGCCTGCAAACGCGCATCGAATTGCGCATCGTTGGTCAACAGAGCCTGCCGTGTCTTCATCACTTCGCTGACCACAGTCGTACTATAGCCATCGCGCTCTAATGTTTCGCCCTGAACTCCTTTGACAACGAGTGTGCTCAAAGATTCAGTTTCTTCATCAGCGGCAATCAGAAAGCCACGCTGCGCCTTCGTCACTGAAAGTACAGAATCCATAATATTATTGAGGGCATCGTCGAAGTCGAGACTGGCGTTCATGGTCGCGGTGATCTCGTACAGCGTCACCAAATGCTCCGGGCTGAGTTTTTGCGCAACTGCCTGCTGATCGGTCATGAGGGTTCCCTGCCTGTCGGACAACGTCTTACACTCGATTATAGAGCATTATCCCGACGCCGATAGTGGCTGACGCCCCGACAATCGCTCTAAAATGGGTGCGGATGCTGGATGCGCCACAATCGTCAGCAAATCTCCCGCCAGCAGTTCGGTACTGCCATGGGGTAAAATCAGCTTACCGTGACGCTGAATCGACGCCACAAGGCTCTCGTCGGGCCAGTTGACATCACGGATCAACATGCCGGATAGTGGCGCATTCTCGCGCACATGCACTTCAAAGACATGCGCCCCGGTTAGCGTATTCAAGCGCACGCGTTCTGCATGATGCTGGTCCTCCAGCTTGCGGGCAATTGCGACGTTATACGCATCCATGACGTTGTGCCGCCCGACAATGCCGACCAACTCTTGCGTACCGGGATTAACGACGGGCAACCTCCCGACATCATGCATCCCCATCACGCGGATCGCTGCCCACAACACATCATCCGGGTTGACCGTGACCACGCTGCGCGTACAAATATCACTAACTGATTTTGGCGCTTCACCCTTGCGACTGTATGCCGACTGCAAATCTGACAAGGTAACGATGCCCGATAAGCGCCCTTTTTCGCCCACCACACACAACGTTCGACTTCGATAATGACGCAGCGCATCACGCAGTTCTAGTAAGGATGCATTTTCAGAGATGGTTGGCGCGGGAGACACCATAGCTTCTTCAACCGTAACCCCTTGCATGACATCAATGTCACGCCCGGAGCGGATATGGATGCCATGCATCACCAGCCCGTGCGTGTATATGCCGTGGGCATGGAAACGTTCCGCGAAGAAGATACAAATAACCGCCGTCAACATAATCGGCAGGATGAGCCGGTAGTCATTGGTCAGCTCAAATACCAGCATGATCGCCGTAATCGGAGAACGCACAACGCCCGCCATCATGCCCGCCATTCCCGCCACGGCGAAGACTCGTACATCCCCCGTAAACAGATCGCCAAACAAGCGCTCGACACCAATCCCGTAGATGCTGCCCAGCATCGTCCCGGCGAACAACGTCGGTGCGAGAAAACCACCCGCGAAACCGCCGCCCATACTGATACCTGTCATTACAATCTTGAAGACTGCCAGCGCCGCCAGATAGAGCAGCGCGTATTCAGCCTCGCCCTGTAGCACCGCATTCATTGGATCGCGCCCGGTGCCCATGATTTCGGGTAGAAACACCCCAACGGCACCGACCAAGGCCCCGGCGAATGCGGTCTTCAATGCCCGCGAGAGTTGGATCCGATTTTGCCAGAACTCGTATTGAGCATAGATAAAGCGGATGAACGCGGCAGCAATCGGCGCAAGCAATAGACCCAACGGGAGGAAATATACGATTTCAAGGGGGCCGCCGAGTTCGAACGCAAGTGGGACAATTTCTGGGGTAACGTCAATCGCCTGTGTTGCCGCCGAAGACACTACCGCTGCCAGCACCACCACACCAACCGCTGACGATTGCATGGATCCGCTGAGGACGACTTCCAGAGCGAAAAATACGCCAGCAATCGGCGTTTGGAATGCGGCGGAAATCGCGCTTGCTGCCCCGGCGGCGACCAGCAATTGCACGCGCTCTTCTTTCAGATGCAGCCGCTGACCGAACCACGAGCCGATATTCGAGCCGATCTGCACGCTGGGGTCCTGCGGCCCAACCGATGCACCCGCGCCCATAGACATTGACGAAGCCAGCATCTTGAACGGAATCAATCGATAAGGTAAGCGCCCCCCAGAGAGTGCTACTGACTCGATAATCCCCGGTACACTTCGATATTTCTCACTCCCGACGAACTTGTGCAACAGGTGACCAACAATTAGCCCGGCGAAGGCCAGACTAAAAATTACGCCGAACTTGCCCATCACCGGACCCAGCAAATCCTCTGCGATCCCCTGATCAAACACGAGCGCAAACACATCAATCAACAGGTAAAACAGCCAGATACCGGCACTCGTCGCCAGACCGACGGCGACTGCCAGAAATAACAAAGCTGAATTCTGCGATTGGGCAAGGCGTAAAATCACGACTCGAAACGGATTAACGCGATTGGTCCGGCTGAACAGACTCATAGTCGTCTCGTCAACTCAGTATACGAAGGCAAACAGGCAAAATAACGGGTCTTATTGGCGGAGAAGCACGCACAGTGGCAAAGTCAATTTTTACAATAGTAACATAGTGCAACGAACACACCTATGACAGTGAAAACAACCAATTTCCGTTGATACCATGTCGTGGCAGTGCTATACTCATCGTTAGATGAAAGACACGTTAAAGTCACTTCGTCTACAAGTTTAGGCAAGCGTTAGATGCAGCTTGCATAACTCGTTGCACACAGGCTCAAATGGGTTTTTATTGAATTCATCTCTAAGGAGAATATTTCCATGGCTGAGAATAAAGGCGGTCTTGAGGGAGTAGTGGTAGCCGACATTACGACCAGTTTTGTGAACGGTGAAGAAGGTAAATTGATTTACAGCGGGTATCGCATTGAAGATTTGGCAGCAAATGCGACCTTCGAGGAAATTGTTTACCTGTTGTGGCACACTGCCCTGCCTACGTCGCAGGAACTCGAACAGCTTCGCAGTGACATTGCCAGCGGCGCGAATCTGCCCACCAGCGTCATTAATATGATGAAAGCCCTGCCGAAGGGGTCTAACCCGATGGCAGTGCTGCGCACGGCAGTTTCTTCGCTTGCGCACTACGACACTGATTCCGAAGACCTGACAGATCGCACAGTGGCGATGAAGAAGGCTATACGGCTGACCGGACAGATCACAACGGTTGTCGCCGCTTGGGGTCGCATCCGTAAGGGGCAGGAACCGATTGCACCACGTGTGGACCTTACATTGGCGGAAAACTTCGTCTGGATGCTGAACGGCAAGGAACCTGACAAAGCCGCTGTCGATGCTGTCAACACTTATCTCGTTTTGCTTGCCGAACACGGTATGAACGCCTCGACCTTTAGCTCCCGCGTCACCACCGCCACCGGCTCTGACATGCATAGCGCCGTCGTCACCGCCATTGGCACGCTGAAAGGACCGGCGCATGGTGGTGCAAATGCAGAGGCGATGAAACTTTTCCTCGAAATCGGTTCCGCTGAAAATGTCGAACCCTGGTTTAAGCGTGAAGTCAAGGAACACGGACGCCGCATCATGGGTATCGGGCATCGCGTTTACAAAGCCCCTGATCCTCGCGCCGCTGTCCTTAAAGAAAAGGCGCTGGCACTGGCGAAAGCATCCGGCAACACACGCTGGTTCGACATCGCCGAAAAGCTAGAACAAGCTGCCCTGGCTGACGAGTACTTCATTGACCGCAAATTGTACCCCAACGTGGACTACTACAGCGCCATTGTGCTGTATACACTTGGTCTGGAAGTTGACATGTTTACACCGATGTTTGCCATGTCGCGTATCGCCGGTTGGTCTGCACACATCATCGCTCAGATGGGTGGTCGTCTGATCCGTCCGCGTGCGACCTACGTTGGACCTAAAGACCTTGATTGGAAGCCAGCCAACGAGCGCTAGCTCATATCTTCACGTTTCAGGTAAAGCTACAAAACGCCCTGCCCCTGTGCAGGGCGTTTTTCTTGCGACTTGCCGCGATGAACCCGCGTATATACTGAATAGAGGGAATAGGTCAAACGAAAGATAGGTATTGTGTTTCCATTAGAGTCCCTACGCAAGCCGAAATCAACTCCATATGTGACGTATGGCATCATCGCTGTCAACATTGCCGTTTTTATCTGGGAACTGATGCAGCCGAATCTAGGCCAGCAGTTCATGACACTCGCAATCGTCCCCTGCGAAATGAGCCGTAACTTCTTCTCAATTGATACCATCACAGACTCGCTGCGCTCTATGTTCTTGCATGGCGGCTGGGTTCACATTATAAGCAACATGGTGTTCCTGCGGATTTTTGGCCCGCTGATTGAGGATTATATGGGCAAAACGCGTTTCCTGTTTTTCTATCTCGCGGCTGGATTTATTGCGGGGTTTGTTCACACGGCGCTTTCGTGGAACGTCTGCATCCCTGTCATCGGTGCAAGCGGGGCGATTTATGGCGTATTGGGGGCATTTTTGCTGCTGTATCCAGCCACGCGCATTCGCTCAGTAGGGTTCCTGTTCGGGATTCCGATTAGCGTACAAAATATCCACGCCATGTGGTTGATCCTCACGTTCTTTGCAATCAATGTGTTCAATGCCGCAACGACCGTCCTTGATTTGACCGCCAGCAACATCGCATTTTACGCGCACATTGGCGGGTTCGTTGGCGGGTTACTCCTCGCGTTCACGTTCATGCTGTTCCGCCCACCGCCTGAAGTTGATGCCTTTGAATATTTCGACGAAGACTAGACCAGAACGATCCATACAAACCATCAAACGCCGGTGACGTTTCCGGCGTTTGATGCGGATTATGGTACACTCGACACAGCTTTGATAAGTGTTTTCGAGTAATCGAGCGATTGCTGTAAACCATGACAAAATTGCCACAACGTCGAAATCACGGACGGCAGTTGCCTGTCATCAGTGACGGCACTGCGTTGACGTTTAATTTTGCTGTAACCTTGCCGGGGCGGGCCAGTAGCCCGCATACGCAACGCGCCTATTTCCGTTGGGTGGATACCTATCTGGTGGATATTGCAGGTATGAAACCAACACAAGGCGAGGCACGAATCCATCGCATGACCATGCTGCCCATCCTCACATTGCAGGAATGCCTTTCTGCGCCACAATTGCGTGCATGGCTCGGACGTTTGGTTCAGGTAGGGCATGGCAAACAGGGGATTGATCAGGCACGTGCGTCTATTGTGACTCTGGCTGATCTCCTTGCAGAAGCGGGATGGCTGGACGATTATGCCGCTGCTGCAATGGGACGCGTGCGCCCACCTCGCGCCGAGGACGGGCAACGTCCAGGTCGCTGGCTATCACTGGATCAAATCAAGATGTTGATAGCTGCTGGAAATGACATTGCGACGACTGAGAATCAGGCCCGCCGTAACAAGGTCGTCTTGATGAGCCTGTGTACAATGGCGCTGCGGCGCGAAGAACTGGCGGTCGCCCGCTGGAGCGACATGAGTCTGCAAAACAACCGCGCTGTTCTACGCATTCATGGTAAGGGGCGCAAAGTCGCTACGGTTGATGTGCCACGCGCCGTAATTCGATCTCTGCAAGGCTGGCGACAGGCCATACAAACTGACGGCGAACTCCAAATAGAATCACCGCTGGTGCGCCGCATCTGGAAAGGCGGACGTGTCGCCAAAGACGGTCTGTCGCCGGATGGCATCTGGTGGATTGTGGATACGGCTGCTGTTTATGCCGGGTTGGGGCATGTGGCCCCGCATGACCTGCGCCGCTCGGTCGCCGGGGCACTGTACGAAGCCGGGATACCCGTCGATAAAATCAGCCGCTTGCTGCGACACAGCAATATTGCCGTCACCGAACGCTATTTGCAGCGACTCCCCCATGCCAATGAAGGCGGAGTCCTGATGAGTGACCTGCTGGGTATGGGCGATGACTTTGACGACTGGCCCGGTTTTAGCGATGATGACCAGTAGAATTCGAGCGATCCGACGATGGATGACCGCCCGAATTCAGATTGCGTCACTTATTCGTCGTCGGATTCATCTGTGCCCAACGCTTTATTGACCATCTTCATCATTTCGTCGGTGTTGCCCGCTTGATTGGCATTGATGACAATCTGCGGCGCAGTCTGAATATGATGATTGCCACCGCCATCCAATCCAACCGGGACACCTGTCTGTGACTGTAAATAGGCGAGAAGTTGCCCCGAAGCTATCATGACCAATGATGCTTTTTCGCGGTCGGTCGCCTCGTCGTTGACTTCGATTGTCAGCGCTTCCAGATATGGATCATCAACGATCCGCGAGATACTATCATGCAGCCCCCTATACGTGCGCATGAGCATGTCCCCGGTTCCGCTAAATGTTTCGAGCATCAGGCTTTGCTCAACGTCTTTGCGTAATTGGGATGCCGGTTGAACATAGCGGATGAGGGCGCGTAGTGTTTCTTCAGACATTTGATTTCTCCTTTTGAATGGATCGTTTGAGGTCGGGATCAGGGGATTCAAGTCCGAGTGCGGTGAGAGTCTGCGGGCGTAACAGGCGCTTCAGCATCTTGCGAGCGTGGAAGATCCGCGACTTAATCGTACCCACGTTGGTTCCCATCGCTGCCGCCACTTCTGCATACGACAGATTCTCCACAGCGTATAGGATCATCGCCTGCCGCTGTAGTTCGGGCAGTTTTTCGATGGCAGTTTGTACCTCAACTTGAATCAGGCTCCAGTGTGCAGATTCCTCATGTGGAACATCCTCCACAGCGAGTGTGTGTTCTAACCCGCCGTCAAAGCCGACCGTGTCGTATCGACCTTGCTTGCGCAGAATGTCATAAGAGCGATTGCGTATGACGCGAAAGACAAAGGGACGTATATGATCAGCTTGGAGACGATCGAGATTGAGATACAAAGCGAGAAACACATCCTGAAGAATGTCATCTTCTGCGTGATGCAATCCGATCAAGCGCCGCACGAAACGTCGAGCAGGTTCTTCAAGTACACGCTGTAATGCCTCAAATTTTGCGGATCGCGCCGCGTTTTGCTCCCGAATGAGACTCGTTACGCTGTACTCTGACAAATTGAATCCTCCTGTTCCACCCATAGAATCGTAGAACAGTGAGATCGGTTCAAAATTGGTGTCGATTGATTATCCGAGGACGGCAGGCGCAAACAAGAGGATCACGTTCACGGTGATTTGACACAGCCACGCCGCCGCCAGACCGTTGCGTTCGTTGACGTAGCTATAGGTAACGTTCGCCATCAGCAGTATAATGCCGATAATCAGCGGATAGGGGCCGCGATTGACCATAGGGAAAAACAGCGCAAGCTGCCAGCCCGTCGCCAGCAGTCCGGTTTCCCAGAAGGTGCGGTGCTGCTGCATCAATCCGCGAAAATACAAAGTCTCTGCCACTGGCATCACAAATACGACATATGCCAGCAGCGTGCCAATGGTCAAACCGGGGAACATGAGTTCACCTGATTCAATCAGCGTACTTCCACCAAATGCCAACAGCGGCAGACCAAGCAGCAGACCAAAGGTTACGCCCCACACCAGATTTTCCGGCGTGTCCTGTTCGATGCGAGTCGCGCTGCCCAGCAACCACGCGACGACGCCAAAGCCCGCAATCAGCCCCCAAACGAGCGTGTAGCGCAGATCATACGCCGCATTGTCGATGAGCGGAATCAAACCAAGGCTAATCGCCCCGGAGAGGACAAGCCCAAACAGCGGATCATTGGCTGTATCGCGCTCGTATTCGTCGGCATCAAACGTTTCATCGTCGGGCGAAAACGGCTCTTCGGGTGGGGTATCGTCATAGGGCTGCATCGTTAACTCAATACCTGACGCAGACCGTCAACCGTCTTATCGACATCGTCGGCGCTGATCCAGTAATGGGTCACAAAGCGAAACGTGCGTTTGAAACCGGGATAAGGCCGCATAATTACACCGAAGTCATTTTCCATGCGCTGCATCAGTTCATCCGGGGAAACGGGCGCATCTTCGAGCAAATCAGCGAACACGAAATTCGTATGTACCGATTTAACCTTCATACAGGGCACAGTCGCCAGTTGTTCGCCCAATTTGCGTGCATGCGCATGATCTTCGGCAAGTCGCTGCGTCATTTCGTGAATGGCGATCAAGCCCGCCGCCGCCAGAATCCCCGCCTGACGCATTCCGCCACCGAGGACCTTACGCACACGGCGTGCCTCTTTGATAAAATCAGCGGGGCCAACCAGAATCGAACCAACCGGGGCGCACAAGCCTTTCGACAGACAAAAAGTCATCGTATCAACGTTTTCCAGCAGATTTTTTGCGGAGATGCCGAGCGCAGTTGAAGCATTGAAAAAGCGTGCACCATCTATATGCAGAATAAGATCGTTCTCACGGGCAATCTCGGCGACTTGAGCGGTGTATTCCTTGCTGATCGGAATGCCGCCGACCGTCCCCTGCGTGTTTTCGAGGGTAATCAGCTTCGTGCGCGGATAGTGGTAGTTATCATCACGTATAGCGTGGCGGATATCGTCGAGCAGCAGCGTACCATCTGTCTGTACCGGGATCGTGTGCGGATGGACACCACCTAACGCAGCAGTACCGCCCGCCTCATATTTGAAAGTATGCGCTTTGTCGCCAAGTATGATTTCCTCACCGCGTGCGCAGTGCGTCATGATGGCGATTAGATTACCCTGTGTACCGCTGGTGACCAGCAATCCGGCTTCTTTGCCGAGCATTTCGGCGGCTTCGGCTTCGAGTTGGTTCACGGTCGGGTCGTCACCGTATACGTCATCGCCGACAACAGCGTTCGCCATTGCCTCGCGCATCGCCGGGGTGGGCCAGGTTACGGTATCGCTGCGAAAATCGATTTTATCCATGCGGGTGCAGTGCCTTCAAATGCGGGTACGAATACAAACAGAATGGATGCGCCATCATAGGCACACCCATATGATTTATAACAAGTCTGCGACTTAGCGCAAGGCCGCGCCGACTTCTTGCAAAAAGTGAATTACGGTATCTATGCCCTGATGGAACATCGACACTTTGAAATGCTCATTGGGGCCATGTGCGCCGTCGTCATTGAGGCCGAAGCCCATCAACAACACCGGAACGCCAAGCTGCTGCCGAAAGTCCGCGACAATCGGGATGCTACCGCCGCCACGCAGGAAGATCGGCTTCGCGCCCCACCCCTTTTCATACGCCTTGATCGCTGCTTGCATGGCGGGCGTCTCGATCTCCACCAGCACCGGATGCCCCATACCCGTTTCTGACAGCACGACATCAACGCTGATTGTCGGAGGGGTGAGTTGCAGCACGTATTCGCGGATGCGGTCGAAAATCACCTGCGGGTCTTGATCTGCGACGAGACGGCATGTGATCTTTGCGAACGCCTTAGCGGGAAGCACCGTTTTGACGCCGGGTTCCTCAAATCCGCCGCTGATGCCATTGAGTTCAAGCGTCGGGCGTGCGCCGATGCGCTCGTTAATCGCGTACTCGGATTCGCCCCACACCTGTGAAACACCGGTAATTTCTTTGAAGCGTTTTTCGCTGATGGCGCTTTTCTTCAGTTCGTCACGTTCCGCCTGACCAAGCGCAACGACTTCATCGTAAAAGCCGGGTATGGTGATGGTCCCATTTTCATCGTGCAGCGCAGCGACGATTTCGGTCAAGGCTTGAATGGGATTGTGAACTGCACCGCCATAGCTGCCACTGTGCAGGTCTTTTGCCGGACCCTGCACACGAATTTCCAGCGCGACCAACCCACGCAGCGAATAATAGATAGATGGTGTATCAGGCTGCTGCATCCCCGTGTCGGAAATTATGCATACATCAGCAGCGAATTTCTCTTTGTGCGCAGCAATGAACCCCGGCAGATTGGGCGAACCGATCTCCTCTTCTCCCTCAAACAAAAACTTGATGTTCACCGGCAGCTTGCCACCGGTCTTGAGCAACGATTCTACCGCCTTGATGTGAATGAACATCTGCCCCTTATCGTCAGATGCCCCACGTGCATAGATGAAGCCATCACGTTCTTCCGGCGCGAAGGGTTCGCTATCCCAGCCATCGGACAGCACAGCAGGCTGTACATCGTAGTGACCGTACACCAGCACAGTCGGCGCACCTTCAGCGTGGAGCCAATCACCATATACGACCGGATGTCCGTCGGTCGGCATTAATTCAACGTTTTCGACTCCGGCAGCACGCATGTTCTCCGCGATCCACCCGGCAGCCGCTTGTACGTCGCCCTTACGTGACGAGTCGGTGCTGATGCTGGGAATCTTCAGCAAATCATGAAGTTGCCCGCGAAACGCTTCTGCGTTGCTACTGGCATAGTCAAAGGCAGTTGTCATTTGTAAACCTCACTCACAATGAAGTCGTTATTTTGAAAGTCCATTCTAACATCTGCAAAATAGACAGGTAGGGCCAGCGCCAACCACCGTCAACTATTCGCAATCTATGAGCGCATTAGAAGCAAACATAACGAAATCTTGCAATATGCACGCGGGCGTGTTACGCTTCGCACATGATAAATTTACCTGCCACTTTCACCGTTTTCGTCTGTTGTATGCGCATGGACATGTGTATGTGTACTGAGTCACGTCAAACTGGGGAAGTTGGGCGCTAAAACGGTGTAGTGCGAACTGTGTAGCGAATGCAAGCCAACCAACCCGGTTGGCTTTTTTGATGCCTGCTCAGGTTGTGGCAAACGTCACACCTTGACTTGAAAGGAAAATTAGCGAACGTATGGGCGTTCAACTGACGAAACAGCTACAGGCACGCATCTTCGAGCAGATGGAAGGAACCTACCCGAATGAGGGCGGCGGATTTCTGCTCGGTTCCGTTGTAGATAGTGTCACGCAGATTATCGACATCACGCAGGTGGAAAACGTGTTCGAGACAGAAGAACAGTATCATCGTTATGCGATGACCCCGCAGGATTGGATGCGCCTTGAAGACGAAGCGGACGAACGTGGCCTTACGCTGGTCGGCTACTATCACAGCCACCCGGATTCACCTGCCATTCCCTCAGAATATGACCGGGACCACGCGCTACCGAACTTCGTCTATGTCATCACGTCTGTGCAGGACCACAAAGCTGTAGATATGCGCGTCTGGCGACTACAGGCCGACCGCTCAAAATTTGACGCCGAGGAACTCATCATTGAGGGGGACGCGTGAAATGATGCGAATGTGCAGCTAAACCACACACCATACGCACCGATTTCCGCCATCGCTTAAGCCCAGACTATTTTTGAGGAGAAAGAACCACATGTCAGAAGAAAACGGACGCGAACACAGCTTCAACACCAAGGCTCTGCACGCCGGATACGATCCCGACCCGACGACCGGTGCGCGTGCGGTCCCAATTTACCAGACGACATCCTACCAGTTCCGCGACACCGAACACGCGGCGGCCCTGTTCGCGCTGCAAGAGATGGGCAACATCTACACGCGCATCATGAACCCGACCAATGGCGCATTTGAAGAACGCATCGCGGCGCTTGAGGGCGGTATCGGCGCGCTAACGACCGCTTCCGGGCAGTTTGCAGAGACGCTGACAGTACTATCTCTGTGCAACTCTGGCGACGAAATCATCTCTACCAGCGCCCTCTATGGCGGAACTTACACACTGCTGTCGCACAGCATGAAGCGCCTGGGCATCAAGACGCATTTCGTAGAAGGTGCAGACCCGGCGAAGATCGAACCGCTCATCAACGAGAAAACCAAGCTGATCTATCTGGAAACCATCGGTAACCCAAAGCTGGAAATTCCCGACTTTGAGGCAATTTCGGACCTTGCCCACGCTCACGGGATTCCGGTCGTCACGGATAACACCTTCGGTACGCCTTATCTGATTAACCCGATTGACTATGGCGTCGATATCGTCCTGCACTCTACCACCAAATGGATCGGCGGACACGGCCTGAGCATTGGCGGTGTCATCGTTGATAGCGGTAAATTTGACTGGGTGGCGAGCGGTCGTCACGATGGCATTGTGGAGCCGGAACCGGCCTATCACGGTGCGGTGATCGCCGATGTCGCCGGACCCGCTGCGTTTATCATTCGCGCTCGTGTTGTCGGCCTGCGTGACTTTGGCGGCGCTCAGGCCCCATTCAACAGCTTCCTGAACCTTATCGGACTGGAAACGCTGTCGCTTCGTATGCAGCGTCATGTGGATAACGCGCTCGCTGTCGCCAAGTATCTCGAAGCACACCCCGCCGTCGAGTGGGTGAACTATCCCGGCCTTGAGAGCCATACCAGCTACGAACGCGCAAAGAAATACATGCCCAAAGGCTCTGGCGCGGTCATTGGATTCGGCATCAAGGGCGGTAAGGAATCCGGTTCCAGCTTCATCGATAACCTGAAATTGTTCTCGCATCTCGCCAATGTCGGTGATGCGCGTTCGCTGGCGATCCACCCGGCGACGACGACGCACCAGCAGTTGAGCGCCGAAGAACAGGCTCTTAGCGGCGTCACCGATGACTATGTGCGTCTGGCTGTAGGCATTGAGGATATCGACGACATCCTGTGGGACCTCGATCAAGCGCTGACGATCTCGCAGGGTAAGACGGCGCAGCCAGTCTAAGGTTTGTAATTTTCACGGGCATGGTCATAGCGACTGTGCCCGCTTTCTCTGATGTGAGGAAACAATGCCATCCGATTCGCTGCGTAGCTTGCTTCCAAGACGCCCGGTTC
Source organism: Anaerolineae bacterium (assembly GCA_034435595.1). Classification (GTDB taxonomy): domain Bacteria; phylum Chloroflexota; class Anaerolineae; order Aggregatilineales; family Phototrophicaceae; genus JAVJSU01. The sequence goes on along the minus strand of DAOTXA010000294.1, from coordinate 13,741 downwards.
GCCCCCGTGACCCGCGTTCAGTCGGCGTTGTGGATCGCCATCACGTCGATTTTGACGTGACGCTGCGTTTGCGTTCCGGCGGCAAGCTGGAAGGCTTTCGGCTGGCATACGAGACGTATGGCAAGCTCAACGCCGACAAGTCCAATGCCATCATGATCTGCCATGCGCTTTCTGGCGATTCCCATGTCGCTGGATACTATACCGACGACCCCGAAGAGAAACCCGGTTGGTGGGATGACGCGGTTGGTCCGGGCAAAATGTTTGACACGAATCGTTATTTCGTGATTTGCTCGAACGTTATCGGCGGATGTCGGGGCAGCACCGGACCATCGTCCGATGCGCCAGACGGAAAGCCGTATGCGCTACGTTTCCCGGTCGTCACCATCGCCGATATGGTCAAGGCCCAAACGTATTTGCTCGACCATTTTGGCATCAAGAAGCTATTTGCGATTGCTGGTGGCAGCATGGGCGGAATGCAAGCATTGCAATGGGCGGTTGATTGCCCGGAGCGCGTAGCCAATGTGCTGTTTATCGCCAGCACACCACGTTCGTCATCGCAGAATATCGCCTTCAACGAAATCGGACGACAGGCTATCTACGCCGATCCACTATGGAAACAAGGCGACTACTATAACGATCCACGTCCCGATGCAGGACTCGCCGTTGCCCGCATGATCGGTCATATCACCTACATGAGCGAAACATCACTCGAAGGCAAATTTGGGCGACGACTACAGGATCGAACTGAACTCCGGTACAACTTTGAGACGGAATTCGCGGTTGAGAGCTATTTGCACTATCAGGGCTTCAAGTTTACCGAGCGCTTTGACGCCAACAGCTATCTATACATCACGAAAGCGCTCGATTACTACGACGTGGGCGACGGTTTCGACTCTATGGACGCCGCACTCGCCTGCACTACGGCGAATTTTCTGGTCGTCAGTTTCACCAGCGATTGGCTTTACACAGATGCACAATCCCGCGAACTGGTTGACGCGCTGCGTAAACTAAACAAATCAGTCGAGTACCAGCGCATCACAGCATCGTTCGGTCACGACTCGTTTCTGGTCGAAGTTGAGAAGATGAACGAAGTCATCGGCGGCTACCTTAGCCGTCAATGGGACAACTATGAGAATAAGTAAGCTTTTTCGCTGATATGCGTCGGAAAAATGAGCCGCATACCCTGCACCGAAATTGCACACCGTAATCATTCGCCCCGGATGGGGAATCGCTTTACATAACCAGCATCTATGAGGATATGAGCAAGTATGGCAAGCATCAAAATACCTACTCCCCTGCGTGTATATACGGATAACGAGGCCAGCATCACTGTTGAAGGCGACACGGTCGGCGCGGCGTTGAACGCTCTCGTCGAACAGTACCCGGACCTGAAACAGCACCTCTTTAACGGCGACGAACTACGTAACTTCGTCAATGTGTTCATCGGGGACGAGGATGTGCGTTTCCTGGACGGTCTCGAAACCGAAATCGAGGCCGATGACAAGCTGCGCATTATTCCAAGTATCGCAGGCGGGCTGATAAACCGTCAGATTCATCTTTAGATGGTCAAATACAGCCACACTCATTCACGCTGACTGATTTTCGAGGGAACAAACCATGACAGCAGACGCCTCTCGTCGCGTCGATCAAACAGGATTAAAGACCGGACAAGCCGCAACCATTCTCCTGCTTTTGCTGGCTTTTTTGCTGGATGCCTGGCTGGTGGTGGCATTCGTCGCCGTCGCGCAATTTCTGGGCGGCATTGGATCGCCGGTCGCACCGTACAAGCTGTTCTATCGTCATATCGTCAAGCCCAGTGGGATCGTCAAACCAAACGTTCAGCCAGACAACCCGGAACCGCATCGTTTCGCCATGCTGGTTGGCGCACTGTTCAATACATCTGCCACAATCGCGCTACTGGCAGGTGCGCTTACTATCGGCTGGGTGCTGGTGTGGATCGTGATCGCACTGGCGAACCTCAATTTCTGGCTGAACTTCTGCGCCGGGTGCTGGATGTACTATCACTTTAATCGTCTCGGCGTGCCGGGATTTACGCGGGAGCCAATCCAATGATCGAACGCCTGCTTATCGTAATCGTACTCGCCATCATCGGATTCATCGCCTACAAAGTGTTCACACGTCAACAGTTGAGTCGTGCCGCTGCAAGCGTGCCATCCGATTTACTACTGCGTGATGTCAAGCGCGATACTGCTACGATCGTCTATTTTACGACGCCGCAATGCACACCGTGCCGCCTTCAGCAGACGCCAACGCTCAACAGTCTCAAAGAAGAGTTGGGCGAAAATATACAGATCGTGCGTGTGGACGCTACTGAGGACCCTGAAGCGGCGGATCGCTGGGGTGTGATGACCGTCCCTACTACATTCGTTTTGGACCGGGAACACAGGCCGCGCCACGTTCACAATGGCGTTGTGGATGCAGCTACACTCAAACGTCAACTACTGGCATCGTAAGCAAAACAGTCAGTCGCAAGGAAGGTATTGTATGCACGCACTTATCGACCGTCAGGCCGATCTCAGCAACGACGAAATTCAGCGCTATAGTCGCCATCTCATCATGCCGGAAGTCGGTATGGAGGGGCAGCGCAAGCTAAAAGCAGCTAGCGTTCTCTTGATCGGCACCGGCGGCCTCGGCAGCCCGACCGCACTTTATCTGGCGGCGGCAGGAATCGGTCGCATGGGACTCGTGGACTATGACGTAGTAGATTCCAGTAACCTGCAACGACAGGTCATTCATGGAGAAAGCACGATCGGTCTATCCAAGTTAGACAGCGCCGAAAAACGCATCAAAGACCTGAACCCCATGATTCAGATCGACAAACACAATGTTCCGCTGACTTCAGATAACGCGCTGGGACTATTCGAGCCATATGATGTCATCATTGACGGCACCGACAATTTTCCCACGCGCTACCTGGTCAACGATGCCTGTGTCAAGCTGGGCAAACCTAACATTTATGGCAGCATCTTCCGCTTTGAAGGCCAGTTGAGCGTCTTCTATGCAGAAGAAGGCCCATGCTATCGCTGCATGTTCCCAGAACCCCCACCACCCGGACTCGTGCCTAGCTGCGCAGAAGGCGGCGTACTTGGTATCCTGCCGGGGACCATCGGCACGATGCAGGCCACCGAAGCAATTAAAGTCATTCTGGGCATCGGGGAACCGATGATCGGGCGCATGATGCTGTATGACGCACTGGAAATGAGCTTCCATACGATCAAAGTGCGCAAAAACCCGGAATGTCCGGTGTGCAGTATCCCGGCGGATCAGGTCGAACTGATTGACTACGAGCAGTTTTGCGGGGTGCCCGCGCACGATCATAGCGACTTCTCTATCGGCGAACACGAGGGCAACGTTCACGAAATCGATGTAAAGACTCTGAAGCAGCGCATTGATGCCGGCGAGGACCTGTTCGTCGTCGATGTGCGTGACCCGCACGAATGGGAGATTTCTGCGCTTGATGGCACTATACGCATTCCCAAGCCACAAATTCAGGCGACCAAGAATGCGATTCTCGCCGGACGCAAGCTGTACGACGAAAGCATCCTCACACAGATTCCGAAGGACCGCGAAATTATCGTCCACTGCCGTTCCGGGCAGCGCAGTGCCGATGTAATCGAGATGCTGACCGAAATCGGCTATGACAACGATAAGCTGTTTAACCTGCACGGTGGTATCCTCGCCTGGGCACGCGACATCGACACCACTATGCCCAGCTACTAACAAAAAATCGGGGTACACAGGACCTGTGTACCCCCTATCACCTACCAATCCCGCAATACCCGCACGAAAAGCGTAAAATCCACGCCACAGACGACAGCACAAATGCTAAAATACCGGTAATGACGAAAGGGAAAAATCATGCCGGTATTGCTGCTTGCATACGGTGATCCGGCGGCGAAAGACATGCTGCGGCACGCTATTGAAGCCCGCTATGCCACACGCCCGCCGGTCCTTGACAGTTTGCGCATTGATTTCAAAGGACGCGCACCGTTTAAAGTCGGACCGATCAATTCATGGGTTCCGCTGGAATTAACCGCCTATTTCCGTTTTCCCGATGCTATGCGCTGGGATTTCACCGTCCGCCCGCTAAAGCTACCCGTACAACGGGGTATCGAGGCCTTTGACGGGGAGATTTGCCGCAGTGTGCGCGGGGGCAAACCACCGACGGAAATCACCGATCCCCATCAGATCAGCGCGATGCGCCAACGACTATGGGCGACTGCATCCACCCTGTTAACCCCGTTGAGCAATACCTTCGTCAAGGTAGAACCGGGCGGCGAAAACAGTTTTATCGCCACCAATACGCGCATCAATGACGCGGCAACGTTGTTCATCGGGGGAAATGGCACGCTGGACTATGTTCAAGTAGATTGCGTCAACGCCCAGGGTAAAGACAGCCGCTACATTATGCGCCTATCCGAAGAACAAACACAGGCGAATGACGACTTGATTCTACCGAAGAAAATCAGCACCTACTGGGACAACACACCTGATTTCGAGTTTGAGCCGGTCAGCGCTGTAAGCAATCCCACTATATCGGATAAAATCTTCCGTATTGAGGATACGCACGAAACCTAGCGGTATGTTTCCGGCATGGGTTCGCGTTCGACTTTGAACACGCGGAAACCGCGTTTCTGGTAATTGAATATGGCATGTGGACCATCGAGATTACAGGTATGTACCCAGACGCGACGTGCACCTTCTGCCCATGCTCGCGCCACACCATGACTCAGCAGATGCTTGCCATAGCCGCAACCTATGAACGGCTCGCGCAGGCCGAAGTACGCAATTTCGATGTTGTTACTATCCCGCGACAACTCAATGTATCCTGCTGGAACCCCACCCACATACAAAACATCCACAAGCGTATTCGGGTTGTTCAAAATCGCATCCAATTCCATGTCGGGTAGCGACAGTCGATCTCGCCAGCGCCAGATTTCACCCACCGCTTGATACAGGAAACGGTAGAAGGCCACATCCGGCACATCCATCGAAACAATTCGGTACGCGTTCGAATCGTGTAAATATGCCGGACGAAAGTCGGCACGGCGCGTCATCTCCAAATGGGTAGTAACGAGGGTATCCGGTAACGTATTGGTGTGCGGGTTCAATGAGGAAATCATGGTAAATGAATTTATCCAGCGACTATTATGAGCAACATTAATGATATGGGGTCGAAGCAAACTTTCAGGGCAATTATACATTTTATAATTTCAAGTTTAATATTTTGAAATCATATCATTGGATTTATTGTACGGAATTTGCGCCAATTCTCGAATAGTATAATCAACTGAAATTTCGCGTTTTAGAAACGTTTCATTTGCACAATCCCTCGTTCTCTCGAATGAAGGGGCAGAATATGGACTTTAAACTGAATTAAGAGCAGCGGCAAACGTACAAAATGGTGCGCTTCTTCGTCAAAGCGGTCACATCCAAGCGTTGGAGACTGGAAGGGAAAGCAGGAGATGAACCCGGTGAAATCCTGGGTGTGGATCATCACATCCGGCGACGTTCACGGCAAGCTCGGCGTCCGCGCCGTATCAACTGGCTGGGTCAAAATAGAAAACCCTGATACGCAGGTCTTGCTACCTGAAAACGGCGACTTCATCTGCAATAATGAAATGGTAGCACTCGTAGAAAACATAATGAAAGGCGACACATGAAACTAATCTTCCTCGGTGATAGCCTTACATGGGGTGAATACGGTGGCAATTGGGTCGCAGAAATCGCCCGTCGCTGCGATCAACACGAAATCATCAATGCAGGTGTTGGCGGCAACACCATCATCAATCTGCTACGGCGCGTCGAATCTGATGTCATTGACCAAACACCGGACGGCGTATTCGTCATGGTCGGCGGCAACGACTCGATTTCACACAGCCAACCACTCACGCGACCCTACTATAAGAAGTCACAACAAATCCCCGATGGAGTGGTGACGCCAGAACTATTCACCACCACCTACCGCGAACTACTCACCGAGCTACAACTGAACCATATTCAAACGTGGGTGGGACTGGCCCCCGCAGAATACAGTCCAACTGTCGTAGAACACAAGAAACACTATAACGCACTCGCCGCTGATGTCGCCCGCAGCTTTGGCGTGCCTGTACTCGATCTCATGGCGCATCTCGTCCCCACGAATATTAAAGACCGTCCGCCTATCAACCTGCCGTTTATCGACCGTATCGGACAACGCGCTGCAAGTGGTTGGAACGACTTCGAGAACGAGCGTCGGCGCGAAGGTTACACCTATACTTTTGATGGGCTGCACCTGACACCCGATGCAGCATTGACGGTTTCTGACCTTGTGATTAAATTTCTCGAATTATCGGGTTGTGAAACCAAATAACGTTTTTCTGCGTATCTTATACTGTGAAGTCAACCAAAAGAGAGGGCACCAATGGGCTGTCTGCGTGTGATTCTGTGTTTCATCTTTCCGCCACTGGCGGTAATTGACCGGGGCTGTGGCTCGATCTTGCTTGTAACCTTGCTCACAGTCGCTGGATTCTGGGTTGGCGGTATTATCGCCGCGCTCATCATCAATCTCAACGCACAAAAACGCTAACAGTATACGCAGCCCAGTGTGGGCTGCGTTTGAATTTTTTCAATCTCATCGCCTCATCAGGCCTTGCTGCTATACTGGTTCTTCAACGATAAGATAGTAGCGAATCAGCCCGATGAACTTATTCAAATCTCTGTTCCCTGCCCCTAAAATTCCAACCGAGCAATTAATCGCACAGATGCGAAGCGCGGATAATAACACGGCCCTTGAGGCTACACGGCAGCTTATTGAGCGCCTCTGCTTTCAGGACGGAACCCTGGTCGATGCAGACCTGACAAAAGCGAACCTCAAAGGTGTTCGGCTGGCGCGTGCAGACTTACGCGGAGTGAACCTGAGTCAGGCCAAGCTCGCAGGGTGCTATTTGGGAGCCGCAAATCTGAGTGAGGCCAGCCTGCGCGAAGCCAATCTTAAGGACGCCAACTTGCGCGAAGTGAATTTCTTCAAAGCCGATTTGTCCGGCACGAATCTGAGTGGTGCGCACCTGGCGCAGGCCAACCTCAAACGGGCGAATCTGGCAAATGCATCGTTGGCCGGGGCCAATCTCTGGCGTACAGACCTGTCTGGTGCAGACCTGACCGGAGCCAATTTCACTGGCACGAATCTCGAAATGACCGGTTTCGACTCAAACACTATCCTGCCCGACGGCACAAACTGGCACGCGGACATCAATTTGACTTCACTGACCACATGAAATCTATTTGTGAATTTCATCACAAAATCAAGGTGATGAGTCGCACCTCTACCCGCCACGTCTTGGAATTGACTTAACCTTTTGCCGCGCTCGTTGTACAATATCCTCTGCTAAAAATGCTCTGCTTTAGCGATCCCGAAATCTGTCGTTTTTAACTCGGGAATTTACCAAACGCATTGCAGAATTCTTATGAAGGAGGATATCTTGCATATCGTTGTTTTTACACGCAGTACGCCGGATACCGCCGCCAAGGTGGAAGTCGGCGGCGATGGTAGCGCCTCATGGGGAGACGCCGCAACGGTCGTAAACCCGTGGGATGAATATGCCCTCGAAGAAGCCATCGCCCGCGCAAAAGAGGTTAAAGGAACCGCCAGTGTCGTCGCTATTGGGCCGGAAATGCACAACGACGCCCTGAAGCACAGCCTCGCAATGGGCATGAGCGATGCCACCCGCATTGAAGACCCCGCTATCAACCCCAATGATGGACTGAGTTATGCCAAGGCCGCCGCTGCCGCCGTCAATAAGATGGGCGACGTAGACATCATCTTCGCCGGTAAGGAAAGTGTTGATGTTGGCACCGACCAGCATATCTATATGTTGGCACGCAAACTGGGATGGACCATGCTCAGTAATGTGTCTGCGATTCTGGAACTTGACGCCGACGCCAAGACCATCAAGGTCGAGCGTACACTCGAACAGGGCAAGGAAACTACGACTTCCAGCCTGCCTGCTGTCGTCAGCGTCCTCAAAGACCTGAACGAACCGCGCTACCCCTCATTTATCGGCATCCGTAAAGCCGGTAAAGCCACAATTCCTGTATGGTCGCTTGCTGATCTCGGCATTGATGCCCCAACTGCGAAGGTCGAAGCGAAGGGGCTGAAGGCTCTGCCCGCACGTGACATCAACACTGAAATCATCGAGGGCGAACCGGCAGAACAGGCCGCCAAGTTGGTCGAGAAGTTGCTGGAGGAGAAGGTTCTATGAGCGCCGTTTACGTTTGGATCGAAACCTTTGACGGAAGCGCCATCAACAGCAGTTGGGAAGCGCTTGGCGCAGGCAGGACTCTAGCCGATGGCCTTGGTGTGCCGTTGACCGCGCTCATTTTCGGGCAGAATGCCAGCGACATCGCCGCCGAAGCCGCCAAATACGGCGCGGATAAGGCTATCGTCAGTGAAGACACCACCCTGACCACCTATCGCCTAGAAGCCTACGCCGCTCTACTGACCAAGCTGGTTCGGGACAATGGCCCGAAGATCGTTCTCGCCGTCGGCACAACGCGTGGACGCGAACTGCTGGCATCTTCTGCGGCAGATACTGACTCTGGTATGCTGTCTGACTGCATTGACCTCGGTCTCGATGGCGGCAACGTCACCGCGATACGCCCGGTTTACGCAGGCAAGCTGCTGAGTGATGTGGCTGGAACCGGTGACAGTACGCTGTTTGTAACGATTCGCGGGCGTGCCTTCAAGCCTAACGAAGTTAATGATGACGCTTCCGCCGACGTGGAAACGGCCGAGGCTGCTCTCGCCGAAGACGCCATCAGCACCAAAGTTGAGTCGTTCGATGCCGAAGTCGGCAAAGTAAATCTGGTAGATGCAGCTATCATCGTCTCTGGTGGACGTGGCATAGCCAACAATCCCAAAGGGGCACCGGGTGATGCGGAAGACGCCACGGTGTGGAAGGCGCAGGACGGGTACGCTAACCTGCTACAACCGCTAGCCGATGTCCTCGGTGCAGCACTGGGGGCCAGCCGCGCCTCTGTGGACGCTGGATACATCCCCTACGAGCATCAAGTCGGTCAGACCGGCAAGACCGTCGCCCCTGATCTGTACATCGCCGCTGGCATTTCTGGCGCAATTCAGCATCAGGCTGGTATGCGGACAAGCAAGGTCATCGTTGCCATCAACAAAGACGCCGAAGCACCGATCTTCCAGTTGGCAAGCTATGGTATCGTCGGCGATATGTATGACGTTGTTCCCGCATTAACCGAGGAACTGAAGAAGAAACTGGGCAAGTAGCCATGCAGTAGCTGGTGACGAGACAAGCCACCAACGCAAAGGGGCGCACACACAATGATGTACGCCCCTTTTGATTTCACATTTGAGCGGTGTGCTATACGAGGTCTAGCAAGACTTTGACCGTATTATCCACGCCGCTATGCTTCTGGAAACCGGCGGCTTCTGCGACACGCAGCATCGCGCCGTTATCGGGCAGGATGTAGCCGATGATCCGTTCCAGCCCTTCTGCACGCCCAACTTCCACCAGACGATTCAACAGTTGATGACCGAGGCCATGACCTTGAAACTCATCACCGACCAACAGGCCAAATTCGCCTTCTGCACGCCCATGCTGCTTTGTTAAACGACCCGCCGCCAAAATCTGACGCTCGTTTGTTTCCGGGTGGCGACGTGTGGCGATCAACACCATTTCACGATCGTAGTCGATAAAGCAGATGCGCGACAAACGCTCGTGCGCCACTCGCTGCTGCAACTTCAACGGCGAGAAGTAGCGCATGTATACTGTTTCTTCGCTCAGGGTTTCATGGAACTTCACCATAAGCGGCTCGTCTTCGGGGCGAATGGGTCGGAATGTGATGTTCGTGCCATTTTCTGCTTCCCAGTACTCGACATACTGGTTTGGATAGGGTCGAATTGCCAGATGCGGCAATTCTTCTTCGGGCGTATCGACATCGTGTAGCAGCACGCGTGCATCCAGCGCCAGTAGACGATCTGGCGAAGCAAACAACGGGTTGATGTCCATTTCCTTGATCCACGCTTGTTCTGCTACGATCTGGCTGAAGCGCACCATCAGCTTTTGCAGGGCCAGCAAATCGACAGATTTGCGCCCGCGTACACCTTTCAACGCCTCGTAGATTTTCGTGCGTTCCATCATCTGACGGGCCAGCGTCGTCGTCAATGGTGGCAGGCCCAGCGCGCTGTCCTTAAACACCTCCACCAGCGAGCCGCCGGTTCCGAATAGCAGCACCGGGCCAAACTGCGGGTCAATGCTGCTGCCAATGATGATTTCATAGCCATCGAGTTTTGCCATTGGCTGGATCGACACACCCTGAAAATGCTCTGCGCCGACCTTCTCATTTACTGATGTCTCAATTTCGTTGAACGCCTGACGTACAGCGTCTGCATCCTGCACGTTGAGGATGACACCGCCCACATCGACCTTGTGCGTGATCGTCTCAGAGTGAATCTTAACCACCACCGGATAGCCAAGTTCGTCTGCTGCCGCGACCGCTTCATCCGCCGTTGGACCAAGTTTCATTGGCGTGGTCGGGATATCATATGCCGCCAGCACCTGCTTGGATTCGTACTCGGTCAAGATGGTACGCCCGGATTTGCGTGCGCTGTCGATGATCCCTGCAACCAGTTCACGATCCGGCGCGTCATCATCAGAAGCTGTTGGCAGTTCTGGCGTCTCGTACAGCGCACTCAAGTTGGCGTTATACTGCCACATATAGTTAAACAGGCGCACCGCTGTGTCGGGATAAGCAAATGTCGGAATATCCGCCCGGTTGAGAATACGCTCACCCGTGGAAACATCCGCGCCGCCCATCCAACTCGCCAGCACCGGTTTGTTCTGCAAATCCGAATATTCTTTGAGTGATTCCGCTGTTCGCGTGGGATCGGTCATATCCTGCGGCGTCAGAATCACCAGCATACCGTCACTATTGGGGTCACGTGCGGCGATTTCCAGCGTTTTGGCATAGCGGATTGGGTCTGCGTCACCGAGGATATCAATCGGGTTGTTATGGCTCCAGGCCGATGGCAAGAACTCATTGAGTTCGCCCATCGTCTCGTCACTGATTTCGGTCAGCGTGCCACCACCAGAAATCAATGCGTCTGTCGCCAGAACACCGGGACCACCGGCATTGGTAATGATACTGAGGCGATTGCCACGCGGACGCGGCTGCTTTGCCAGCGTTTCTGCCATATAGAAGATGTCGGAGATGCGGTCAATGCGGATAACACCCACGCGCCGGAACGCGGCGTCAAGCACTTCGTCACTACCCGTCAGTGATCCTGTATGCGACGCAGCCGCCTTTGCAGCCTCTTCAGTGCGACCGGCCTTAATGATAATGACCGGCTTAGTACGTGATACCTCACGCGCCGCTGACAGGAAGCTGCGTGCATCCCCGACGCTTTCCATGTAGATGACGATACTGCGTGTGTTCGGATCATCGCCAAGATAGTAGATCAGGTCACCCCAACCCACATCCAGCATGGAACCAATCGAGATAAACGCGCTAAACCCGACATTTTCGTCGAAACTCCAGTCGAGAACAGCGGTGCAAATCGCCCCGGATTGGCTGATGAACGCCACATTGCCAGGACGTGCCATCGCCCCTGCGAACGTACCGTTCAAGTTACGACCAGGCATCATCACACCCAGACAGTTAGGGCCAATGATGCGCATTTTGCCATCGGCGATTTCAAGAATCTGACGCTCCAAATCCGCGCCTTCTTCACCAACCTCTTTAAACCCGGCGGAGATAATCACCGCGCCGGGAATGCCCATATCCACGCATTCCTGAATGATGGCGGGAACTGTCTTGGCCGGGGTGACGATAATCGCCAGATCGACCTGTTCCGGCACATCTTTGATACTCGGATACGCTTTGATCCCTAGAACGTTCGGGCGTTTGGGATTCACCGGGAATATCGTCCCACCAAACGGGTTACTGATTAGATTCCACAGAATCGTGCGGCCAACACTACCCAGTTTTTCCGTCGCACCGATTACGGCGATATTGTTCGGCTTTAAGATCGGGTCAAGTTCGTGATATTCCTCCGGTGTGGAGTGAAATTTCGCGCTGCCTAATGTACGGTCTCGCATTCACATCTCCTGTACATACTATGTCAAGGTCAATAAGAATCAGCCTAGTGTAACTCAAATCAAGTGTTTCAACCTCGATAGCTACAAGCTATACCGATAATTCTATTTTAATGCCACGAAAATATAATCATATCAGTAAAGACTCTACTCATAGAGTATCGGCAAACTTTTGCCGGAAAAATATAATGGCAGCAACAACGCCAAACTTGTTGATTATAGGATTATCACATGCTTAAGAGAACCCTTTTCACTGACGAACACCGGATGTTCCGCGACGCTTTCCGCCGTTTCGTAGAGCGCGAGATCACACCCTATCACGATCAATGGGAAAAAGACGGCGCGGTCAGCCGCGAAGTATGGCTGAAAGCCGGGGAAAACGGCTTTCTGGGCATGAACATCCCCGAAGAGTACAGCGGTGGTGATGTCAATGACTTCCGCTATCATGCCATCATTTCCGAGGAACTGTGGCGTGCCGGGGCGACCGGCATCGGCTTCGCGTTACACAACGATATTACGATTCCCTATCTGCTGCACTACGCAACAGACGAACAGAAAACACGCCTTTTGCCGGGAATGGTCACCGGGGAATGCATCACCGCCATTGCCATGACTGAACCCAACACCGGCAGCGACCTCGCCGGGGTTCGCACCAGCGCCATCCGCGAAAACGGACATTATATCGTCAACGGACAAAAGACCTTCATCACCAACGGGATTTTGAGCGATGTTGTGATTACGGTCGTCAAAACCGACTCAGAAGCCAAACATGGCGGAATCAGTCTTCTATTGATCGAACGCGGCATGGCAGGCTTCTCACGCGGGCGAAATCTGGAAAAGATCGGCCTTAAAGCACAGGATACCGCCGAACTCTACTTCGATAACGTCAACGTTCCGGCGGAGAACCTGCTCGGCGAAGAAGGACGTGGATTCTATCACCTGATGGCAGAACTACCGCAGGAGCGTTTGAGCATTGCGGTCAGTGCGATTGCTGCTGCCGAAGCCGCCCTCTCGTGGACTGTCGATTACTGCAAGGAACGCGAGGCATTCGGGCAACCCATCGGCAAATTCCAGCATTCACGCTTTGCGTTAGCCGAGATGCAAACCGAGATTCAAATCGGGCGCGTGTTCGTGGATCGCTGTATTCAGGAACTCAACGCGGGAACGCTGACTACAGAAACGGCATCCATGGCGAAGTGGTGGACTACCGAACTACAGAAGCGCGTGGTCGATCAATGCGTGCAGCTTCATGGCGGATACGGCTACATGCTCGAATATCCAATTGCGAAGGCCTATCTAGATGCCCGCGTGCAGACGATCTATGGCGGCACGACCGAAATCATGAAGGAGATCATCGGACGCACGATGGGCTTTTAGCAACGCCGATGCTCGATAGCAAAAGGGCGACCAAAAGGCCGCCCACGATGATTGTACCGGTATCCCTAGAATTGATTGAACCCATCGCCCAGTGCCGGGGCCAGCATATCCAGAGGGATAATCATTGCGTCTTCCGGCGCGACAATCTGCACATCCCCAAAGTCACTGTAATTCAGCACCGCAGTCATAAACATGACTGTATCCGCCATATCCGCTGACGCCATGCCCATGACATCACTCAT
>DAOTXA010000293.1:0-12261 GCA_034435595.1 Anaerolineae bacterium | reverse complement strand
TGTTTTCTCTACGCAACCTTGCGCCGCTGCGCCCTTGCGTTACGCTTTTATACCGGAGTGTGAATCAAAATGCCCGTAGACCCCATCTCCCTCGCCGTATTTCGCAGTTTGTTCGCCGATGTCGCCGAAGAAATGGGCGAGACGCTGCGCCGCGCCGCCTTCAGCCCCAATATTCGCGAGCGGCTGGATTATAGCTGCGCTGTGTTCGATGCACAGGCGCGTATGGTCGCGCAGGCCGCGCATATCCCCGTTCATCTGGGGAGTATGCCCGCGTCCGTCGCCAGCGCGATCAAAGAGATGGACGCGTTCCACGAAGGCGACGTAATCGTCCTCAACGACCCCTATCGTGGCGGCACGCATCTGCCGGATATCACAATGGTGTCGCCCGTTTTCGCCGGGGGTGATCTGGTGTATTTCGTCGCCAGCCGCGCCCATCACGCCGATGTCGGCGGCATGTCACCGGGATCGCTGCCGCTTTCCACCGAACTATATCAGGAAGGCATCATCATCCCGCCCATTCGCCTCAAAGTCGCTGGCTGGCTTGACGAATCGGTGCAAATGCTCATTGTCGCCAATACGCGTGACCCCGAAGAACGGCGCGGCGACCTCGAAGCGCAGTTAGCCGCCCATCGCACCGGAGAGCATCGCCTGCGCGAGATCATGGTGGAACACGGGGTCGAGAATACGCACCAACACGCCGACGCCCTCATGGAATACGCACGCCGCATGACCGAAGCGACCATCGAGTCGATCCCTGACGGCGAATATACATTTGAGGAGGCGCTCGAAGGCGACGGACAGAAAGAGTTTACGATTCCCATTCGCGTCAAAGTGACCGTCACCGGGCCGCATATGACGGTCGATTTTCGCGGCAGTGCGCCACAGGTGCAAGGCAATGTCAACGCGGTCGAAGCCATCGTCCGCAGCGCGACATGGTACTGCGTGCGCCTGCTTGCTATTGACGACATCCCGGTCAATCATGGCTGTTTTCAGCCGGTGGATGTAATCACCGATCCCGGCAGCGTGTTGAACCCGCGTTTTCCGGCGGCGGTGGCAGTCGGCAACACAGAAACCGGGCAGCGCGTGGTGGATACAGTCCTCGGTGCGCTGGCGAAGGCGCTGCCGATCAAAATCCCCGCAGCCAGCCAGGGGACCATGAACAACCTTACCGTCGGCGGATTGCGCCCGGATGGTCGACAGTGGGTATATTATGAGACAATCGCCGGAGGGCACGGCGCAGGTGCGCGTAAAGACGGCATCAGCGGGCGGCACAGCCACATGACCAACACGCGCAATACCCCGGTCGAAGCGCTGGAAAGCACCCTGCCGCTGCGTGTTATCAAGTGCGAACTGCGCGACGGTTCTGGCGGTGCAGGGCGCAATCGTGGCGGCGACGGCATCCGGCGTGTGTACGAGTTCTCAGAGGCGGCGACCGTCACCCTCAACAGCGAGCGGCGCATCCACCCCCCTTATGGACTGAGCAAAGGCACGCCCGCCGAAAAAGGCCGCGCCCGCTTCACCCGCGATGGCCTCTCGCGTGATCTGAGCGGCAAGTGTACGCTTCAGGTCGAGCCGGGTGACAGGCTGCTCATCGAGACACCGGGCGGCGGCGGTTGGGGCGAAGCCCGCGAACAAAAACGGTAGTAGGAGCGCGTCACCTATACCAGCCCATCCTCCGTTTTGATGAGCCTGAGGCCGTTTTCGGCAAAGCGGGCGTACTGCTCGTTCGCCATCGCTTCGAAGTCGATTTCCGGGTGCGCGACCGATGACATGCCGTCCTCAATCACGCGAATCTTCTCCACCACCTCACGCGGATAGGCGCGTACCATCGACGTGACCGTTTCCAGCACGCAGTGGCTTTTTGCCTGCCCGGTGACGTAAATCGCGTCATAGCTGGCGATCTCGTCCAGAAAGTCCGTTTTGACACCGCCTTCAGGATGCCCCTCAACCCTGACCTCCGGCTCCATCATCGAGTAATGCTCGCTTTTAGGGATCATACCCTTCATCAATAGATGCGGTGTCGCCTCACGTGCTGCGGTGTGATAGGCGATGGCCTCATACACCGCAGGGACGAGACTGTGCCCCGGTGTGCCGATGAGCGTGTGGAAAGGCCAGATCATCAGCGTCTTCTTCGCCTGTTCTTCCAGCTTCTCGACATATTCAACCGACCATTCCGGCTCGTACAGCGGTTTCCACACGCCAGATTTCACCTCGTCGCTACTAATTGGCGTATACGGATCGGGGTGCTTGCCCTCGGCGTTCACCCACCACGGCGGATGAAAAATTTGCACGGTGTAGTGACTGTCAATTGAGGCGGCGATTTTGGTGATGTCGCCTGCGTGCGCGTACAACCAATCGACCATGCGCTTTGTATCCTCGACCGCGCCGGGGACGCTCAACGCGCCGTCGGGATGGATAAAATCGACCTGCATATCTACCAGCAGCACATAGACCCGGCGTGTATCTTCGCTGGCTTTCGAAAGTCCGGCAGCGGTTCCGGCAGTGGCGGCGGATTGCGTATCCGGCGCGTACAACGTGCCGACGCGCTCCGGCGTGTAATAGGCGGGGTTGCTCATGAACAGGTATCCTCCATGCGTGGGGAATCGTGGACGATATTCGCGTTTATAATATCACAGGGGCGCAATCAGGCATGGGTGAATAAGGGGGGAACTGCGACCAGGCATTGCCCATCATACGTGCAAATGCACTGCACCCGTACATGCAGCGTCACACAGTCAACTATCCGCACCCGCCATCGCAGGTGCGGTGGGCTGATTGTCTACATTACAGCGCCGGTCAGCGCCGGTCAGCGCGTCGGGTTAATCCGAATTGATGATGCGAATGGCGATCATCAGGCACGCACTACCGATAATGAGCGGCAGCGACAGCGGCAGCACGATTTCTACCAGAATTTGCAGCGACAGCGGCAGGGCAATCAGGCGCGGCAGATTCAACAGCAGAAAGTAAAAGAAAGTGACGACTAGCGTCGCGGTCGTCGCCGGACTTTGCCAGCGCACCGAAGTCCCATTCATGATGCCAATCGCAGAAACCATGAACATTTCCAGCGGCAGACGCAGCAGCGACACCACCAGCCCGACCACAATCAATCCCTGAGACACACCCGGATACACGTCCGGGGGCCATTTAATGACGTTGAAGAAGGTAATCACCGGCAGCGAAGTGAACAACGCAATCGAAATCACCGCGTCCAGATCGTCCATGCGCCGCCAGATCGCCGCCATCGCCTTTGCCAGTACAATCGAAAACAACGGTTGCGGTGTCACACGCAACAGATCAAAGGTCTTGCTCTCGAACTCCTGACTCATCGATTTCACCGCGTCATTGGCGATGTTGTTCAACGTTTGCACGTACAACCAGAAGCCGAAGGGCAGCATAAACGCCGTCGATAGCGCCAGCAGCATCAGCGGCGAAAACAGGTCAGGGAAGGGGATTGTCAGCAGAATAATAATCGCTTGCAGGCCAACCCACTTGACGATGGGACCAATCTGCGGCAAAAACACCCGCCAGTGAATCCCAAGCTGGCGGCGAATGATCGGGTTGGAACGGCGCATCCATTCCGGCATCCCCTCGTCCATATCCCGCGAGACGGTGCTCAGACTCCGCGCAATTTTCATCCGGCGTGCCACATCACCCGTGGTTGCCTGACTTTCCACAACTTTTGAAGTATCCATAAGAAGGTTTGTCTTCTGATTCCGTTTATATCTCTAATATACAGGCAAAAAAGCCGTCTATCCAATAGTTTTAACCGATTACAATGCGGTAATATCATAGGTTGCAGCTTACCACCTGGCTCAATTCTCAGCATAAGCATGACGTTCGGTACAGCCACAAAATAGCGCGGTCAATGTTTTGAGCAGGCGAGTCGCAAGAATGCCACCTCTACACACCACGCTATTCTGTACACATACCCACACCACCCCGTGACCGCCCGAAAGCTACCTTAACCACGCCTCTTATAGTTGCACCGGCTGTTTAGCACCTGTATAAGAAACCTGCTAGAATCACCCGGAAAATGCTTGACGATCACACCTTGCTATGCTATTCTGGCGCGTGGATTAGCACTCGTAAGAGACGAGTGCCAAAATTTAACGACAAGCGCGTTTATCAACGCACTAAAACCATCTTGTTTCATTGTGAGGAGGCATAGCATGACGAGCATTCGCCCGCTGGGTGACCGGATTCTGGTCGAGCCGATTGAGCAGGAAGAATCGACAAGCGGTGGCATTCTGCTGCCGGAAACCGCCAAAGAAAAGCCGCAAAATGGTAAAGTGATTGCCGCTGGCGCAGGCCGCCGCGACGACGATGGCGACCGCATCCAGATGGATGTAAACGTCGGTGACACGGTTCTATTCGCCAAGTACGCCGGGACCGAGGTCAAAATCGAAGGCAAGAAGCTGCTCATCATGAAAGAAAGTGACGTTCTGGGCATCGTCGAGGACTAGGGTTACCCCCTTACCCGACAAGGCAACACCAGAACGTTTTTGATTCACACGAATTCAATGTTTTTGGCTGAAAACGAACAGCCAATAGCTACTATCGCAAACACAGAGATTAAACGGAGAAAACACTCATGGCTAAACAGCTTGCTTTCCGTGACGAAGCCCGTCGTAAGCTTCAGCACGGTGTAGACGTAATCGCCAACGCCGTCAGCACCACCCTGGGTCCCAAAGGCCGCAACGTCGCCCTCGACAAGAAATTCGGCGCACCGACCGTGACTCATGACGGTGTGACCGTTGCGAAAGAAATTGAACTCGAAGACCCGTATGAGAACATGGGCGCACAGCTTCTGAAGGAAGCAGCCACCAAGACCAACGACATCGCCGGTGACGGCACCACCACCGCTACCGTGCTGGCCCAGGCCATCGTCAACGACGGTCTGAGGAACGTCGCCGCTGGCGCGAACCCGATGCTGCTGAAGCGCGGTATCATCTACGCCTCCGAACTCGTCAGCCAGTACCTGCTGGAAATGGCGATCCCGGTGGAAACCCGCGACGAAATCGCCAATGTCGCCAGCGTCAGCGCCCAGGATAGCGAAATCGGTAACCTGCTGGCAGACGTGATGGACAAGGTCGGCAAAGATGGCGTCGTGACTGTCGAAGAATCTCGCGGCCTCGAATTTGAAACCGAGTACGTCGAAGGTATGCAGTTCGACCGTGGCTACATCAGCCCCTATTTCGTCAGCAATACCGAGACGATGGAAGCGGTTATCGAAGACCCGCACATCCTCATCCACGACAAGAAGATCAGCGCCGCACAGGACATCGTCCCGCTGCTGGAAAAGCTGGTTCAGATCGGCAAGCGTGAACTCGTCATCATCGCCGAAGACGTGGACGGCGAAGCCCTCGCCACCCTCGTGCTCAACAAGCTGCGTGGTATGCTCAACGTGCTGGCGATCAAGGCCCCCGGCTTTGGTGACCGTCGTAAAGCCATGCTGCGCGACATCGCCATCCTGACCGGCGGTACCGTCATCAGCGAAGAAACCGGTCGCAAGCTGGAAAGCGTAACCCTGCAAGACCTCGGTCGTGCCGGTAAGGTCGTTTCCACCAAGGAAGATACCGTTGTCGTCGATGGTCATGGCGAAGAAGGTAACATCCATGGTCGCATCAACGAAATCCGCAACGAGATCGAAGTCAGCACCAGCGACTACGACCGTGAAAAACTTCAGGAACGTCTGGCGAAACTGAGCGGCGGTGTCGCGGTGATCCGCGTCGGTGCTGCCACCGAGACTGAACTGAAGGAAAAGAAGCATCGCGTCGAAGACGCCCTCAGCGCCGCCCGCGCCGCTGTTGAAGAAGGTATCCTGCCCGGTGGTGGCGTCGCTCTGATCAACGCCGTCAGCGCGCTGGATAAGGCGAAACTGGACTACGACGACGAGAACACCGGCATCGGCATCATGCGCCGTTCGCTGGAAGTTCCGATGCGCAAGATTTCCGCCAATGCCGGTGAAGACGGCGCGGTCATCATCGACAACGTCCGCCGCCTGCAAAAGAGCCGCAAGAATCCGCGTGTCGGCTACAACGTCATGACCGGCGAATACGCCGACATGATCGAAATCGGCATCCCGGACCCGGCCAAGGTAACGCGTGGCGCAGTCGAAAATGCGGCGTCCATCGCCAGCATGATCCTGACCACCGAAGCCCTCATCACCGACATCCCGCAGGATGAACCGGCGGCCCCCGCAGCCCCGGATATGGGCGGCATGTACTAAGCGACGAGCAATCGTCACACAACGCAATTCCGCAGGGATACGGCGCGAACCGTATCCCTGTTTTGATGTACGCCCTAAACGGTAGTTACGCCTGCTCAACGCTACGTGACTCAAAGCCCCGTGACTTTAAGGCGATATTCGGCCCCCTTCGGTGGACCCGTTTTTTATCATAGCCCCGTGGCTTTAGCCCAGGGGCGACACGCTGTTCGCGCTCAAAGTGGAGAATCAGCTACAATAGGGGCATCAACGTCTCATCTTGCGTCCATTGAGAGGAGCATCCGCCATGAGCGAAGCCGCCAACACCAAGACGTTTCTCGTTATGACCTTTCTGTCAATCCGCCAATCCCCAGGGTTGAGCGGGCAGCGCCTGCCGCGCTATCTGGGCAGCGGCGCACAAATTCAGGTACGGGCAGATTCGCGTACCGAAAAAGACGGGTTCATCTGGTGGGAACACGACGCCGGGTGGTCCGCAGAAGCCAAGCTCGACGGCAGCGCGACCTATCTTAAGCTCATCAAGGATTCGTCCGCCGGAACCGGCTCGGAAACAACTGAGCCAGATACTACAACAGATACTACAGATGAAGGCACAACAATTAGCATAGAAACGTCAGGCGGAGAGAATGGCGATACATCTGGAGATACGAACATCTCCGTCACACCACCTACCACTGTGATTGTCACGACGACCGACCCCGAAGAACCAGATGAGCCGAAGCGCTTTAAGGTGCTGCAAAATCTGTCGATTCGCAAGTCGCCATCTACCAGCGCAGAACGCACCGCCGATGGTCAGCTTGCGGGTGGAATGGTGATTACCGTCATCAAGACTTCGCGCACCGAGGCCGATGGCTATGTCTGGTGGCAGCACGACAAGGGATGGTCCGCAGAAGCCAAAATTGACGGTTCTGATACCTTTCTCGGCGACCCGGATACGAAGGTCCCCGGCGCGATTTCCTTCACCTCCGACGGCCTGCCCGATGTCACCACACTGCCACAGCGCGATGCACTGGTCGAGCGGATGCCCGTCGATCTGGCATCTACGAAGTGGGTACAGTACTTCGGCAACACACAGTTCGCCTTCAAAAACGGCAAGCGCTGGAACTATGACTCCTTCGCACAGGGGCTGCACAGCGGATTCGACTTCGGCAATAGCAACCCCGCCGGAGTACCGGTCTATGCAGGCGTACACGGTACGTTCATCCGCAACAATCGCTACGGGATTGCGGTTCGCGCTGGCGATTATGTGCTGATCTACCAGCATTTGTACAAGAATACGACCTACGTCGCAGGCGGCGCGGTCACGCCGGATACCGTCATGGGCGAGATGACCCAGACCGATGTACATCTGCATTTTGAGATTCGCTACAGTGCGGAAAAGTGGATTATCAATCCGCTGCTGATGATGTCCGAGGCCATGCGCAACAGCCTGATGCAGAAGTTCCCGACCTTCACCCGGCACTTCCAGCCCTATCCACAGTGGCAAACGCCAATGGAACAACCGATCATTGTGCGCGGCGGCCCCGTCATCGGCCCGCGTGGATAATTGACCATATACAAGAGTTCACACCGGGCGACCACGAACGCTATATTCGTTGCGGTCGCCCGCACACTTCACCCCGCCTGACATGCCCCTACCTGCGCGGAAGCCGGACCCAGCAACCAGCACTGAATCGCCATGACCCCGCGCAGATTGCGCTCGAACTCTGGCGATGTGCTGGTGATCAGTTCCACATCGGCGGATGGAATGCCCAGACTATCTACCCAGCTTGCCGCCGTCCCGTTAACGGGATACGCGCTGAACGACTGCCCGTAGGTGTACCCGGTTGCCTCACCGAGGATCGCGCCCATTTCCGCGCTGTTGCCGCTGTCCTCACAATCACCTGTAAACACGCCGTTCGCCGCGCTGTGATAGAACAGCACCACTTCCGGGCGCACATCGACGATGAGGGCGGCCATCGCGGTCGTCTCTGGCTCAGAGAAAGGTTCGTCACCGGGGTCCACGCGACTCTGCCGGAAGAACGCCTCTTCCGACCATTCGCAATCCCAATTGCGGTTCAGATCAATGCCACGGGCGTTAAAGCGTCCGGCGAGCGTTTGACCGAGAATCGCGCCGTCCGGGTTCAGCGAAGGGACCAGCACCAGCGCGAACCCCGGCAAGACCTGTGCGCGATTAGCAGAAAAGTGGGCGATGAGTTGTTCAATGAGCGTGACCGTGTTCGACTCCCAGCCACCGTGAATCCCGCCGACGAGGAAGATCGCCCGGTCGCCTTCACCGATGCGCCACGCCAGCAGTTCGCGGTTTTGCACCGACGTGCCGAAAGAGAATGTCTCCGGTAGATCGGATGCGGGCAGACGCGGCGCTGCGGTCGGTGGAACCGCAGCGGTTGCGGTCACATCCGGCGTTGGTGAGGGTCCCGGCGTCACGGTGGAAATAAACAGCGTCACGGCGGGCGTTTCAGTGATGGTCGCTGATGGCGTGAACGTCGGTTCCGTGGTGAAAGTGACCGTCGCGGTCGCGGTAGGAACCGGCGTATCTGTCGGGATTTGTGTCGGCGAAGGCAGCACCATCAGCGTCGGCAAACCCTCCAACGACACCTCCGGTACTGAAGTCTCTTGGCAGCCTACCGCCAGACTCAGTATCATTATGGGCAAAATCCGGGTGAATAATCGTTTCATACCGTGTAAGGTGGATAAATCCGATGAACAAAAACAAGCTACGAATTGTGTTGAGCCTGCTTATTGTACCCTTGATTCTCGTCGCGTGCGGGGGTGACGATGATTCGTCGGATGCCGCCGCGCTGCCGACTCTGTTCGAACTGCCGACGCTGACGCCAACGGCGACACCAACCATCACCAACACGCCGACAGATACCCCCACGCCGACCAATACGCCAACGCCGACCAATACACTCACACCGACGCTGACGCCCACGGCGACCAGCACGCCAACGCCGACCAATACGCCAACGCCGACCAATACGCCAACGCCGGACTTCACGTTCACACCGACGCCGACCCCCACGCCGACGCTGACGCCGACCCTCACCGAAACCCCGATTCCAACGGCGACACCGACCTCGGATACGCCGTCGATCATCTCATTTACTGCCAGCGCGACCAGTGGCGGCGGCGGGCAAATCGTCACCCTGACCTGGACGACACAGAATGCGGATAGCGCCATCATCGAGCAGATCAGCGCGACCAGCGCAGTCATGCAGACCTTCTCCGTCGTGCCCAATGGCAATCTGCCGGTAACACTGCCGAGTACAGGCAATCAGGTCATCTATCGTCTGACGGCACAGCGCGGCGCACAATCTGCCTCACAGTCGATCCCGATTACACTGACGCTGAGTTGCCCGGTTGACTGGTTCTTCGGCAACGGCCTTGTGCCCGAAGGCACCGGATGTCCGCTGGCGGCGCAGTCGGTCGTCAACGGCTCGTTCCAGACCTTTGAGCGCGGGTTCATGCTCAACATCACGGTCAACGCGCAAGATCAGGTGTACGGGTTCAACAACCTCAACGGGCGCTATATCGTCCACATCAACACCTGGGACGGCACGACGACCTATACCTGCCCCTGTGGAACCGCGCCCTCGCCCTTACTGAACTCGCAGGGCGTGTTCAACTGGGCCTATAACAACACCACCAACACCACCGGCGGCAACTGGTACGCGCTGGACGGTATCGGCTGGGCCTCGGCTAACATCAACCCCACCGCGTTGGTGACAATCCAGTTCGCGCAGAACAACAGCGCCATCTATATGCAGATCAGCGGTTTTGGCCTGCTGCGACTATCGGGCGGGACGTGGTCTCGCGTCAATTAACGTCAGTTGTCACCCCATATTGTGGAGTAGCGGGCGGCACGCTTGCCGCCCGAACGCCACGACCGGTCCTATCTGTCATCGAACTCATGCGGCGATACCGCGTGAATTCACCCGCTCAACCCGTCCACGATCACCTGCGTGTTGTAACGCATGTAATCAAGATAGGTTCCGGCGGGGCCTGCTGGCGAACTAAGCGATCCGCTGTACAGTGTGAGAACCTGCACATCCGTATCACCTTCGGCGGCGACAGTTTCGGCTAGCGCGGTCGTATCGCTGATTTCGGCGAAGATAGCGCGTACCTCCTCCGCTTTGATGATCTCGACCAGTTCGACAATAGCCTGCGGCGGTACTTCGGCGACGGTGGTCGCAGCCGGGATCACCGTGCCGACGATCTCAAAATCATAGCGGACGGCGAAATAGGCCAGAAACTCGTGATTCGTCACCAGCACGCGGTTTTCTTCGGGGATCGTCGTAATCATGGCGGCGATTTCCGCGTCGAGCGCTTGTAATTCTGTGATGTAGGCGGCGGCATTCGCTTCGTAGACCTCAGCATGGTCCGGGTCGAATCTACCCAGAATGAGCGCGATATTCTCTGCCCAGATCATGACGTTAGCGGGATCGGCCCACACATGCGGGTCGCATGGTCCGTGATTGTGCCCATCTTCATCGTGACCGTCTTCATGTTCCTCATCATGTTCTTCATCTGCATGATCATCTTCGCCATGATCGCCTTCTTCATGCACAAGTTCGCAGTCAAGGCTGTTGCTCAATACGCCGACGTGTTCGCCATTTTCCTGCGCGTGCGCTGCGGATTCATCCGCCTCATCATGACCATGCTCGTCGTCATGGCGTTCTTCGCCTTCATGCCCATGTTCGTCATCGTGACCGTCTTCGTCCGCATGACCATGCTCATCATCGTCGTCATGAGCGTGGCTGTGACCCTCAAAGGCCAGCATTTCTACACCAGCAGAGACAGCGAAAATCTCGCCGTTGGCGTTGGTTCGCACGATGTCAAGCAACCCTTCTTCAAGGAAGCCGCCGTTGACGAACACGATATCGGCCTGCACGACTCCGGCAACATCTCTGGGGGCGGGCTGGAAGCTGTGAACATCGGCATCCGGCGGAATAAGCGAGGTCACTTCGACCTGGTCGCCGCCGACATTGGCGACCACATCGGCGATGATGCTGGTCGTCGCTACCACACGCAGCGAAGGCTCCTGAGCAGAGACAATCGCGCCTGCAAGAATCAGGCCAAACGCGAGTACAATACAACCTGACATCAGACGTTTTTTGAGCATGATGTTCCTTTCGCTAGTATACGCTGGTATCCATTGACATCTAATTGAGATGCAGTATCAATTATTCGACGCAAATGATACCTTGTCTCAATACGATAGACAAGAGGGAATCCCCTGAGGTCCGAAGGGGAAACGCGAAAAGGCGGCTGCGTCTTGCGACGAGCCGCCCCCGATTGTGCAGGCGATACGTTATTCCGCCACCAGACGCAGCGTGACGATCTCGAAGGGTTTCACCGTCAGCGACACAGCGTTACCGTCTGTGACCGCCAGCGATTCGCCGTCTTCTTCCATGATGTTCGAGCGTGAGGCCGCAACCAGCGCAAACGACGTGTTCAGCGTAACGGCTGTGCGTTGGCGCTGCGTCTCGTACAGGCGCACGATCACCCCGTTGCCGTCCTCAGCACGTTTAACCGTCTCAATGACGATGTTATCGGCATCCACCGCAAACAGAGACGCCAGATTCGTCTTGAGGTCGCCGCCGTTTTCCGGCTGGTAGGCGATGATCGGATCGTTGAACGCATACGCTTCGGCGATAGTGCGCGTATCGACCGCGCCTTCATGCGGATACAGGGCATACGCGAAGGTGTGTTCGCCCTCGTCCGCATACGGGTCAGGGCTGGACGGCGCACGCAGCAAACTGAGGCGCATAACGCCATCTTTGATATCATGCCCGTATTTGCAGTCATTAAGCAGGCTGACACCGTAGCCGCCTTCGCTCAGATCAACCCACTTTTGCGCACAGCTTTCAAAACGCGCCCAATCCCATGACGTGTTGTGATGCGTCGGTCGTTCCACGTTGCCCCACTGAATTTCGTAGGTCGCCGAAGTCGCCAGCACGTCCACCGGGAAAGCGGTCTTTAGCAAAACGTGCTTTTCCTGCCAGTCGATATCCACGTTGAAATCGAGGCGCGGG
>DAOTXA010000292.1:0-14426 GCA_034435595.1 Anaerolineae bacterium | reverse complement strand
GTGTTTACTATGTAGGGCCGTACAACAAACAGGATGCTCGAAGAATGGTCGACAACCTGATGGCTAGAAATTCCAAGAATTACCCGGATTACATGATTGATTTTCTTATTTGGGCAACCGGCTCGTATGCTGGCCTGCTACGTTCAGGATTCCGCCTGCTTGAGGCTATTGGGCAAATCACCTCTAACGATACAATGAATGATGAGGTGGCCAGAAACCTTGCGCTGCGCCGTCCGATCCGACAGGAGTGCCGGACCCTATGGATGAGCTTGACTGCATCCGAGCATCATGTTCTGCGGGCCGTTGCAGGGCTAGAAACGTATAATTCTAATAGTGATACTGAACGAGCCGTTGCCATGCTGGTGCAAAAACGACTGATTCATGTTGATAAACTTCAGCAAACATTGCACATTCAACCGCCGGTATTTCGTCTGTTTGTAGCGACGAATCCTGACTATGAGGGACAATAATATGGAATATCTGGTGCCCGCAGGACGTCATCGAATACAGACTGAAGTTGCCAGATCGCGTTTTATAACCACGGTTGATCGGGCTAGCAGCGTAGATGATGCTCGCAGTTTTATTGCTGCAATACGCAGAGAAATGCCGGATGCCAATCATCACGTATATGCGTATCGCGTTGGCTATGGCAATTCTGTCATTGATGGCATGAGTGATGATGGAGAACCGACCGGAACATCAGGACCGCCCACACTTACGGTCCTGAAGGGTTATGACATCGGGGATGTCGTTATAGTAACGACCAGGTATTTTGGTGGCACGAAGCTGGGAACAGGTGGCTTGGTTCGCGCTTATAGCGAAGCTGCACACATCGCACTGAATAGCCTATCCACCCAACAGAAAATCGACAAGATCATTATCGGCCTTGAACTATCATATAGTCTGTACCAGATCATCAAAAATCTTGCACAGAAGCACGATGGAGACATTGACGACGAGGTTTTTGCCGCCGACGTAACTATGCTAATCACATTGCCTGCACGCAATCTGCCGACATTCACTGAAGCTGTAAGAGATGTATCATCGGGTAAAGTCACACCAATTCTTATGGGCCAATTTTCGAGTTAAGCTTCTATGCCTCGGATGACAGAATATTCGATACGATTGTACGGGCTTTGATCAGTTCTGGGTGACGAGGCCCGATAGCTTCTGCTCTGGCGAGATGGATTCGCGCAGTGTCACGATCCCCGTATTCAAACAAATAACGCCCAAATCGCGCAATCAACGGCACGTCAAATGGATGAATTTCTATTGACTTCTTTAGGTAATCAAGCGCAAGACTTTGCTGACCGCTATGCCACAAAATGTCTACCAACTGTGCGACAAGATCGGCATCATTCGGCACGTGACTATAACCGTCCAGCAATGTCTCCAAAGCGGACTCACTATCGTTCCACGCAAGATACGCTCGTGCGACAAGGACCCAAATTTCAGACAATGAAGGGACACGCTCAAGAATTTCCTCCAAGTAATCGATATCACTGTTTTTTAGCCCTCGCCCGGCATCAATGATTTGTCCGTACTCAGTAACCTTTGCGTCAAACTCTGGATCATCAGCTTCCAGTTCTAAACGGTCGATTTCACCAATAAGCGAGGTATCCTCTGTAAGTTTTCGTGCAATAGTTAATGTTTGTTTAGCAGCTTCAGAATTCTCCCCCACTAGATTTGCTGCTGCTAAATTTAGTAGCAGGGTGACATCATCAGAACGTATTTGCTGCTCAGTTTCCAAAATCTGGATTAAAGATTCGATTTCAGTGCTTTCGTACATCGTTTCGATCACAGCACGTAGACGTTCACCACTGTGGTCTAGTTTCACAAGCAGTTGAACATGATCCCAGAATTCGCCATCCAGAACATCGACATCTAGCAAACGACTGACTAAATGTTGCACTGTAATCAAATTTTCAGGATCTAAAGATAACGCCTCTTTGTAAGCTTCGATTGCCTCCCATAGCGGTAATTCACCGGCAATTTCTTCATCATCAGGATCGCATAAAATGTATTCGTCAATCTCATGACCATCAAAATCGAGATTTAGCACCAAATCAGCATAGCGAACGAGGAGTATTGAATCAGTAGCATCTTCTTCAATTGCACGCTGAAATGTGTCGAGAGCGTCTTGTGCACGTCCGCCATTGCGATACAATTCCGCAAGTGTGCGCCAGACAATTGTTGCTTCAGGGGTGCGTTCGACCTGTGTTTCAAGTAGCTCGTAGCTCGATTGAGGCTCCCCTGATCGATAGTATGTAAGGCCAATTACAGTAACTACGAGTGGCCATTCGCTCAATGATGATGTCACTTTATCTGCATTTTCCAGCACGATCTCGCCAATATCTCCGTAACCAGGGAGTGTTGAATGCGATACCAAGGATGCGACACTCCAGGTGCTGATCTCGTCATCTACTGCACTCGCGCTTGAACAAAGCCCCTCCAGTGCGTCAAGGATTGAATCCTCACTCCATTCTTGTCTAAGAAGCGAATGGCTCAAGTGAACTTGCCACTGAAGAGCACGACGCAAAAACACCCGCAAATTCACATCACTGAGATTGGGTGATCCATCCAGTTTGATGATGTTTCCACTAAAACCCAGTTCGTTAGCAATATCTGAGACAATTTGAGGCAAGCTAAAATATAATGAGGATAATGACGCAGCTTCGTAGCTAAATGCGGTGTTTTCCTCAATGTCTGACACGTCATTTTCAATTTCAAGCCTCAAGGACCATACATCAGCATTTACTGATAACGCCCCCCAGATTGACACATTGTCGTCTAATTCTTCCAGAGGCCAGTCATCAACGCCAAATTGCGAGTCGCTTATAGTCCATGTGAATTCACCATCTACTGTCTGATTGCTACTAAATACACGATAGACGCGCACATCTCGCCACCGCTCAAGCAGCAGCGCTATTACGGTTGCTAGACCCATAGCTATTTCAGGTTCTGCCTGACTGACAATAGGCCAAAATCCAATGCGATGGTTCGGGCCTAATTGCAGTGAACGTGACAATGTAGTTGCAGAACCGAATATCGCTGAGGGTTGAGCCGCAGATGTGTCTCGCTTCTGCGTCAGTGTCATTAGCTGATTGGCAAATTCTCGCATGATGCCGACTCCAGTTAGAATTCGTACCTAAATGATTAGACGCCCCACATAGTAGCGGGGCGTCGTTTTATCTGACAAGGTATAGATTGTTTAGACTTTATCCACCTACAATCGGGATGAGCGTAGTATCCCCTCGAACAGCAACTTGATTTGCCAGAACCCACCCAAATCCAAGATCGGTGCGCACTTGCACCCATGTGAAATCCGCAGTTCGGGCAACGATGTCAACATCCAATGGCCCAGACAATGCGCCAACGATGCCGAGTGAGGTGTCTGGAGCTGCATATAATGTTACTGCGTTCGTGATCGTTGCTGTAGGTCTAGACAAAGCTGCATCTACAAACTCACGAATGACTGGAACACTACCATAGTCTCCCCGGAACAGTGTGAAGTTAACATTCAACCAAGCCTGCCCAAATGTGCCAGAGACAAGATACCAGACATCGTCGGGCGCTCTACCGATTACAGGCAATTCTGTACCACCGGGAAGTGATGTAACGACTGTATACTGTGGGCCGGGACCGCTGCGCAGATTCAGAAATCCCGTGTTAATCACCACGCGAGATGTGACTGCTTGTGCACCATTTGTCAAAGGTTCAGCACCACCGCCGGAACCGTCAGGTAATGGTGAACCTGAGTCTGTTCCACCACCTTCACAAAATTGTGAGCGCACACTTTCATCACGCACGCTCAAAGTTTCTGATGGAACCCAGCCGTTGTTGCCATCAATCAATTCAATCTTGTAGAAAGAGGCAATTGCATCAATTAGGTAGGCTTCTTCACCTTCATTGACAGCAACATTGCCGGTCAATGTACCAGAACCATCAGGGCCAGTAGTTGGCCGAATCTGCCCTAGTGCGACAACCGCAGTTAGATCACATGCAAAGGGACGGAACAGGCTTTTGGTGGCCTCTACCCAGCCGATGCCAAACGCTGGATCATCTATCTGATACCAAACGGTCCCGTCTGCAGTCGTGGCAGCCAATACCGTATATATGTAATCCGGCTGTGCTGAAATTGTTCCAGGTGAAGTTGAGTTCATGGTGCCCTGTGTACGGAACGGATGAGGCACAGTTACAGAAATACCCCATTGACGACCGCTACTAAATGCGACAGCGCCGGTTGAGTCGTCGCTTGCCTCAGGTTCGATAACACCAGTTTGCGAGATGGGTGGGGCCTCAACCATTGGCACGTTGCGGAAGTCGCCTCGCGGCAACGCATATTGTGAGTTGATCCAACCAACCCCTGCAACAGTCGATACCTGGTACCAGACACGATCACGTGCATATCCAAGAACTGGAAGTTCGGTCCCACCTACCACGGTAATCAAAATGCTATACTGAAGGCCGGGGCCAGTGCGCACGTTCAGGAAACTGGCGTTGACTACCATGATCGGTGCGGCAAACTCGGCTTGTTGCGATTGTTCAGCGGCTTGTGTGGTCGATCCGAAGACGAACACACCAAGTAGAAGAGATAAAAGGATAGTGGTGAAAACGACCTTTGTCGATTTTTTCATGCTGCCCCTCCTGTGGCAAACCCTCTTGAGTACATCGTTTACGACGATAACTCAAGTGCTTTGAAGCTACTACGTTCAAGATGCACAACTCCATAGAGTATAAGTCGAAACTGGTAACTCGGCAAAAGGCAACTTATTCATGGTCGTCTTACGCATCTAAGCGTAAGGATTGCGTAGGGCAAGACAAGTTGTTGCGTAGAGCGAAGTGGTGATACTGTGACACTATGTTCAACAAACAAACGGGGATTACAATATGCTACATATCATCCGGCTTCTTGCATCAATTATGCTTATGCTGTTTGCGGGACCTATGCTTTCAATATCTGCTCAAGATTCTAGTTGCGACAATTCATGTGACCCATACGGTATTAGCGCATCAGAAATTGAAGCATATTCAGGCCCACAAACGGTACCTCTGGATATCGCTACAGAATTGCTTCACGATCGTCGGTATCAACAGGTTACGGGCGATCTGAATGTGTATGATGCACCAGGAGGCAATGTCCTTCGGACGTTGGATGCTGGATTTAACTTTCTAACAGTTCTGTCTGTACACGATGATGGATGGACGGAGATTAATCCTGGAGAGTGGGTACAATCTGCAAATCTTGCGGATATGAATTATGTGGTTTCGAGTTTCACGGGAATATTCTTACCCGATCCCATGCCTCAGTACCCCGTTGCGTGGATGCTCGTAAACGCTTATCCTGCAAGCTTCCCCGGGGGCAACCCAGTCGAAAGTAATGGACTAATTTATCGCTATACCCAAGTCGACTTATTTTCTTCTGTGGATGTTGATGGTTGGCGCTGGTATCAGATTGGGGCTGATATGTGGGTACATCAAACCAGCGTATCTAAATTGATCCCTATAGAAAAACCTGAGACTGTCGCAACGGAACGTTGGATTAGCATTGATCTATATGAGCAAACTATGATTGCCTATGAAGGTAGCCGACCGGTATTTGGCACGTTAGTCTCATCTGGTCTGCCACGGTGGCCAACATATGAAGGCACGTTCAACATTTACTATCGACAAATCCGGCACGATATGAGCTGGGGAGTTCCAGGTGACGATTTTTACTACCTTGAAGAAGTTCCATGGACTATGTTCTTCGACGAAGGGCGGGCTCTTCACGGTGCATATTGGCATAATGGCCTTGGCTATCGCCGTAGCCATGGTTGCGTCAATCTATCGATCTCTGACGCGAACTGGTTGTACACTTGGGTTGCTGAAGACTTCGAGCGTATGAATTCACCAGAAATTGAAGTTGGTCCTGCGGTATATGTCTATAGCAGTGGTGAATATCGCTAGCAGCAGTTGATCCTCAAATAATTGATGATTGAAAATCGATTGTTTGGGGATTGCTATAAATTCATCGCAGATTATCATGGTCCGCAATCATTCGTCCATACGCGGAGTATTGCGGTGTCGTCGAGCATTTTTTCATCAGAAGGTTATTCCTCAATCATTACTACTTTGCGTAATCATTTTCTGCGATATGGATACCTGCCTCAGGAAACGCGTATTGTCGATGACGCAGACCTGTTCTTAACAAAGGCTGGAGACCAAGTCATCGACCGAATGTTTATCTTTCAGCGTCATGGACGCGAACTTGCGTTCCGGCCCGAATTCACCACATTGGCAGCAAAACAATATGCTTCCGATGAAACGCTTCATGGAGAGGTCGTTCGTTGGCAATTTGCAGGACCGACCTTCTCAATTGATGAAAAGACAACCAATGCACCTAGTTTGAGCTTTGGCGCAGAACTGATTGGTGTAGATGACCAAAGAGCAGATGAAGAAATTATTTGTGCACTTCTGGGCGGATTACTCCAACTGGAGTTGACGAATCCAACACTAGTGATTAGTGATGTTGGTCTAATTACGGCAGTCCTAAACCAATTTAAGATTGATCTAATTACACAACGCTTTTTTATTCAGCATCTTAGTGTGTTGCATGACATGGGTCTCGGCACATTCATGGAAAAACTCCGTGACTATTTACCAGACTCAAAACCAGGGGAAGAGCAAAACCACGATGAAACAGCTCCATCAATTGAAAATTTAATCAATAGTGGCACGACTTCGAATATCGGAGTACGCACTCCGACTGATATTGCACGGCGTCTTGCAGGCAAACATAAGCGAGCGTCCGAGTATGACAGAATTGAGCAAGCAGCCAAACTGTTGAAAAACATTCTTCAGCAGGAGTCAAATTACCTGGACATTGCCTCTATTTTGGATCGTTTAGCCCCTGTTTCACAGAAGATAAAACCGATTCTCGTTAAGCTGCAGCGACTCATTGATTTACTTAAGATACAGGCTCCAAACGTTGAGGTGCTTGTTCAATCGGATTTGGCGCTTTCATGGGAATATTACACAGGATTAGTCTTTGAGGTTCATGCAGAGGGGCGAATGGTGGCTTCTGGTGGTCGTTATGATGACCTGATTGGACTTATGGGACATAGTTCAGGTGCACCGGCGGTTGGATTTGCCTGTGACATTAACCAGTTGCACGACCTCGTGGGGAAAACCATCACTACTCCACAGCGTGTATTTTCGATTGGATTCTCAGTAGAAGCAATTGATGACCCACAAACAACGAGCTGGGTTTCTCGTCTGCGCGATTCTGGAGTAAACGTTGAAATGGTTTTTAATGTTTCGAATCAAATGCAACGCCACAATGATTTTCGCATTGAGGAAGGAAAACTGATTGTTAACCAGACAGCGCGACACTTTGCTCTGGATGAGATCGAACAACTTGTCGACTTCCTGAACAGTGGGATGGATTCAATCAATGAACAAAACGATGACTCTAGTATTGCCCAGTAAAGGCGCGATAGCCCAGCCAACATTAGACTTTCTCAAAGGGGCTGGGCTACATGTTCGAAAGCCGAATCCAAGGCAGTATGCAGGGACAATGACACATATTCCTGAACTTAACATATTGTTTCAGCGTGTGAAAGATGTTGCTTACAAAGTCGCAGATGGAACTGCTCAACTGGGCGTCACAGGATATGATGTGGTATGCGAACATCCACACGACGATCTTATTGTAGTTCATGAACAATTAGGATACGGGCACTGTCAGCTTGTCGTAGCCGTGCCTGAATCGTGGGTTGATGTAACTAGTATAGTTGATCTAGCGGATGTTGCACTTGAGTTTCGAGATCGACATCAGCGAAATCTGCGTATAGCAACAACATACACCAACTTAACACGCCAATTTATGCACCAGAATGGAATTCATCACTTTTCATTGGTTCGTGCAGAAGGTGCTATTGAAGCTGCCCCTACAACAGGCTATGCTGACGTAATCGTAGACCTAACTCAAACTGGCACCACATTGCGCGAGAATCATCTTCGTTCACTGCGCGATGGCGTAATCGTGAAGTCACAGGCATGTCTGATAGCCAACAGAAAAGCACTTAACGACAATACTCATCTATTGCATATTGTAGAAAGTATGCTTGAGTATATCGACGCAGCCATGATGGGCCGAAAATACTTGCAGCTTACAATCAATATCTGTGGTGAATCTGCTGAGGCGATTAGTTCGCTGGTGGCCAGTAACGACTTAACACGTGGATTGCTGGGACCTACTATCTCCCCGGTATATGATGCAAACTTGAGTGGAAATGATCAATGGTTCACCGTTACGATCACAATTGAACACCAGAATTTGCACAAAGCCGTACACTACCTACGCTCAATCGGTGCTTCACAGATTATCACAGTGCCAGTCGAGTATCTTTTTACAGGTCAATCACTAACCTTCAAGCGATTGCTTGACCGTCTAGCCCCTTGATCTAAATCTTTTCCGAGATTTCATCAAGTCTTTGATCAATGAAGCTGCGCTTCTGCTGGCTTTCCGAACCCATTTCGACCGTCATCGTGAACCCAAGTGCGCGAATTTCTGGTGAAAACCGCTGGCTATCCGCCAGGTTCAGTGTCAAAAGTGGACAACAGCAAAGGGCAGCTTTAAGATAATCCCGCCAATTCGGGGCTAACCAGTTGCGTCGTTTAAGTTCTGTGAGGACTGGTAGTAAAACATGATCGATTTTGCTATTCAGGAACATTTGGCGCACTGCTGGCAAATCGTAATCATAATCAACCTGCAATGTGTTCGCTTTGTCTCGAACAGAAATTCGTGTGGTTTGTAACTTGACTTGCGGGAAATACATCCACATTGCAAATACATTGTGAAACAATGGTTTCACAATATCGATTAATGGATGATGCCTGCCAGCAAAGGCTGGATCGAAGTAGATAAGCTGTGGTGGATGCAAATCTTTGTAGAAGAATACATTGCCATTGTGAGCATCACCATGACCAATTACAGACGGTAGTTCAGCCTCAAACTGATTAGAATTAAACGTATGCATTGTGATGCGATTTACGATGTCATTTAATGATTCCTCGTATTCCTGACCATTTATTATCCAGCGCCTGTCTAATAAATTGCGCATTTTGTATGATTTGTTGGGCAGTTCCACCTCTACATTGTCACCGTAGAATCGATGAAATCGACCTCCAACGAGCCTGTGCAAAAACAACTGATGAACTGGAGCCTTCCTGTCAGCATTTAGAGATTGCAACTCCAGAGTTGCCATGTACAGATCAAACAACTGCTTATCTGCGTCAATTTGTGCCGCTTTCAACGTGTCAAAGCTATCCTTTTCCTCGCCTTGTTCTATACTCCAAGCAACATCAAACACTGACGGCACTGAGATTAATTCATAGATTAGTAGATGTTGTCCTGCTTGAGTAGAGCTGTACATTGGTTGAATTACTGGATAACCAGACTCTGCAAGTAGCTTTGCATTGTAGTACTCGTCAATGACATTATCTTGTTCTGTATGCGTCTTGAAAAACAAGCGTTGGTCATCATCAAGCTTGAGAAACCCATTAAATGAGTTTAGTGACACTGCTTGCGGACGCAACTCAACAGTATCTACATCAAGCGACGGAAACGTCGCTTGAATGAACTCACGGAGCAGAGATTCCGCCCTGCCCCGATCTTCAAATTGCAAATATTGTATTTGCTGGAGGAGGTCGGTCATTCTACACCGATGATCTCATTACGTTTGCGAATTGCCATTGCATGTGCGGGAAAGCCTTCATAGTCAGCCAGGATAGCCGTTGTACCTTGTAATGTCTCGTACCCCTCGCGTGACAGGTACCCGATTCCACTTCGTTTGAGAAATTCCCAAACACTAACCGAAGAGAAGCTACGTGCAAATCCGCCTGTCGGGAGAATCGCGTTCAAGCCAAGACAATAGTTTGCCGTCGGAATTGGTGTCATTGGGCCAAGTAAAATCTCACCGGCGTTCTTCAGTTTTTGCAATGTGACGAAAGGTTCATCAGTGAGTACCTCTAGATGTTCTGGCGCATACTCGTTGACGAAATCGATGGATTCCTGCAAACTATCTGTAAGCATGATACCGCCATAATTCGACAATACAGTCGTGACGAATTCCTGTCGCCATGCTGGAAGTTCTTTGATGTATTCCGGTAGTATTTTTGCTGCCTGTTTCGCGACTTCACGACTATGCGTGACGAGAAGCGCCGCGGAATCTGGACCGTGTTCTGCCTCTACGAGCAGGTCAAGGGCGGCTAGACGAGGATCAACATTTTCATCTGTGAGAATAATCGATTCGCTCGGCCCTGCGGGCAAACCAACATCCACTGTACCGTACAAGAGGCGCTTGGCAGCCGAAACATAGCTACTTCCTGGCCCGATAATTTTCGCCACTTTGGGAATAGTATCGGTTCCATATGCAAGTGCGGCAATGGCTTGCATGCCACCAACAACATAAACTTCATCCACACCACAGATTTCCGCAGCGACGAGCGAAGCGGCATCAGCTTTTCCGTCAGGTCGAGGCGGACTCACCACGACAATCTTTTCAACGCCGGCTACTTTAGCGGGGACAGCCAACATGAGCATGACCGACGGGAAAGCCCCCTTTCCTCTTGGAACATAAAGGCCTACACTAGCGACAGGCGTAATTTTCTCACCTGCCATGATTCCTGGCTTAACTTCAGTAAACCACATTTGCTCTGGCAGCTGTTCCTCATGAAAACGCCGAATATTGACATGCGCATCCTCAATTGCCGCAATGACTTCGGGATTAAGCTCCTTGCGTGCATTGCGGAAATCGTCCTCTGTTGCGCGAAGCATTAAACTATGAAAGTCTTTTGCGTCGAATTGGCGTGTATATGTAATTACAGCTTCATCCCCCTGTTCTTGAACACGATCTGACACTTCTTTTGCAAGAGGAAGTAAATCGGAAATATCTTGCTCTGCTCGACGTAGCAACCGCTTGCGTTCCTCCGTTGATAGTGTCTTCAATTCCCAAAGTTTGACCATATCGAATTACCCATACTCGTCTATTTAACAAATGCAATGAAGAGGGCGCAGGAAACTGAGTTCCCACGCCCTACCCTATGACCATGCAAACAGGCTATCCTAATTTGCAGTTTCCGTGCGTTTTCCGATTACATCAGAGCGCTTGCGTGTTCCGTCCCAGCGAATATCAGGAACCAGAATTTCTTTCTTTTCAAGGATGCGTTCTCGATGCTCTTTCAGATCCGTCAGCATGATTTTCATCTCTGCTTTTACATCATGAGTAGGCACATAGCCAAGATTAATTAGATGCTGGCGGTCAGGGTTATAATAGTGTTCCGCAGCCTCATTACGCGGATTTTCATACTCGTAAACATCGACATCTAAACCAACTTCTGCACTGACTTCCTGAACCATGTCAACCAGCTCAATAATCGAATACGTCTCTTCAAATTGATTGAATACACGGTATTCACCAGCTTCAGGCGGGTTCTCGATCGTAATCGCCATGCACTGCATCGAGTCTCGAAGCGGAAGGAATCCACGTTTCTGGTGGCCGCGCCCAAAGATCGTCAACGGATGATTAATCACAGCCTGACAACAGAAGCGATTAATTGCTGTACCGAAAGCCTGATCAAAGTCAAGGCGACTGCGCAAACGAGGATCGTCACCCATTTCATCAATTCGCGTACCGAATACCACACCCTGCATGACATCTGTTGCTCGAAGGCCCCAAATCTTGCAGGCATACATGGTATTATTGGAGTCGTGGACCTTGCTTTGATGGTAGAAACTTGCAGCCTGACGCGGGAAAGGCAAGCGATCTTTGCGCCCACGGAACTCGACCTCGAAGAAACCTTCAGGTATATCTACGTTAGGCGTACCGTACTCGCCCATCGTGCCAAGCTTGAGAAGATGCGCATCCGGACAAACTTCGCGCATTGCCCACAAGATGTTCAAATTACTGATTACATTGTTTTGTTGAGTCCATACGCAATGCTTCTGGTCAATCATTGAATAGGGGGCCGACGGCATCTGACCCAAATGAATGATGGCTTCAGGTTGAAATTCCTCAAAAAAGGCTTTCAATGCTTCATAGTCAAGCAAGTCACCTACACGGAAATCCAAATCCTTACCGTACTTCTCACGAAATGCTTCTAAACGCTCTTCTCGACTATATACCGGCAGTGCGCTGACGCTTCCCATTTCTTCGACCCACTCACGGCGAAGCATCTTATCCATCCCGGCAACTTCATGGCCGCGACTGGTCAAATATTGCGCAAGTGGCCACCCGAGATAGCCATCAATTCCAGCGATGAAGACTTTCATAGCATATTCTCCACAACGAGTATGTGTATTTTCTCACAGTCCATCAACTACAACCCGGACCAACACGAAACGCTACGCAATTGGAACAAAGGCGTTTTGAAGTGTAAAACCCGCATGATTGTGCGTCAAGCCAATGATTCAGGTTATTCGTGAAGCTTGCAGTTCTGGTTGAAAATCAGCGATGTAGCCCGAAACGGCTGCTAATTCCGCATTTAAAATGCTACAGCCTGCGGCACCTCGAATCGTATTATGCGCAAGTGCAGCAAATTTGTATCCAAGTACAGGACACTCGCGAATGCGACCCACAGATGTCGACATTCCGGCACCATTATTGCGATCACGACGAATTTGCGGTCGATCTTGTTGCGGCAAATAAACAATGGGATATTTTGGGGCAGATGGTAAATTACGAATGTTGTCTGCGGCAATGAACGATGTCCATGCCTCGATAACTTCGGGGATTGTCGGTGAAGCGACTAACTCGACAGAGATATTGACCAGATGCCCGTCAATTACCGGAACACGCGTACAGGTTGCACTCGGAAGCAGATCATGATGCTGGATTGTATCACCATCAAGGATGCCTAACATCTTCTTTGTTTCAGACTCCATCTTACCTTCATCACCAGACACGAAAGGCACAACATTGTCTAGAATGTCGAGAGATGCCACGCCCGGATATCCGGCACCGCTAATCGCCTGTTCACTAACCATGAGCAAGCGCTTCACTCCAAACTGTAATAATGGAGCAAGAGACATCACGACAGGCATGGTTGTGCAATTCGAATTTGCGATTAAGGCACCAGTCGTCCAGCTTCGATTACGTCGTTGTACATCAATTAGCTGTAAATGACTTGCGTTAACTTCTGGTAGAAGTAGAGGGACATCTTCATCCATACGATGGGCTGATGCGTTCGTACAAACAACGTATCCGGCTGTCGAAAGCTCAGGTTCACGGTCTCGCGCAGCCTCTTTTGGGAGTGCAGAGAATATTAGTGGTGACTCAAAGGTTTCATCTAGCGCTTTGACTCTCAGCCCGGCAACATTTTCTGGTGGGCGTCCATCAAGTACCCAGTTGGTGATCTCCCCGTAAATTTGACCCGCGCTTCGGCTTGATCCAATTACTTCTGCGACTCTAAACCAAGGGTGATTTTCCAGCAGTTGAACAAATCGTTGTCCTACTGCGCCGGTTGCACCAAGTATGGCAACATCTAGCTTATGCATATCATTTACCCCACTGCTATATCCCAATGGATTTTGTTACGACTGCTGGATAAGAACCGAGCATTTTTACAAATGATGCACGCTGAAGCAAACGTGCAAGTGCCTCCTGGCAGATTGGGTCTTGCCAGTGTCCTTCAAAATCTAAATAAAATACGGGTTCCCAGGGACGATTTCTGCGTGGACGCGATTCTATTTTCGTTAGATTTAGCTCTCGTGCAGCAAACTCGCCAAGACACTCATGTAACGCAGCCGGACGATGCCTGGTAGCAAAAACGAGAGACGTTTTATTATAATCTCCCCGTTCAGGGTCATCGTGACCTAGGACGAAGAAACGTGTAAAATTAAAGGGAACATCTTCAATCTCGTCATCGAGAACCTGAAGATTGTATAATTCCCCCGCTAACCGACTGGCAATTGCTGCTGTGTTTGGTTCGGGCTTTTCGGATATCATCCGCGCAGAGCCAGCAGTATCATAGGATGGAACGCCAGATATACCGTTGCGCTTGAGAAACCGATCACACTGGGCCAGTGCTTGTGGATGAGAGCGAACAAATTGAATATCAGCTAACTCAACGTCTTGGGGTGCGAGCAACGCGTGATGAACGTGTAAAATAACCTCAGCTTGAATTCGAAGATCATAATCCATTAAAAGCTCATACGCCTGACTGACCGCCCCAGCTAGCGCGTTTTCTACAGGCAGCATTCCATAAGTTACTTTTCGGCTTTGGATCGCGGAAAACAACTCGCCTAGAGATGGAATCGGATATACATCGACATTATCTCCAAAATGTTGACGTATGGCTTGTTCAGAGTACGCTCCATGCACGCCTTGAAATCCGACTGTAGGTGTCATTGGTTCGCTCAATTTGTTGCGTATGATAAGAAT
>DAOTXA010000291.1:0-10086 GCA_034435595.1 Anaerolineae bacterium | reverse complement strand
CAAACCACTGCCGGATAGTTTGCCCGCACCCGTAAAACGCTATGCACAGGCCCTCTATGGTGACTCTGTGCCCGATGTGCGGTCGGCTATCTTGCAGGGACGCGCCCGACTTGCGCCAACCGGGGTTTCGCTGCCAACTCGTTTTCGCTTCTATTACGACGCTGCCGATCCGGGCTACTATCATGATATTCGTGTGACGTGGTGGGGGCGTGGCATCCTGCGCATTCACGAACGCTTGCGCGACGGTGAAACCGTTCTCGATCTGTCGATTTTAGGTCGCGTAGAAAACGAACCAAAGATCAACCGCGCCGGACTACAGGGCTTCTGGGCCGAGGTGCTGGCATGGATTCCGGCGATTGCGCTGCTGGATACACGCATTCAGTGGCAAGCGATTGATGCCACGAGCGCCCGCATGATTCTACCCGGTCTTGACGAGGGCGAAGCGTTCACCGTCCGCTTCGATGCGGAAACGGGTCTGCTGACCGAGGTCGAGGCACGGCGCTGGGCAGATGCCGGGGACGAATCGCGCAAGCGCTGGCGCAATCGCGTGCTGAGGTGGGAGGCGATGGACGGCAGTGCAATCCCCGCTGTCTCCGAAACACAATGGGATGACGACAAACCGTGGGCAACGTGGGAAATCGATCAGATCGTTCTCAACGCGGATGTATCGGCGCGGATGTCACAATTCAAAGGAGATGTGTAATCTCGATGGGGATGCGATTGGGCGTCATCGCCGATATTCACGCTGATTTTGATGCGTTGGTGGTCGCACTTGATCTGCTGGTCGCGCAAGGGGCAGATAAAATCGTGTGTCTGGGCGATGTGGTCGAAAAGGGCCACAACGCTGACGAATGTGCGAATCGTCTGCAAACGTGGTTGATCCCCTGTGTGCGCGGCAATCACGACGAACTCGCACTGACTAACCAGCAGTTCGCCGGGGATGATGACCGCTGGCAGGCGCTCCGCGTCGATACGCTGGCCTATCTGCAACGCCTGCCGCTGACCGAATATCGCGTCTATGAAGGGATGCGGGTGCTGTTGTGCCACGGCTCGCCAGATGACGCATGGGAGTATCTGCACCCGGAAATGGCATCCGCCAAACGCTTCAAGCAGATCGCCGCGCATAGTGACGCCGATGTGGTTTTATGCGGGCACACCCACCGTCCCATGACCGTCGAATACGGCGGCGTGCTGTTCTGCAATCCCGGTTCGCTGTGCGGCAAGCATACCTCCGGCAGTCGCACCTTTGGCATCCTCGATCTGCCGGGGCTGAATTTCCATATTGTCGATCTACCGGCGTAACCATGCCAAATAGCACCGTCTATGCCATTTACGCAAGTATGCGCACTTGATCTACGCTATGATGGATGGTGACATCATTCACAACCAATTAGGGAGATATAATTCATTATGAGTGCTGATGGCATGAACTACGCCCCGCAGGGCAAACCCGCGCCGGTGGTGGAAAAAGGGGAATTCGTATTCGCGGCGCATTCGCTCGATCACGGGCATATCTACGGCATGTGCAACGGCTTGATCGAAGCGGGCGCTGTCTGCAAGGCCGTATATGACTCTGACCCGGAACGCGCCGCCGATTTCGTGCAACGCTACCCCGGTTCGGTCGTCGTTGAAAGCGAAGACGAATTGTTCAATGACCCCGAAATCCAGATGATCGCCTCGGCAGGGGTGCCGTGTGATCGCGGTCCATTGGGCGTGCGCGTGATGAAAGCCGGTAAAGACTACTTCGTGGATAAGAGTCCGTTCACTACCTTCGAGCAACTGGAAGCCGCACGCCAGACTGTCGCCGAAACCGGCAAAAAATACATGGTCTATTATTCCGAGCGCCTGCACGTAGAAAGCGCAGTGTTTACCGGTCAATTGGTCGAACAAGGCGCGATTGGTCGCGTGATTCAGGTCGTCGGCTTCGGACCGCATCGTCTCAACAAGCCGAATCGCCCGGACTGGTTCTTTGATAAGTCGAAATACGGCGGCATCCTGACCGATATTGGCAGTCACCAGATCGAACAATTCCTGTTCTTCAGCGGCGCAAAGGATGCGACCGTCACCAATGCGCGTGTCGCCAACTTCAACAACACCGACACCCCCGATCTTGAGGACTTCGGCGAGGCGAGTCTGGTGGCAGATAACGGCTGCTCGAATTACTTCCGCATCGACTGGTTCACGCCGGACGGCCTGCCGACGTGGGGCGACGGTCGCCTGTTCCTGCTAGGTACCGAAGGCACAATCGAGGTCCGCAAGTACGTTGATCTGGCACGCAATAATGAATCTGACGTGATCTATCTGGTCAACGGGGAAAAGGTGGAAACCTACGCCGTCAACGGGCAGGTCGGCTTTCCGTTCTTCGGGCAGTTGATCCTTGATGTGCTGAATCGCACCGAAAACGCGATGACGCAGGAACACGCCTTTAAAGCGGCGGAACTGTGCATGAAGGCGCAGGCTGCGGCGGATTCGCAGTAATTCCGAGGATCGTGCAACAGGTAAGAAACACATCGCGGCGGATGCTGTAAAAGCGTCCGCCGCGTTCTTTGTCGTAATGGGTGAATGTGCCACTAGTCCCCGGCGGGTTCAGCGGCAGGCGCTTCGTCCTTAAGATTTTCGGCGATGAGTTCGGCGATGTCCTTGATCTCCGGCCCGTCCTCAACCTCGGCCTG
Organism: Anaerolineae bacterium; assembly: GCA_034435595.1. GTDB lineage: Bacteria > Chloroflexota > Anaerolineae > Aggregatilineales > Phototrophicaceae > JAVJSU01. The sequence goes on along the minus strand of DAOTXA010000291.1, from coordinate 7,414 downwards.
TGCAGAGACAAACATCTGCGCACAGAAGGGGCAGCCGACCGCGACCACATCCGCGCCCGTTGCCTTCGCTTCCTCATAACGAGCGACGTTAACGGCTTCAGTCCCGTGTTCCTCTTCCTTCCAGAACTGCGCACCACCTGCGCCACAGCAGAACGAGTTCTTGCCATTACGCGGCATTTCCGTGTGCCCGCCGATGCGATCCAGCACAGTACGCGGCGCGTCGACGACATCGTTGTGGCGTCCCAGGTAGCAGGGATCATGGAAGGTGACGTTAGATTGCCGGTTCGGGTGTGCTTCGATGGGCACTTTGCCAGCGGCGATCAGTTCTTCGATCAGTTCGGTATGGTGGATGACCTCGTATTCGCCGCCGAACTGCTGGTATTCCTTGCCGATGTTGTGCAGGCAGTGCGGGCAGGTGGCGACAATCCGCTTGGGAGCGATCTCGTTCAGCGTCTCGACGTTGGTCATAGCGAGTTCTTGATATAAAAATTCGTTCCCGGCGCGGCGGGCGCTGTCTCCGGTGCAGGTTTCGGCATCACCCAGTACGGCGAAATTCACCCCGGCGCGGTGTAGCACCTTGACCAGTGCGCGGGCGGTCAACTGCGCACGCGGATCGTAACTCGCCGCGCAGCCCGTCCAGTAAAGGATGTCGAAATCAGGGTTTTCGTCCACCGTCGGCACCGGGAAGTCGAGGCCCTTCGCCCAGTTAAAGCGCGATTCACCGATTTGCCACGGGTTACCGTTGCGCTCCATGCCGTTAAAGGCGACCTCAAGCTCGCTGGGGAACTCGCTTTCCATCAGCACATTGCTACGGCGGATTTCGAGAATGTCGAACATCGGCTCGTTCCCGACCGGGCAAATGTCAATGCACGCACCGCACGAAGTACACGCCCACACCGCCGATTCGCTGATGGCGAAGCCCATCAACGGATTGCTGGATTCCTCACCGTTCGCCAGTGCGGTCATCTCGTCTTTGATCATATAGCGCTTGTTGACTTCCAGCGCAGAAGGCGACAGTTCCTTGCCCGTCGTGTATGCAGGGCACACATCCTGACAGCGATTACACATGATACAGGCGAAGGCGTCGAAGATGCCGGTTTTATCCAGATGTTCGAGGTTGGTGACGCCGAATTGCTCTTTGTCCTCGTCTTCAAGGTCAAGATAGGTCATCTCGCCCATTGAGGTGCGTTCAGGCCGTGTGAGGTAGTTCAGTGGAGCCATAAACAGGTGCGCGTGCTTGGTATACGGGAAGTAGGGCAGGAACAGCAGAATGCCGCCCAAAGCGATCCACCAGAACAGATGCCGCATGATCTCCAGCCCGTCCGTGCTGGCCCCGGCGAACAAACCGCTGACAATTGACGCGAAGGGCATCCACGTGTCGAGTTCGCCGTGCTGCTGGACCAACACCGCTTCTCCGAGGAAGCGTGCGCCCACATGCAGCAAAATGAACACAGCGACGATCAGCGAGTCAATGTGAATTTTCCCCTCTTTGACTTTATCGTGTAGCAGCACGTTGTCATGGAATTCGAGGTCTTTTTTGTTCGGCAGCATAAAACGCCGCACGATGAAGTAGCTGACGCCCACAATCACCGCTACGCTCAACACATCTGCCGCCAGCCGGTACACGTCGAAGACGATCCCGGTCGATTCCAGCGTCGCCTCGAAATCATGGAAGAAGCCGAGCAACACATCAAAGAAATTGACCAGAAAATAGAAGGTAAAGCCCCACACCACGCCCAGATGCATCAGGCTGGTGAGCGGGCGTGTCTTCAGCGTTGTACTTTGCGAGAGATAAACTTCCAGCGCTTTCCATGCACGCTGCGGCAGCTTATTCAGGTGGAGCTTGCCCTCGCCCCGGTTGATAATCTGCCACATTTCTAAAAAGCCATTGTACGCCGCACCAACAGATATCAGTGCCAGCAGGACGAATAACACTTGTTCGACCGGAGTCAGCATAGGATTCCCCTTATTATTTGCCAAAACGACCCGCGCTCACAGGTCGGGTACGAATGCCGTTTCCCTATTAGGCATATTCTAACGCCGGAACGGGCATTCACGCTACATGACGTTCCACATGATTTGTAAAATTATTCACGAGAGGCGGTTGAGCGTGGGTTACAGTTGTCTGTTCTGGCGAAATTACATGTAGGCGGAGCTTTCTTTTGACGGTGTGATGATCAGTTTTTTGGTCATCTCTTGACTCTCCCATTGTGGGAAGGTGTATGCTCTGCATATGTTTAAGATTGGCGAGTTCTCACGGTTTAGTCGTGTATCTGTAAAGATGCTGCGGCACTATGACGAAATCGGTCTGCTGCGTCCGCAACGGGTCGATGCGGCGACGGGCTATCGCTACTACAGCGCAGACCAGTTGCCCCGGCTCAATCGCATCATTGCGTTAAAAGACCTGGACTTTCGACTGGATGAGATTGCGCGTTTGCTGGATGACGATCTCAGCGCAGATGAGTTTCGCGGCGTACTCAAAGCCAAGCGTGCCGAGATCGCGGCCCGTATCGCTGCGGATCAGGCGCGGTTGGGTCGTATCGAGCAACTGATGACGGGCGAGCGCTTGCACGCTTACCCGGTTGTGCTGCGCCGGGTCGATGACCAGCGTATCGCCTCGATTCGCGCCACCATCCGCCCCGACGAGGCTGTAAGCGACCTGTTCGATACGCTGGAACGTCATGTCGCCAATCACAACGCCCGCCAGACCGCGCCGCCGTTGATGCTGCTGCTCAACGACGAATATCACGACAACCGCAACGACGTAGAAGTCGCCGTCCCCATATCGCGTGATCTTCCTGAAACAGATGCGATCAAACTACGCGATCTCCCCGGCGGCAAGATGGCCTGCATCGTCTATACCGGGGCCTATCAGGGACTCGGCAGCATCATGGGGCGATTTTTGCCCTGGCTGGCGGCGCACAATCACCGTCCGGTCGGATCATTGCGCGAGGTCTATCTGCGCTTCGGGGCAGATGGCGAGGGCTACACTCTGCCGGATGCGTACCTGACAACCGGGGCGGAAGGTTTCGTCACCGAGGTGCAACTTCCGGTGGAACCACAAGTTTAAACGTATTGCTTCAGCATCCGGCGACAAATCAGCGTAATAAATCAATTTACATACACGCTTTTAGCTTTCAGCAGGTTTGCTTATGCGATATTCGCGTTTTTCTACTCAATTTTAGGAGAGACACACCATGCAAATGCGATACAAATTACTTGGCAAAAGCGGATTGCGCGTCTCAGAGATCGCGCTCGGAACCATGACCTTCGGTGAAACATGGGGCTGGGGCGCGTCTTACGAGGACAGCAAAGCCCAGTTCGACCTGTTCGCAGAGATGGGCGGCAACTTTATTGACTCGTCCATCAACTACACCGACGGCACCAGCGAACAGTATATCGGTGACTTTATCCAAGCTGACCGCGATCATTTCGTTGTCGCCACCAAGTACACGCTGACCAGCACCGATTCAGCGAAAGTGAACTCCGGCGGCAACAGTCGCAAGAACATGTTCCAGTCGGTAGAGCGTAGCCTGAAGAACCTCAAAACCGACTACATCGACCTGCTGTATTTGCACATGTGGGACCACATGACGCCCATCGAAGAAGTCATGCGCGGGTTGGATGATCTGGTGCGACAGGGCAAGGTGCTGTACATCGCCATCAGCGACACGCCCGCGTGGGTGATTTCCGCCGCGAACATGCTATCGGAACTACGCGGCTGGTCGCGCTTTGTGGGGCTGCAAATTCCGTATTCGCTGTCTAACCGCACGCCGGAACGCGAACTGTTGCCCATGGCAAAACACTGGGATATGACCGTGTTGCCCTGGGGTGTGCTCGGTCAGGGGGTGTTGTTAGGCAAATATGGACCCGGTAGCACCGAAGTCACCCGCTTTGACAAAGACGGCATGACCATCCCGCCAGAACGACAGGCGATCATCGACACCGTTGCCGAAATCGCCGAGGAGACGGGGACCAGCCGCGCACAGGTCTGCGTCAACTGGATTTGTCAGAATCCGCAGGCGCAGATGATCCCCATTGTAGGGGCACGCACCCCGGCCCAATTAGAGGACAGCCTCGGCGCGGTCGGCTGGCAGCTATCCGACGAGCAGTTGCAACGTCTCACCGAGGTCAGCCAGATCAAATATGGCTTCCCGCGAGACTTCCTTGAAAGCGGCGGTGTGCGCCAGTTGATCTTCGGCACGACGTTTGATCGCATCGACAACCACCGGGGCAATCCGGTGCGGTAAACACACATCGCTATCCCGTCAAATCCCCCGGCGCATGGCCTGCTCATCAGCAGCATGTCGCCGGGTGTTTGGTGTACAAATTGTATCCGAACAGATTGTTAAAGCCCTTCCGCATGTCGGGGAAGGGCATAACGTGGTTTGTACCGCGAACACGCTTTTTCTCTTTTTACCCATTCAATTTGTGCAATCCTTCACGATCAAAAGGCGACAGGCGTCATGGGGCGGCGCGTTGCCCTTCGCGTACACTTGACCTAGAATCAGCAACGATACGTCCACGATCTATAGAGGAAAAGCCATGAGCGCAGACAACAAGCGCGATATCAATGCTGCCCGCGACGAGTGGGAAGCGAGCAAAGTCAAAAAAGTCACCGACCGCTTCCCGGAGCGCAAACCGGAGTTCGTAAGTTCGTCGGGCATCCCGATGCAACGCGCCTTCACACCGGATGACGCGTCCGTCGATTATATGGAAGATCTGAACTTCCCCGGCGAGTATCCGTTTACGCGGGGCGTGCAGCCGACCATGTACCGCAGCCGCTTCTGGACCATGCGCCAGTACGCCGGGTTCGGCACCGCCGAAGAGTCGAACGCCCGCTATCGCTTTCTACTTGGAAAAGGGCAGAGTGGGCTATCCGTCGCCTTCGACCTGCCCACGCAGATTGGCTACGACGCCGACGACCCGATGGCATTGGGCGAGGTCGGCAAGGTCGGCGTGAGCATCAGCAGCATTCACGACATGATGACATTGTTCGACCAGATTCCGCTGGATAAGGTCAGCACCAGTATGACGATTAATGCCCCGGCGACGGTCCTGCTGGCGATGTATATCGCGGTCGGCAAGCGTCAGGGTGTAGAGCCGGACAAACTGCGCGGCACCGTCCAGAACGACATTCTTAAAGAGTACATCGCACGCGGCACGTACATCTATCCGCCTGCACCGTCGATGCGATTGATTACGGACCTGTTCGCCTACTGCAAGGCCAACGTCCCGCGCTGGAACACGATCAGCATTAGCGGCTACCACATCCGCGAAGCCGGCAGCACCGCCGTACAGGAAGTCGCATTCACGCTGGCGAACGGCATCGCTTACGTACAGGCCGCCATCGACACCGGGTTGGACGTAGACGAGTTCGCGCCGCAATTGTCCTTCTTCTTCAACGCGCACAACAATTTCCTTGAAGAAGTCGCCAAGTTCCGCGCCGCACGCAAGCTGTGGGCGGTAATTATGCGCGAGCGCTTCAAGGCGCAGAACTCGAAAAGCTGGCTGTTGCGCTTTCACACACAGACCGGCGGCTCCACGCTCACCGCACAGCAGCCGGAAAACAACGTCGTCCGTGTGACGATGCAGGCACTGGCGGCTGTATTGGGCGGAACGCAATCGCTGCACACCAACAGCCGTGACGAGGCCCTGGCGCTCCCGACCGAAAACGCGGTACAGGTCGCGCTGCGCACACAGCAGATCATCGCCCATGAAACCGGTGTCGCTGATACCGTCGATCCGCTGGCGGGCAGCTACGTCATCGAGCATCTGACGAACGAGATTTTTGACCGGGCCAACGCCTACATCCAGCAAATTGACGATCTGGGTGGTGCGTTGAAAGCGGTCGAAGCAGGTTACATCAACAACGAGATCGAAACCGTCGCCTACGAGACGCAGCGGGCGGTCGAGCGTGGCGACGAGGTGATTGTCGGCATGAATCAATTCACAGTCGATGAAGAGGTGCAGCCAGAACTATTGACGGTCGATCCTGCCATCGAACAGGCCGCGCATGAGAAACTCGCTAAACTCCGCGCCGAACGCGATAACGAGAAGGTCAGCGCATTGCGTGATCGGCTGTCTACGGCGGCGAAGGGCGACGAGAACCTGATGCCACTCATCATCGAATGCGTGGAAAATGATGTGACGCTCGGCGAAGTCTGCCACACGCTCCGCGCCGTCTACGGGGAATATCGTCCGGCGGTGACGGTGTAGAAGATAGCTTTTAGCTGTTGGCTATTAGCTCAAATGCAAAATCAATGATTCGTAGGGGCGATCCGGCGTGGTCGCCCGTTTTTGCGGTTTGAATATAATGGTTTGCATGGCATATTTAAGCGAAAAATCCAAACGAATACTCCAACTAATTGCTGATGGTCGAACGTATGAGCGCATTCTCGCGCTGCATTCTGATTTGACATACAAGGATATTTTTCATGCGGCAGAAGAAGCGCTGCGAATTCTGACAGCGCCGAAAAATTCCTGGCAGAAAGATCAAGAAAGAATCAGGGAGAAATACAAACGTCTCGGTGAAAGATGGGGTGAAAAGGAAGAAGAGACATTGAGACATCTGTATAAGACGGGTATTCCCACCAGCGAAATCTGTCGTCGTTTAGAAAGGCCACAGGGCGCAATCTACAAGCGACTACGCAAACTGAAATTGATGGAGTGATGCATGGAATCCGATGACTGGCGCAATATCGTTACGCCGGAAATCGACGCCGCGCTCAACAACACGCACACGATTCGCGTGCTGGAAGAATCTGCCAGTGCCTACAATACCGCGATTGTCGAACTCCTCAACCGCTTTGGCATCACCCCATAAGCGCTACCGCAGCCCATCGAAGAAGCGGCGCAGCAGTGCAGCGGATTCATCCGCGAACAAGCCCACATCCACATCCACCCTGTGATTCAGCATGTCGTTGCGCAGCACATCGACCACGCTGCCCGCACAGCCTGTCTTCGGCTCAATCGTCGCGTAGACCAGCCGTGGCAGACGGGCAAGCACCATCGCCCCGGCGCACATGCAGCACGGTTCCAGCGTGCAATAGAGCGTCACATCGTCCAACCGCCAGTGACCGACATGCGCCGCCGCTTGCCGGATGGCGATCATCTCCGCGTGGGCGGTCGGATCCCCGTCAATTTCCCGGCGATTGTGTCCGCGCCCGATGATCTCGCCCCCCAGAACGGCGACCGCCCCGATTGGTACATCGTCGTGAGACAGGGCGGCTTCTGCTTCATCCAGTGCGTGCCGCATAAAGGTTTCGTCTTGAGACATGAGGGATGGTGCGATTGCCTCGCCTAAAACATGCTCAACTGCTGGGGACCGTCATCCTCGTCGTCTGGACGTTCGGGGTCAATTTCATCGGCGGGGATGGGTTGACCGTCCTCGTCATGTGGGGTGAGAGGCTGC
>DAOTXA010000290.1:0-6312 GCA_034435595.1 Anaerolineae bacterium | reverse complement strand
GCGCCTTTCACCCGAACGCGGCGCAATCGGCAGTCGATACCGGGAATCCGGCGGTGTTCGTGCTCAAACGCGAGAGTGATTCGCAGACGGTGCTGGCACTCTACAACGTGACGGGCCAGCCGCAGACATTCGACCTGTCCGCGCATCTGCCAGACGGCGGGACGGATTTGCTCTCCGGTCAGGCGTTTAGCGGCGCAGTCGATCTGCCGCCGTATGCGGTGTTGTGGTTGGGGTAAAGCCATATGGGGATGTGGACGATTAAATCTGCCCACTGGTAAAACGCCCGGTCGTTGACGTTGTAGCGTTGGGGCAGTCGCAGCCACATATAGGCGATCTGGCGCGTTCGGTGCGCGAGGTTCACTCAGCAGGTGGGGGTTTTAACAGATTCTCACCTGTTTCAGGGATACGCGACCGCTGTGCCTGCTCCTCAATTTCTTTCGCTTCACTGCGGAGCTTGCCTTCAGCATGGGTTGATATTTCTTTATCCTCGCTTGGAGGGGTAGCAGGGGTATGCTCTTGCGATGCAGGTCTTACCGGTGCTTCTGTTGACGACGGTAGCGGAATCATCTCAACCGGCACGCCCTGCGGGAAGATCATTTCACGAGCTTCATCTGGCATAGAAATACCGGCCTCGTCTACAGCCTGTTTTACCAGCCGAATAACCGAGGACTTCACTTTGATCCAGCTATATTCTCTACCATCCAACCAGAAGTACACCTGTAAATTGATGGTAGCACTGCCCAAAGTATCGACCAAAACCAACTGTTCAGGGTCATTGAGTACAGCAGGGTGATCTTCCAGCACCTGGCGAATGGTCTCCTGAGCGAGTGAGATCGAGTCTTCGTAGCCAATGCCAATGATGAAGTCAACGCGGCGATTGGGGTTACTGGTGTAATTGTAGATGATGCTCTTGTATACAGTTGCGTTTGGTATCTGAACATGATTACCGGCAAGAGTCATAACAATTGTTGTGCGCGTTGTCATGCGTTGAACGAATCCAAGCACGTCGTTGATTTCTACCAGGTCACCAATGCTAAATGGGTTTTGAATGCTGAGAAAAATACTTGCTAGAAAGTTTTCGGTGATGTCACGAAAAGCAATACCGAGAATCAACCCCAACAGACCGGTACCACCTAGAATAGTAAAGGCGATATTGGTTAATCCGGCGACCTGGAATATGAAGTAAAGTCCAATTAGAAGGATTATAATGCCGATACTACGTGCGATCACGTTTCGGAGTAAGATGCTAAAATCCCATCTTTTCAGATAACGACGTGATGTCCCGGTTGCAATTCTCGCAACACCCCATGCCAACGCCAATATGAGCAAGCTAAAGCCAAACAAGGGGATCGCCCGAAATATTGTACGACCCTGAGCACGCAGCCCATCTATGATCGGGCCAAAGTCGAGGAGAGGCGGGTCAAGAACCTCAATCTGATTCACTACAGCAGCAACATCTTGTGTGTTACGAGCCAGATCACCGGCCCATTCTTTAAATTCTGTTGTCTGCGTTTGTCCGGTGAGGAACACAACCCCGTCTTGTACATCAACTTGAGTTTCGCTGAACCACCCGGTCGCAATCAAAATGCTGGATAAACGCAACTCAATCTCTTCATCGCGTGCCGTAGGTGCAACATCAACGCGCTCTGGGGCTTGAAGTGGTGGTTCTTCAGCGGCAGGCGTAGGGTCAACTTCCTGAGCATATGTTGAGGACAGAGACAATAGAGATAAGATGCCTACAGTCAAAATGGCAAAAAGGCATCTAACAATGTCTTTCTGATTATTTTTCAATGCTGCGGTCATAATTTCTCTTTCTAGTGTAATTTCTCAATCCTAAACGTCAAAATACTTGGAAGCCTCAGTTTGTCAAGCATTAGACGAAAATCTCCCGCGCAAACTGTATGGCGACGAATCCCCTTTCTATGGAACATGGGTTTGATTGTGGATGCGCGAGCTTAACTCAATACCCCGTCGCGGACATGACGATTAAATCGGCCCACTGGTAAAACGCCTTATCGTTAACGTTGTAGCGCAGGCGCGTGCGTCGGGGCAGTCGCAGCCACATATAGGCGATCTGGCGGCGCTCGGTGCGCGAGGTGTAGGTCAACAGTTTGCGATACCAGGGCGGTCGCGGCGAAAAATTGCTGATATGGTCGCGCAGGTCCGGTTCCAGTAGAAAAATCCCGCCGCCGATCACGAAAAACAGGAATCCGAAGAAAGTCATGCTTCCCGGCAGCAGCAAAAATGGGCTGAGCGCTCCCTGCCCGCACATGAGTGCAAGACCAGTCCACATAAGGGCGCTGGGAATCAGATTAAACGTGAGTTCTGCGCCGCCATAACGCTCGAACTGTGCCAGCAGCGGGTCTTTGAATTTACCTGTCGCCACCAGACCGAGCCGGGCCAGCATCCCCAGCGAAAAAATAAAGCCGGTTCCATAAATCAAAAGGTTGATACTATCCATCGCGTGATCGTGTGTTTCGACTTTTTGTTATTGTATGCCAAATTGTGCGGTGTGTGGAAAACGATTACATCTTCAACAGGGAGCGCGGACCCTTATACAGCGGACACACACAGCGCTTGCACTCGGCACGCTCGCCGTTGCGATAGGCTCGGCGAAGCTGTTGTGCGACATCGCCGTTGATCGCCTCTGACAGTGAGTCCCCCCGTTTGAAGCGTCCATAGGTCGGCAGAAAATAACATGGGCGCAAACGACCATCGGCTTCAATGACAGTGCTGAAGTGTGGCGCGTTGCAGCGCGGCGGCGCGAAATCGCCTGTTCCGGCAGCAGACGAAAAGTAATCCAGTAGCGTATGCCGCAGCTTGGCGGGGCTTTCCGCAATGTGTCCGGCGGTGAAGGCATCTGCATACCGGGTTTCGATGTCGTTCAGCAGGGCGGATAGTTCCGTGATTTCGTCACGGGTTAGCATAGATGGATCGTCGGTGGTATTGGCAATAGGGATGATGTCATCCTGCTGGTAGCGGTCACCAAATGCGAAGGGATTCGATACATCCACCGCCAGAAAGCTGATAAGGTCCGCGCCAGCGCCAGACGCCGCGTCGATGATGTGCGGCATCTCGCGGAAGTTGGCGCGTTGAACGGTTGTGCGCGTTGTCACCGGAATATCATGCGCTTTCGTCGCACGGATGCCGTCCAGCACCAGATCGAAGGCGTCTACCCCGCGAATCGCATCATAGGTAGCGGCGGTTCCGCCGTCGAGGCTGACGATGACTTCATCCACACTGCCAGACAGTGAATTCGCCTGTTTGCGTAACAACAGTCCATTCGTCAGCAGCATCACGTATACGCCCGCATCTCGGAACTTGCGACCGATTTCCGACCATTGCGGATGCTGCATCGCCTCGCCACCGCTGAGTAAAATCCAGCGCACGCCAAGCGACTCACATTCGGCGGCAATGGCGTCGATCATGTCCATCGGCATGTTCCGGCGCGGATTTTGCCAGATGTCGCAGGTGACACAGCGCGAGTTACAGCCGTCAGTCAAGTACAGGACGATTAGCGGCAGCGTGTGCAGCTTATCGCCCATCAGGTTCAAGAGGTTTTTTGTACGCATAAGGCCATTATAGCGCGACATCCCGTGGGATGCGCCCCTGTGAGTCGAGTATCGTCCGGCCCGGTCATTTAAGGCTGATTGGTGAAACAAAATGAATTACAATAATGACCGAAGTTGTACTGAACTTAATCGAATGATTTAGAGAAGGTAATGAATGAGTATGCCGGTAATTGATCATTTTAAGCATTCTGGTGATATTGTGGCCTATAAAGCTGGCGAGCATATTTTTGATGTCGGTGAGCCGGATGACAAGATGTACGCCGTGAAATCGGGAGAGGTGGATATCCTGTTTAACGGTATCGTGTTCGAGACGGTTGGACCCGGTGGTATTCTGGGCGAAAAGTCATTGCTGGACGACAAACCGCACACTACCACGGCAATCGCCAAAACGGATTGCGAAATTGTCCCGGTGGATGAGAAGCGATTCCTGTTTCTTGTACATGAGACGCCTACGTTTGCCCTACAGGTGATGCGAGTCATGTCAGAGCGGACGCGTACCATGATGCAGACGATGCTATAGTTTCTGAATATGCATCATACCACAGGCATACGAGGGCGCGACGAATGCGCCCTCTACTCACCTGGGCTGATTGTTTAATCGATTTCTTCGGCTTTTAAGCTGCTGAGAAGAGCGGTGTATTCGTCCCGATCCAACGGGAAATCCACCGACTTGTTGAAGCGGCTGCTGTAATTCATGCCGTTTGCCAGTTCCAGCGATTGCGCAGCACTGGCAGCGGGCGCGGCAGGCTGTGCGCCGTTGACCAGCACGTCGTACAGGTTCAGGTAAATGCCTTTATGATCTCCGCCTTCTTCTCCGATTTCAACGGGAACTTCTTCGAGATTTGGCTTGGCGAAGCCTTTTTCACTGGTTGCGAGGAAGGAATTGAGTGGTTCATCAAAACGAGCAAAACGTAGACCACCCGGTTCGATTTCGAGGCGGCCTTTTGTGCCCATGATCTCAAAGCGTTGCGGCTGACCGGCTTCGGCGGTGCTGGCATGGATGGACCCCATCGCGCCATCGGGCCATTCGAGCATGGCCTGTACCGTGTCCTCGGTGTGAATTTTGTGGAAGATTGTGCGCGTCCACGCATACACGCGGGACGGCATCCCCAGCAGATAGCAGATGAGGTCGAGGTCGTGCGGAGCCTGATTCATCAACAGTGCGCCGCCTTCACCTTTCCATGTGCCGCGCCATGTGGACATGCCGTAGTAAATGGCGGTACGCGTCCACGTGATTTTCATGTCGGCGTGCTGGATTTCACCGAGTTCGCCGGAGTCGATCAGTTCTTTGGCTTTGATGATTTCCGGGCGGGTGCGCTGCTGGAAGTTGACCGTTAGCAGGTTGCCAGTACGTTCGGCGGCGGCGACCATCGCATCGGCTTCAGCAGATTCGATGGCGATGGGCTTCTCTACCAGTACGTCAAACCCGGCTTCGAGTGCGGCAACGGTTTGTTCCGCGTGCAGATGCGACGGGGTAATCACCGCGATCACATCCGCTTCAACATTTGCCAGCAATTCCCTGTAATCGGTGTAGAAGGGGCAGTCAAACTCATCTTTGAGTGCTTCTCCGACCGCTGGATCAGTATCACACAACGCGACAACCTCGAATGGTGTCGTTTCAAAGCCGGTGCGGTGCATCTTGAATACATTCGCGCCAGCGCCAATCAATGCAAGACGCAGGGTTTTTTCAGTCATGAGGACTCCTTCTATGTGGATGAGACGGCTGCAATACACCTCTTATCGTAGCGGAAACCCAAACCCTCGCACAGGTTCCACTTCAAGGCCATGTGTGACCATTGCCTTTATGAGGAATTGGTACATTCGTCACAGTTGTCAAACGGTTGGGATTTACCGCCATATATCCCAAACTGTGATAAAATAACCTCGTCTTAAACATTCCAATACCCTGAAACTGATGCCAAACTCTGACATAATCCAGGCCGGACAGGGACCCCGTGTGGCGTTCCTGGAAAAGGCAGACGCGAAGAACATCGCCGAGACGCTCGTCGCGTTTGCCAACACCGAAGGCGGTACACTGCTCATCGGTCTGACCGAAGAGGGCAAGCCGTCCAAAAAAACCGTCGATAACGATCAGGTCGAAAAGGCGCTGCGTGAGGCGGATAGCGAGTGCAACCCCACTGTGCAGGCCGGCAACTGGGAAGAAGTTGAGCACGAAGAGAAAAAAGTGTATTCGCTGCGGGTGCCGCGCAGTGTAGAACTGCACGCCCTCAGTGATGGTCGCGTGCTGATTCGCAGCGGTACTAAGAATCGTCCGCTGGGCGGGCAGGAAATTCTGCGGCTGGCAAGTGCCAAGAATACTGGCGACTTCGAAATGGATGGTCTGCCGGGCGCGAAAAAAGAAGACTTCAGCAAGAAGATGCTCGAAGAGTATCTGGAAAAGCGTGCCGAGCGTACCAAGCGTCCCAGCAGCGGCGATCAAGACGAACTCCTGCGCGAGGTCGGCGCACTCACCAGTGATGGCAAGCCGACGATGGCGGGTATCCTGCTGTTCAGCGAGTATCCACAGCAGTGGCTTCCACAGTCGAGCGTCGTATTCGTCAAGTTCGTGGGCAAAACGCCACGCGGCGAAAGTGGTCTGGCAGGCTACACGCGCCGCGAGGAACTCACGGGTCCGCTGCCGCGCCTCATCGAAGCGTCATGGAATCTGATCTGGTCTGAGATGGCGGTGAGCGCCGTTGTCAAGGGGCTGGAACGTGAGGAAACCTATGAGTATCCTCAG
>DAOTXA010000289.1:0-2454 GCA_034435595.1 Anaerolineae bacterium | reverse complement strand
GAAGACGAGCCGGTGCCGATCATGCAGCGCGTCCTCGGTCTGGCAGAAGAGAGCATCAAGTTCATGACCTTCTCGTTCACGTTGGATGAAATCGGCGATATCTTGTTGCAAGAAGTCGGTCAGGGCGTTGTTGTTGAGGGGATTTTTGAAGTACGCGGCAGTGAAACCCAGTTTAGCGAAATGCCGCGTCTGTTCTGCTCTGGCGTGGATGTGCGGCAGGACGGCAATCCGGGCACGTTCCACCACAAAGTATTTATCATCGACGATTCGATTGTGATTACCGGATCGTTCAACATCTCCAATAACGCGACCAACAACAACGATGAAAATCTGGTGATTATCGCCAATCCCGCGATTGCAGCGCAGTACGCGGCAGAGTTCGAGCGCGTGCAGGCGATTGCAACCACGCCGGATGATATTGATTGTCCGTGATGAAGCGTATCATGTGAGTTATCAACGACCATCTGCTAAAACAGGTGGTTTTCTTTTTTCTTTTCTTTCGTCCGTCAAAATTCGATGAATCAAAAGGGCTTGCCGTAGCAAGCCCATGCGTATTAGGTTATGCTGCGCTCTAGACTGTCGCCACGGGCAGCAATTGCAGCGCCCACGCCAGCCACAACAGCGCGGCAACGTTGAGTGTCAACAGAGCCGGGATTTGCAACGCATCGAAGCCGTCGTTCTCACGCCCGCGCATGTCATAGCGCCACACGAACAGCGCACAGGCGATTGCCGTCACACCGACGACCGTCCACAACCATTCCGGGAACACGCCAGCGACCAGCGCCGCCGCGAAACTACCAATAGCGATGATTTCCATGACGTACATGATAAGTGTCGCCGGACCCTTGCCCAGCAACTGTGAGGTGTTCTTGAGTCCAGCTTCGCGGTCTACGTCGTAATCATCGACCTGATTGTAAAACTGTCCGTAGGCAGAAATCAGTGTCATGCCGATGATGACCAACCACGCCGAACCGGGGTTGTTGTCATAAAGGAAGTAGCCTGTAATCAGGGGCAGGCTGCCCGCCCCAAATGCGTGCGAGACGACATCCACAACAGGACGCGCCTTCAAGCGCAGCGGATATACCGAATAGGCCCAGCCGATGAAGATCATCGTCACGCCCAGCACAAAGGACCACAAGCTTCCCATTGCATACAGGACCGCTGCCGCCAGCGAGATCATCCAGAAGGCACGCACCGCGAATCCATAATCCAACCTGCCAGAGCTAATCGCGTTTTTGGCTTTTTTCGCAGGGTCACGGGCATCATCCTCGGCGTCGGCGATGTCGTTGATAATAAACGCCCCCGCCATTGCCAGAATGTTGGCTACAAGGACGGCAAGCAGCCGCCAATCCGGTTCTGCCCCCTGACGATTAAGCGCCATCATCGCACCTGTGATCGTCAGCGGCACGACAAACGGCACATGATGCCGCCACCGCGTCAACTGGATCAATCCCCGTAGCTGCTGCAAATTCGTGTTTTGCATGGTCCCTCTTCCCCTCTCCTGTAGATCACATACGCTATCTACAGGTGGGTCTGTTCCTTTGCTGCCTCGGTTGTCTTGCACACCATGAGCGCTGGCAGTCGCCACCGGCTCGCGGCTAAATGTGTTACGGAACTGGAAAACCCACCTGAAAGCAGATACGGCGATACAGTTCATCGCGTTGTATAGCATCTGCTGTTCATTGATCGACCACGATCACCCACATCCTGATGTTAAAACACGCCAGGGTATTGAATGATGCGTGACGAGGTTGCCGGGATCGAATCGTTCGCCCAAAACGACCCTGTATTTAGACTGACGACTCGAAGTATTCCCCGCGAAAGCATAACACGAAATGGTGATGATTGCGCCGTCCAAACGACTTGAAATTACACCTTAATGGTTCGTTAAAGGCGTTTTAGCGCTTTTTCACAGGACGCTGTGCCGCCCTGTTTGTAACGCTTTGAAATACTGAACCCCTGTGACCCTTTACAAGCCTAAAAAAATCGTATATAGTATTTTATGAACTCTCTCGACACAGGAGAATCTCTCATGACCCTGGAGCATTCCATCACCTTAGACACTTTGCCGGACGGCTTTACGGCACGCCCGGTTACATTGGACGATCTGCCGGTTTTTATGACGTTCGCCCACGCCTGCGATATTGACCACTACGGGCAGCCTGTCACCACAGAAAATGACATCCGCACCGAATGGACGACGGAGAAATTCGACCTCGCACAGTCTACGCGGGCGATCTTCAACAGCGATGGCGCAATGGTCGCCTATGCCGAACTCTGGGACACGCACGACGTTCCGGTGCTACCGAACATGTGGTCGCGCACGCACCCGGAATGGCGGGGTCGCGGTTTCGGTACCGCCCTGTTCCACTGGGTAGAAGAGCGTGCGCGTGAAGTCTTCGCCCGTGTGCCAGCAGACGCGAAAGTTACGCTGCGGTCGGGTATTCTCGCCAG
>DAOTXA010000288.1:0-11334 GCA_034435595.1 Anaerolineae bacterium | reverse complement strand
ACTGGCGCTCCTGCTGCCGTCCCCGCCGATGAACCGTGGCGATCCACTGGGCGACACACTGCGCGAAAACGTTGAAGCCATCGCCGGGGTTGCCGCCGAAGTCGGCGAATCGGTGCCCGATTCTTTCGACGACCAGCGCGACGAGTAGGCTACCTGCAATCAAAAACGGGGCGACCATTTCCGGTCACCCCGCAAGCCATGCCGCAAAACGATCCCCTCGCTTATATATGGTGAATCAGCGCGTTGTAATCCCACAAAGACATTTCCACCTGTTCCAACAGCTTGCCATTGTGATCGTACAGACGCACATAGCCGATGGGATTGCTATCGCCGCAGCGTGCGGCATCAATCGCCAGCCCACCACCGCGTTCAGGGCGTGCCGCCATCATCAGACGCCCCGCCTGACGATAATCGGCGACGTGCAGTAGCGCCATAAAGTCCTCGCTGTCGTGGCGGCGAACATAGCCCATACGCAGGAAGGCCATCCAGTCGTTAGAATCTTCGCAGAAGCGTTTGCGCGTTTGACCGATGGCAAGCAGCGGGATCATCAGCACAATAAGCAACATCTCTACCGCAATCACGCCATAGCCAGCGGCTTCGCCCAGGGTGGGTTCGTCCTCGGTGAAGGCCGTGCTATAGATAGGCAAGCCCTCCTGTGCTTCAAGCATCCCATAACCAAGAATGCCGATTTGCCCGGTCGCGGCACGCAGATTCGCCTGTAGCAACTCATCAAGCTGGCTGTTGGGGACCTGCGGATTAGCGCGGTCAAGTTCTTGCGTGGTGGTATACGTGTAATCATAATAGCGGACGCCCCAATAGCTGCCGATGAGCAAGGCCGCCGTCAACAGGCTGAAGATCACCACTGCCAGCCCGTCGCGCACTTTGCCATAGCGCACTGCGGAGCGCATCAATAGGCCGCCGATGACGCCAATAATCAGCGCAGAAAGCACCGGAACGTATACGATTTGCCCGCTGAGGAACAGGCCCGCGCCAAGTCCGATCCCGGCGGTAAGCGCCGTCATCAGCATGATGACCACACCCGCCGTTGGCAGTAAACGCGTCACCCGCGCCGAACGCGCTTCGGTCGCCGTCGTCGCGTAGTGATCGTGCAGCCAGCGCTCGCGCTCCTCACGGGTTTGCGGACGCCGCGCAGCCGGGACATCTGCACCCCAGATGTTATCGGGGGCGACCTCGTCCAACTGATCGAGCCATTGGTTCGCCAGCGCATGATCCAGTGTCAGTAGCAGTTGCCGCGCCTCATCATACTGCTTGCGGATAATGAGATTGCGTGCCTTAATCATTTGCTGGCGGGTGGTGGTTGTCGCCATGCGGGTTTCTCCGATTCTCGCGTGCGTGCAGGGCAGCCGCACAAAACAGATTGCGTTCGCCCATGCTTTCAGTATATTCAACAACTTGTTACCATCAATCCTACACGGTTAGAATTTTACAATATTCGCTCGATCTTGAGGCTACGACCATGCAATCTCGACGCTGTTTCGACGGTTTTGCGCATACCGTTACCCAGGCGGCACAATGACGCGGTTTATCGGGTTGGTGACAGGCGTGTTGCTGCCTGCGCTGGCGCTGATCGTCGTGGGGATACAAATCATTGGCGGGTGGCTGCCGCGTGGCGATGAAATCGCCTTTACGATGGAAGGCCGCAACACCGAGGGGCTGTATTTGCTGGATGTGCGCAAACAGGTCGCGGCTCGCATCACGTTCCAGAATGCAACAACACTGGTGTGGTCGCCAGATGGATCGCGCTTGCTCTACGTCGCGCCCGGTGCGGTGATGTCCAGCGGCAGGCGTTCGTTCGATGTCTACCAGTTCGACATGCACAGCGGCAAAATCCGCCCGGTGGTGGCGACCCCCTTGCAGGAAGTACGGCCTGCGTGGTCGCCGGATGGAACGCGCATCGCCTACACCTTAAATCTTGAGCGTCAGTTCGCCGTACATTTGATCGATATTGACGGCTCCAACGATAGCGGGCCGCTGGTCGGTGGAGCAGAACAGGGCTATCGTGCATTTGCGCCGGTCTGGTCACCAGATGGGACGCTGATCGCCTTTACAGGTGACCTGGATTCAGAACGCGGGCTGCTGGATATCTATCTGGTCGAGGTCGCAAGTGGCCAAATTGCGCGGTTGACCAGCGAATCGGGCAGCTACCGTTCGCTGGCGTGGTCGCCAGATGGCACGACCCTGATCTATGATCGCGGGCGCAGCGGGACCAGCGATATTTATATGTTGGATGTGGCAACCGGGATTGAGCGCAACCTGAGCAACAACATCGCCAACGACGACTTTCCCGCGCTTTCGCCAGATGGAATGCACATCGCCTTCCGGTCGTTGCGAGGCGGCAACGAAGACATTTTTACGGTCGAGGTGGCATCCGGCGAGGTCACGCGCCTGGTTGATTTTGGAGTGGTTGATTTGCTGCCCGCATGGTCGCCAGATGGGACGCGCATCGCATTTTTGTCGCAGTCAGCGCGTAGCCCGCTGGGTGTTTTCGTGACGGATGCGGCGGGGGGCAGTGTGCGCACATTGTGGGCGCAGCCGGGTGCGTGGGTGTTTTCGTTCGCGTGGCGTCCGCGTTGATCGGTTGTAAGCCTCAAAAAGATAGACATTACCCACTTCAACGATTTGTGAGCCAATAACACACGGATTTTCGGTGTCACCTTCTTACAAATTTCGCCACAAGAAAGGATCAAAAAATTGCCAACTTTTGATCCTTTCCGACTATTTAAACTGTCTTTGCGCTACTGTTTCTCAGAGGCCATTTGAAAAGATACTGGGGCAAAAGCCACCGCGCACTTCTCAAACGGCTTCTCCGCCATGCGCCTCATACTCCTGAAGCGGCTTCACGGGCGGCAATGGCCTGCTGGCGAACGTCGCGGAACTGGTCGTAATGACCGACCTCATGGCGCAGGCCGAAGATAAACGCAGAGATGGCGTTCATCTGCCCGAAGCGCTCAATGAACTTCGGCGAGATGTCACGATATACATTGAGATGGGGGGTATCGGGCCACGTCTCCAGGTAAGCCAGACGCATCCGGCGGCTTTCTTCGAGGCGCTGGTGAACGTCGCTCAGGGTTTTTACATTGCGCCACGGCGTCTCATAACGCGGGCGTTCGATAGAGGCGAAACCGCGTGCCAGCAAAGACGAGATCGCCGCGCCCTCTTCGCTGCTGGCAGTCACGTGCGCCACCAGATG
Organism: Anaerolineae bacterium; assembly: GCA_034435595.1. GTDB lineage: Bacteria > Chloroflexota > Anaerolineae > Aggregatilineales > Phototrophicaceae > JAVJSU01. Next base: position 8,123 of record DAOTXA010000288.1, on the reverse strand, counting down.
ACCCAGCGTCCAGCCAATGTGTTCTTCGCCTTCGACCGCGTGCGGATCATCGGCGTTGGTGTCTACCGGGTCAAATACGACATCGGCGTCCGTCAGATCATTAAAGAAACCGAGCAGCGTATCGACGCTTTCATTCGTCAAGCGCCGCAGGTCTTCCAGTGTGTAATGCGCCGTCAGTTCGATGATTTTGCCATCTGACAGAATATCCTGAAGTTGGGGTTTGTTTGCCATAAGGGTGATCCTCCTCTACGATAAATCCTACATAAACAACTATTACGGTCTAGTAAATATAGAAGCGACAACCATAACTGATCTTTCGTGATAACGTGGTGAGAGATTCCGCCGTAGGTGCATCCATCCACCCGCACTTTGTATCAGGCTCACAACGGGTCAGGAAAGTTGACTTGCCCTGCGAACCTGTGGTATAGTCCGCGTATGATCTATTTCGATTACAACGTCACGTTTACCCTCGCCCCGGCCTCGCATAGAATCGCCGGTCCCAGGGAGAAATGCGCCTCGTGACCGGATAGAATCGTCATATTATGTGTAATATTTGACGGTCATGTGCGCCTGCGCGTGACCGTTTTTGATTCATTAGCTGTCGGCTGTTAGCCTTTAGCTGTTAGCAAAACCTGCGTGACGCATAGGCGCAATGGTTCCACCTTTCAACGCTAATTGCTAACTGCTAATCGCCAGGAGCTTTACTTATGCACATCATTCATCTGCACAGCGTCGCCGCCAACTATGCCGCCCGCACGGTTTTCCGCGATATCTCGTGGGTCATCGACAGCCGCGACCGTGTCGGGCTGGTCGGTCCCAACGGTGCGGGGAAATCGACCCTGCTCAAACTCGTCGCCGGGGAACTCGCCCCGGAAGACGGGCAAATCGTGATTCAGCGCGGCGTGCGCGTTGGTTATCTGAAACAGGACATCGAACTGCCGCCCGGTCAAACCTTGATCGAAGCGGCGATGACGCCTCCGCCCACCCTTGCCGCCGTCGAAGCTGAACTCGGTCGTATCGAAGACTCACTCGGCGATCCTGCTGTCTACGGCGACGAGGCACGCTTGACGCAGACGCTCGAAGAACAGGAGCACGCCCTCGCGGAATATACGTCTCTCGGCGGTGACCGTCACCGTAGCCGGGTGCGCGGCCTGCTGCACCAGCTAGGATTCACGCCCGCCGACGATCACTTACCCGTAGAATCACTTTCCGGCGGGCAGAAGAAGCTCATCGCGCTGCTGCTGCTGGCGGTCGAATCGCCGGATGTGCTGCTGCTGGACGAACCGGATAACCATCTCGACATGCACGCCAAGCGCCACTTGGAAGCGTTCATTCGCGGCTACGAGGGCGGCATCATCATCGTCTCGCATGATCGCTATCTGCTGGACGAAACAATCAAGCAAATTGTCGAACTGGAAGACGGCAAGCTAAAGGTCTACCACGGCAACTACACGCACTACGCCGAACAAAAAGAAATTGACAAGCTCAAACAAATGCAGACCTACATCACGCAGCAAAAGCAGGTCAACAAGATCAACGAGCAGATCGCGCAGTTTGCAGAGTGGGCGCGTCTATATGACAGCGAAAAATTCGCACGCAAGGCACGGCACCGGCGGCGGATGCTGGAACGCCTCGAAGAAAGCGGCGAACTGGTCGATCAGGTGCGGGAGCGCCGGTTGATGGATTTGCAGATCAACGGCAGTCGCGGCAGCACCAAAGCGCTTGAGGTCAAAAAGCTGTCGATGGCGTTTGATGACACACCGATTTTCTTCGATGTGGATTTGCTGGTTCAGCACGGCGAGCGCGTCGGACTCATTGGTCCCAACGGTGCAGGGAAATCGGTACTGTTCCGGCTGATTCTGGGCGAAATGGCCCCGCTAGACGGCGATATCGTTGTCGGCCCAAGTACGAAAATCGGCTACTACGCGCAGGAACACCAGACGCTTAACGCGTATCTGCACCGCACGCCGATTGAACTCATCCGCGATATTCGACCGATGCCGGAAGGCGAAGCCGTCTCCAAGCTGCTGAAGTTCGCCTTCACCTACGAGCAGACGCGGCAGGCTGTCGGCACCCTCAGCGGCGGAGAGCGATCCCGCGTACAACTTCTGCGTCTGATGCTGCAAAACCCGAATCTGCTGCTGCTGGATGAGCCGACTAACAATCTGGATATCGCCTCGGTAGAAGTGCTGGAAACGGCGATCAACGAGTTTGAAGGCGCGGTGCTGGCGATCTCGCATGACCGCTATTTCCTCGACCGCATGGCGGATCGCGTGGTCGAACTGGACGACGGCGAGTTAACAGGGTACATCGGCGGCTACTCGGATTATCTGGCGGTGAAGGGATATTAAGGGTGATGCCTTCAAGTTGAGAACGAGAAGAAAAGGCGTAAGGCCGGGGCGAATTCCTCCCTTCGCCTTTTATCTTCTACCTTATAATCCCGTTATACTTAACAAGATCAAACAATCTTGCCCTCTCTACATCCGCGAACCGGAGTAGAATGAATGTACTGAGAAATTGACTCGAATGGACGATATGCGCCGTTCACTGACTTTGATTCTACTCGCCGCCGCCTTTATGCTGCTGGCGTTACCGCTGATGGGCAGCGACGCTTTACAGCAATCTCCGCCACCGACGCCTGCGCGTCCGGCGAGTGATCTGCTGCACATCGTCGCCCGTGGGCAAAATCTGACCGATATCGCCGCGCTGTACAACATCGGCGTGGATGAAATCGTGCGGGCCAACACGCTACCGAATCAAAACCGGCTCAAAGTCGGGCAGCAACTCGTCATCCCCGCGACACCGCCGCCGCTGCCGCCGACCGTTACGCCATATCCTACATGGACCCCCGCGCCGCCGACGATGACCCCGTTGCCAACCGAACCCGTGTCGATCATCCCCGGTGTAGGCGTAGCTGTCGCGCCAGATCAAGCCGCGAGTGTAGCAGGCGTTCCGGTTGCCGATGTGCCGCTTTCCGCATGGGCAGGATGGCCGCTCAACCTCGGTATCATCAGCCCCGGCGGGACGATGGTCCGCGATATTTACCGGCGTGGTGTCGAACTCGGCAACAACCCCGGTGCATTCTCCAAAATCGGCGATTGCAACAGCGAAGTCCCGTTCTTCCTCGCCAATTTCGACTCAGGTCGTTACAACCTCGGCCCGTATAGCTATTTGCAACCCGTCATCGACCAGTTTTCTGGCTCGTTCGAGCGTGATAGTGTCGCGGTCTGGGTGGGCAATCATATGTGGGCGGTGCAGGACCCGTTATTCGCGCCGCGTGAGTTCTGCGAACCGGGAGAAGCCCCCATCGAATGCGAGTTCCGTGTTCAGCAGCCGAGTATCGTGCTTGTCCGGCTGGGGACCAATGACGCAGGCAGCGGCGAGTTCTTTGAAGATAGCCTGCGCGAGATCGTCCACATCGCCATGCGCTATGGCGTGATCCCCGTACTGGGGACAAAGGCCGATCTTGTCGAGGGCGACGACCGCAACAACGTCATCATCCGTCGTCTCGCCGCCGAATACGGCCTGCCCCTGTGGGATTTTGCCCATGTCGCCCGCACGCTGCCAAATGACGGTCTGCGCGATGACGGCATTCATCTGAGCTATGCCGCCCCCGATTACACGCAAACCGGCGCGTTCGAAAGCGGGCACGCCGTTCAAAATCTGACCGCACTCATGGTGCTGGATGCCGTCTGGCGCAGCGTGATCCAGGAAGTGGAAAACGATACATAGCCTGTGCGTAGGGCAAGCGTAGCCTGACGGTACCCTGCGCCCCCGCAATGTGCGGGGGGCACGTCGATCACAATAGCGATACAATAGAATTATGTTGAAATAGAGGAGTTTCCCCGGAGAAAGCCCATGAACCGATTCCATACCCGCTGGCTATCCGTATTGCTTTTGCTGCTGCTGTTATCTGTAACCGCTTTCGCGGCGCAGGCGCAAGATGGTGAAAGCCCCTTTGATATTCCCGAAATCCGCCCCAACAACACGGTCGAAGGCGTGTTCGAGGGCGATATCGCAGCCCGCCTTTACACCTTTAAGGCCTCCGAAGGCGACATCGCAACCATCACCATGCGACAGGCCAGCGGCAGCACGCTTGACCCGCTGCTGGTGCTGCTTGGCCCGTTTGGAGAAGTGCTGGATTCGAACGACGACGGCCTCGACAATCTGCCGCTGGCCTCACAAATCGAGGACTTCGAAATTCCCTACAATGGCGAATATCTGATTCTGGCGACCGATGTCAACTTCCTGCGCCGCCAGCCCGAACTGGATACCGACTCCGCCGGGTCATTGGAAATCGTGCCGCTTGAATACTCACTCGAACTACGCGGCGTCACCGCCCCGCCACGCGACGAATCTGACACCCCTGTTTTTGAGCCGATCGACGACGAGGCCGTATTCGAGGTCGAACTCACGCCGGAACTCCCCGTTTTCCTCGCCATGATTGAGGGCAGTGAAGACGAGGCCATGACCATCTCCGCCTTAAGCGAAGAGGTCGATACGCTGTTGATGGTCTTCGGTCCACAGGGGGCGCGATTTGCCGTCAACGATGATATTGGCAGCGGCAACTATTCGTCAGAACTGGTCGATTTGCGGCTGCCAATTGACGGCGCATACCTGATTCTGGTCACAGCCTTCGATTTTGCAGAGGCGTTTGTACCGGGTTGGGAGAACTTCGGCGTGATTTTCGTAGAAGTCAACTTCGAGTAGCCCGGCACATTGAAACGAGGATGATACGGGGGACACAATATGCGTCCCCCGTTGTGCTTGCTGTGTGCGTTTAAACCGCCGGATGTTCCGACGTGGATGTCGCCAATTCGGGCTGTTCCAGCGGAGCCGCCAGCCATGCGATTAGCTTGCGGACTGCTTCGAAACGGTCCGGGGCAGGCTGCCCCTCCTTTGTAGTCTGGATGAAGCGATGGACATCTGCCTCTTTGTGGAATTTTTTGACCCGGTCTTCGACGCGCTTTTCAAGTGACTCTGGCGAGTAGTTCATGGCGTTGTCTCCATTCCTGTTATTGCCCTGTTGCTGCAACGAACACCCGCATAATAGATCAATATCGCCTAGAAAACGCCGATTTAGGGCTGACTACGAATCATCCACCACGAATTCTGTGCGATCCGTCTCGCGGTTGCCTGCATACAGGCGCATCGTATACGCACCGGGTGGAAAGCCCGCGCTGACTTCGACAAACAAAAACTCCTCCCCTTCAGAACCATCGCTCCACACCGCCGACCTGCTGGCGACGGCTCGCTCTCTATAGTACAGCGTATACGACCACATGGTCCCGCCTGCCATCGATTCAAATGTGTAAAACACATACAAGCGCGTGAATCCAGCGTCAAAGCGCGTACCAGGATTCTGAGGTTGCGCATCCAAGCGAATACCTGTCGCCAGTGCATCAATCGCCAGCGTCGCATCTTCGGGGGCATTCGCATCCACCGCCGCAATCGTGTCGTCCAACAGGCCGTCGAAGCGTGCGAGATAATTGGGCGTGACAGTCGGCGTCAAGGTAGGGGATGGGGTAACGGTCGGCGTCGAAGTGGCGGTAGCGGTCACGGGCGGTTCCGTCGCCGTGACGACTATTGCAGGCGGCGATGTAGCGGTCGGTAGGGCGGCAAGGGTAGCGCCAACTGCGGCATCCACTGCCACGGCAATCGTAGCGTCTATATCGAGGGTTGGCCCCGGTGTCGCCGTGATGATCTGCGCGACACCGGGTTCGTCGCTTTCCGGCAGCGAGTCACCAATCGCCAGCGACCCCAATCCGCCGAAAATGGCGACCGCGCCCGCCAGACCAAACAGCGTAAACGCGATCAAAAACAACTGTCCGCCGCGCTGCCCTGCCGCACGACGTGCCCGCCAGTACGGGGCGCGATTGCCCCGCCATAACTGGTGCAGCGATAGCAAGAAGAAGATCAGTCCGCCAGCGCCCAGTACCGCGACAATACGCCCGATGGTAGTGTTCAGTAATTCATCCATACCGGGGATTATAACGCGAATAGGAGAGAAGCCATCTGCATTTGAATCAAAGAAGCGTGCCCACAAACAGGGACACGCTTCTTTAAATTTAGTTCCAAGATTTTATTCGCCGAAATAACCCACAGTCTATTGGATTTTCCCGGTAAATGTTTTCAAAAAAGTTCTTGTTTTATGGTGGCCTGAGAATAGCATGAGTGCATCCGGGTGTCAAACCTGAATTTACAAAAATCAGAATGTAAACGCTTTCGAATTTCCTCGCAAGCGCTTGCAAAACTGTCACGCATATTACGGACGTGATTACTATCCATCAGCAGATGTGGAATCGCCTTTGTCGCGCTGGCGTTTTCCGTAGTAACGCGCCTCATCGCGGATAAAATCGATCACCCCGGCAATAGTCGGATCGGGGTTGGTCCCCGCTGGCATTTCGTGAACGGTGAATGAATCGAGCGCGAGTGCTGTTCCATTGCCCGGATGCGCTTCATAGAAGGTGAAGACGCCCACCTGCGTCTTTGCAATCGGGGCCAGCCGCAGCCGCGAACCGTCCAATCGTGCTTCCATCGCCGGGGCCAGCAGCACGTTCAGCGCTACATCCGCCGTCAGCAAAGCCGGTTCCAGCGAATAAACCAGTCCCCCGTCCGCGTGGTTATGCGCATCGTCCACCAGACCAATCGCCACCTGATCGCGCAGTTTCTCGCGGTTTTCGGCATCAAGGACGCCCTGTATATTTGCCGCTGTGAAGCCCATCGCATCTAACGCCAGATACGCCGCACGTCCCCCCGTTACATCACAGGGCCACCGATCCGCCGCACACGCATTGCCGGTATCCACGCGCAGCACACGCCCCTCTGCCGGTGCATCGCGTTCCAACTCGCGCAGGAATGTGTACAGGCGCGGCAATAAGTCGAGGTCGCCACGAATATTCGACGTATACAGCAAACGAGAAACCAACATTTCCAACCTGTTTTTCGTATCGATTTAATGCGCCGCTGCTTGTGAAAAGATTACAATAACCTTAACGCACAAATCAGTATCCTCGGAGTACCCGCGCATGAGCGTGCATGTTTACTGGCAGGATGACGAGCACACGATCCTCGTGTATCGTGTGGCCTCACCCTGGAACCTTGGCGATCTCTACAACGCGCTGGCACAGGCGGGCGAGTTAAGCAGCGAACAATCGCCTGAGTATATCATCTTCGATGTCTCCCGTAGCGATACCATGCCACGAGGTTTCTTTTCCAGCATTCGTCACATGCAACGCGCCTATTCAAATACAGTCAAGCTGCGTGTATTGGTCGGCGCGGATGGCACGACCCGGTCGATATTCTCGATCATCAAGCGCGTCGCGCCCAATTTGACGCGCACAGTTTATTTGACGCCACAACTCAACGACGCTCTGACCTTGATCGAGCAACACCAAGACGACTGACCATTCCCAGATCAAATGTAATTGCTGGCGTGTTTCTGGCAAAAGCGACACGCTCAAAAGATTTTGAACCCTCGGACGGCCCGCGACTTTGTGTTACATATAATGCACCAATCTTAACCAATCCTCCGAGGAGAACCCCTATGCATCTGCCCAAACGCGCCGCAACTGTCATGGTGTGCGGCTTGCTGTTGCTGATCGCTTCCGTCACTGCCGCACAGGACGACACGCCTGCACTGACGCTCGAACACGATGACCTCGCTCGCACCTACTACCTGACCGTTCCCGAAAGCTATGACGAAGACGAGCCGACATCGCTGGTCCTGACGCTGCATGGTGCAGGCGGAACCGGACTTCAGATGAAAGAGGCGCTAGGCTTCGATGAACTGGCAGAGGAATCTGGCTACATTATCGCCTATCCCGATGGCATTGACTTTATCTGGGATTACCTTGATATTCCCGTCAACCGCAATCAGGTGGTCGATGATCTCGGCTTTCTTACCGCACTCATCGACGAACTTGAAAGCGAATACAACATCAGCGACGTTTATGTGATGGGCTGGTCCAACGGCGGGCTGCTGGCACTGCGGATGCGCTGTGCGCTGGCAGATCGTCTGTCGGGTGTGGCGGTCGTCGGCTCGAACATGACGTTCCGTCTGGCTGAAGCCTGCGTGGGTGCAGCGCCAGTTAGCTTGATGCAGGTCATCGGTACGGCAGATC
>DAOTXA010000287.1:0-2175 GCA_034435595.1 Anaerolineae bacterium | reverse complement strand
CACCAGTTTGTTTGGCAAAGTCTGATAGTTTCATTTCTATACTTTACAGCATTTTACATTGCTTTTCCATAAAATTTAGAAATATTTACAACCCCCAGTTTTTTAGAGTAACAACTACTCAGATAGCATAACTGGCTGGATGGTCATGGGTGCATTTCAGATTATTGGCAAGGTTAGGCGATCCTCTGCCAGAAGTCATCAAATTCGTTGCTCAAGCTGACCGAGCGGATGACCAACATACGTTGGGCACAGTCATCATTCCAACGCATGCCGGTACCGCAGAGCCGCTGCTTGTACTGTTTCACCCCACTTTCAACGGTGCCGGAGCTAATTGGCACCCCATTTTCTCGAAACGCAAGATACTGCATGCGTCGCTGGTGACGTTCAAAATAGACGGCCAAATCCGGGCGCTCACGCCGATGCAAAGTGGCAATAATCTTGTGGATACGCCCCCTGTAGAGATAGTCTTTGTAGGTTTTAAGCCAGCGTTTGCGTTTGTTGGCATCGGCATCGTTGGGATACAATGCAGAGGCGGCCTCAGCGAGATGTTCAACCGCATGGAACCAGTCCACCACCTGGGTGCCATCGGGGCAAACGGCTTCAGCCACATCCCAAATCCACAAGGCCCCATCCGCAACCACACTCCGCTTGTGTGCGGTAGGGAGATTATGGTGCACAGCCAAGGCCCATAACGCGGGTTTGAACGCCTCTTTTGAGCCCAGAACAGCCGTGTAGTGAACATTGACCCCGTGTGCCATTTCATCGAGTTCGTGCGTTTGTGGGTTGCGTTCCAGACGTTGTTCCACATCAAACACCGCACCCACTTTGAGTTCACGCCATCCTTCCCCACGAATATTGACCATGCCCTCATCCATGGAGACGGCTTTCTGTTGGTCATGATCGTAGCGCGAATCGGGGAATTGGATGAGTTCTACACTGACCTGTTGGCGTTGGTGGGCAACTTCAGCTTCCAGTTTTGCACCATACTGCTGCGTTTGACGCCAGATACTACTGTCAGAAACGTATCGCTCACCGATGCGTTCCATCACTTGCTCGCATTGATCGTAGGGCAACAGACCGCTGAGCCACACCATCTGTTTACTCAAGTCATGACTAAACCCGCTACGTGTCAATTTGAGTTGCTCATCGAGGGGGAAAATACCCTTTCTGACAGGTCTCGCAGTGATAATAGGTGCGCTCGATCTCACTTTCGCTTCGAAGTGTGACCACCCGTTTCTTTCGTTGCCCTTTGTTCCGTAGCGAACTGCCGCATAGCGGACAGGTTTTCGCGTTTTCCTGCTGCATCGCGATGATTTCTTCCAGGGTTCGTTGTCGAAAATCGGCTTCCGACTCGCCTACAACGGCTTCAATCTCGCTCAGCGTCATCTGTTCGCTCAAACGCTCATCCGACAACATCTTATCTATCGCGGCTTCGGCTTGGGCTAATAACTTGGCTTTTAGGTCATCACGGTTGGTTGGCATATTCATTGACTCGCTTATTCCCCTCTTTTGAGAACACTTTCCGCGATGATGCCGCCGATGTTCTGCACGGCCTCGGATTGTTCGACCAGTGCGCCGGTCACCGTGTAGTAGCCGACGGCGAAGCCGCTAAGTCCCAGTATCAGCCGGTAGAATCGCTTGCCGAAGAATCAGGCAATCAAGCCAATGACCAACAGAATCAATCCAGTCATATATGCCATGTGTTTGTCTCCTTTCTTGCGATGAATGGTTTATTGTGATCCGGCGATAAACACCAGCACGGAGTCATCCGGCGAGAAGAACGAAACGCTGATCTCGCCATTGACGATGCTGGCGCGGTAGGTAGCGGTACTCGCCAGCAGGCGCAGCACCTGATCCGAACGCGACCCTTCCGGGCAGGCGGCAAGTGTACTCGCGTCGAGGTCAATTGTGAGCGCGTCAGCTTCACCTGCGGTATACGTAGCGGTGACGGTGTTGCAGTCCGCGACGATGCTCATCGTGCCATCCGTGCTGAGTTCGACCGTGTACGTACCGGTGATATCGTCCTGTGCCAGGACTGTATCAGTTTCAACGTCGATCAACGTGGTGAGAGCAAACGTAATGCCGGTCACTTCGTCGAGCGTCGGCGCTGGCGATTCTTCGATGGTCACGCCGCTGGTTTGAATCTCAATAAGCGTCTCGTCCCAACTCGGCGTG
>DAOTXA010000286.1:0-14069 GCA_034435595.1 Anaerolineae bacterium | reverse complement strand
TCATCCGCCATTGAAACGGGCGACGATGCTATTTACACGGGGTTAGAAGGTGTGCAGGCGACGATGGAAATCAAGGGGTCTGTTATCGCCATGGGAACCGTCAATCCGATGACCCTCGCGGAATCTACCGTTGATACGGTTGTCTTTACGGTCGAATTGGTTGCTGATGGTGAACCCGTTGATCTAACTGACACGGTTGATGACAACGCCGTCGTGATTGGCTATCGTGACGCAACACAGACTGTCAACGAGTCGATCTGGAGTGTGGCTTTTATCGGCGCACACGATGGCGATAAAATGCTAGAAGATGGTGAAATGGCTGAAATCACCGTGGCGTTGCCCACTGGTGTGAAGGCCGACACCGAATTCACCATCGAAATCAAGCCGCTTTCGGGCGCGGTATTGCAGCTTAGTCGTACCACCCCGGCTACTGTCGAGACAGTTATGGAACTGCGGTAAGAGGCATCCTCAGGCTTAGAAGCTATTTGAAAGCTACTGCGACAAAGCCAACGCGCACTTCTCAAACGGCGTCTATGCGGTTGATCTGGCATAATCGGGCTGCTTGTAAGTTGGTGGCAGACTGAAAGCCCCGCCCACCTGTTATACCGGTGGGATTTTTGTTTGGGTCACCGGGGCAGAACGAGGCATGGGTGAGGAGCAAGCGAAATGGATATTATCGCTGCTATCGTGATCGGGTACATCACGGGTTATATGCTGAATCTGCTAGCGGGATGGTTGCCTGCGCAGACATCAGATGCCATTGATGAACCGCGCCCGCTGATGACTCCTGCGCTGCGGTATCTCTTCGCGGACGAGCATCCACCAGAGTGGAGGCTGCATCTGCTGGCGGAAACCGGGCTGGCGCTGTTGTTTGGTCTACTGACCGCCCTCGATGGATGGACCGGAGCCTTGATTACGGCGATGTTAGCGGCGGCGTTTTTGTTGCTGATTGCGCTGATTGACATCAAGTACCGTATTGTTCCCAATGCGCTGATCTACCCGTCGATGTTTGTCGTCGTCGTCTTGCACGCCCTGGCGCGGACGATTCCACTCTCTGAAATAGTGGTCGGCGGCATGTTCGCGTTTATGATCTTTTTCGTGGTGATGCAGCTACGTCCCGGTGATCTGGGTGGCGGGGATGTAAAGTTAGCGGGGATGCTGGGTCTTGCGTTTGGATTTCCCGACATTTTGTACGTCCTGTTGATTGGCACCGGAGCCGGGGCGGTATTCGCTGTTGGTGGAGTGCTCGCCAGACAATCGCGCAAGTTGACATTTCCTTACGCGCCGTTTCTGTGTTTGGGGGCAACGGTAATGCTGGTAATCCATGTTCAATGATCAGTAATCAGCCGTCAATGTGAACGTGTTACCGGAACTCACGATCGCAGTGTGTAGACAACGAAAAACCCGGACGTGTGTCCGGGTCTAGATTTTTCAGCACGCAGATAACAATACCAGTGTGGAACAGTGTCCTAGTTTCAGGACATTTCAACCAATAAATCGCACAACGGAAGTGCGGCTGACAATACGATTACATCATCATCCTGCTTACAATAAATCACACGATGAACAACCATCATGCTTTTTACTAACTTCTATCTACTATAATCATATATTGCGAACATGTCAACGCGATTGAGGCGAGAATCAGTGCTTTCTACTGGTTTTCTCGTTCAATATTCATCTTTGATGGTAGCTACCAGATCGACAGGTCCGAATACACAATCGAACAGGATCGCATTGACGTAATCAAGCGTCTGAATGACAAGTGGTCGTTCAGAGTCAGGGACGCTCAGGGTATGATGACGATCTTGCCGAAATAGCCTTTTTCCTCGAATGCGGTTTGCGCGTCTTGAAGTTGCTCCAGCGGAAACGTCATCGCCAGCAGCGGACGAATCACACCTTGCTCAATTGCGTTGACTAAGGCGGCGAAGTCGGAGGCTGTGCCCAGTGTGGAACCGATCAGCGAAATGTGACGTAAGTACAGCGTCCGCAGGTCGATTTCGACGTGTGGTCCCGCAATCGCCCCGGCGGTGACGATGCGCCCGCCCGGTTCGATGAGACTCAGGAATTGGGAGATCGCCGCGCCGCCGACGACATCCGCTACTACGTGAAAGCGGAGATTTGCCAGCGCTCCGGCGAGGTCGCCCACGTTACGCGGGATGACATGCGCCACGCCCAGTTCGTGCAGGTGTTGTTCTTTACCGCGTCCGGCGATGGCGATGACGCTTGCCCCGCGTGCCTGCGCGATTTGCACCAGCGCGGAACCGACGCCGCCTGTCGCGCCTGTGACCAGTACCGTTTCACCAGTGCGGATAGCGGCGCGTTCCAGCATGTGCCATGCCGTCAGATATGCGGTGGGGAAGGTCGCCAACTCTGCATCACTCAACGTGGATGTGATCTTATGCGCATTTGCCGCCGGGACGCTGGCGTATTCCGCGAAGCCGCCGTCACGCTCACTGCCAATGAAATCAATGTCTATCGGGTTATCAGGGTCTGTGTTATAGATCGTCGGGTTGACGATGACGCGCTCCCCGACTTTTTCTGCGGTTATATCGCCGCCAACCGCGACAACTTCACCGACGATATCTGCACCCTGAATACGTGGGAACTGATTTTTGTCGGCCTTCCACCCGGATTGTGCGTCGGGGTCGTCCTCGTCACCGTACCAGCCTTTGCGCAGATTCAAATCGGTGTTATTGAGGCCGCACGCACCCACACGAATCAGCACCTCGCCCGCTGCCGGGTCGGGGCGTGGAACTTTAAGCAGTTGCAGGCGGTCAAGGTCGCCGTAGCCCGTCAGTTGGACGACACGCATGGTTTCGGGTAGAGAATTATCGGACATGGTCCGCCCCTTTTGTGTGTGAAAGCTATCCGTATTATGGTGGGTTGCATTTGTGGGGGCAAGAGACAGCAGAAAACGATTCACAGCCATTACCGGACTGCCGTCATGTTCGCCACATGAATTAGAGCTTGTTGAGTCAGAGTGGATTTGCCTTGATTGTGCAAAAGAGAGCAATTACCTTTGCGGTGGTTGTTAACTATTCGAGGCGTATTGTTACCATGACTCACCGCAAAAAACGCATCGCGCTGTGGACGTTGATGCTGCTCGTATTGCTATTCGCCATGCCGTTAATCGCGCAGGCGCATGTCAAATGGTTCGCGGATTTTTCGTTTAGCGACCGTCCCGCATCGCTGGAAGAGGTTGTTACGCCAACCTTCCTCGGTCTGGCGGCATTGAGTGTCGCTGTGATTGGCACGATGGTGCTGCTGGACCGCCGACTTGATCAACTGACCCTGTACCAGCGCATCAACAATTGGATCGCCAGCTATAAAGACGATACGGTGTTGATTCTGCGCATCGCGGCAGGGATGACGCTGCTGCTTTCATGGCAGGGTGAGGCGCTGTTGATGCCGGAACTCGCCGTCCCCGAAGCGTGGATCGGTTGGTTACAGTTTGTGCTGGTGCTGCTGCTTTTGTCCCCACGCACGACGCCGTTTGCCGGGGCTGGATTGGTGCTGTTGTATGCGATCGGTATCTGGGAATTTGGCGGCTTCCACATGCTCGATTACATTTTTATCCTCGGCATCGGCTGGTATCTGATCGTCAGCCGCAGCGAGAATCCCCGCGTGTGGGGGACGCGCATCCCGGCGCTGTATTTCACCGTCGGGTTTTCGCTGTGCTGGGTTGCGCTGGAAAAACTCATCTATCCACAGTGGGGACTCTACATCTTAGAGAACAACCCACAGCTTGCGCTTGGCTTTGATATTGAGTTCTTTCTGGTAGCGGCGGCTTTTGTGGAGTTTTCACTTGGTTATCTGCTGATTATTAACCTGCTGCAACGTCCGCTGGCGCTGGCGATTACGCTGGTATTTTTCACTACGACGCTGGTATTCGGGCGCGTGGAAGTGATTGGACATATCGCCGTCCACGCCGCATTGATCGTATTCTTGATCGAAGGACCGGGCGACGTGTACAAAGCGCCGATTGCCATTCACCGCCGCACGCCGATGCGTGCCGCCTTCGCCACAGTGAACTTCGTGCTGCTGCTGGTTGTGTTGATCGTGCCGTACAGCTTTCTTGCCAATGGACTCTATGAAGCAGAAAGCGAAGAATCCGCTGCTGTAGAGACGCAGGAAACGGTTGATGCATTGGACGATAGATTGACGCTGCCAGAGGAATAGAAGCTCAATATGCCGGGACACGGCATTGCCATGTCCCGGTGGTTGATTGATGTGGAATCGCGTTACTTATTCGAACCGAGGGTGAGGCCCTGAATGAAGTAGCGCTGTAAGAAGATGAACATGACGATGGTCGGCACGCTGGCGAGGAGTGCCCCCGCCGTGACAACAGGCCAGTCCGTGCGGTACTGGCCTTGCAGGTTCGCCAGTCCGGTCGTGACGGGCTTCAGGTCGTCGGAACTGACCAGAATCAGCGCCCACAGGTAGTCGTTGAACACCCATGTGAATTCTAATGTGGCGACTGCCGCCATTGCGGGCAGGCTCAAGGGCAGCATGATCTGCCAGTACTGGCGGAACTCGCTCGCGCCATCCACCTTTGCCGCGTCGAAAATCTCATACGGGATACTCTTCATGAAGTTGCGCAACACGAAGGTACAGAACCCAAGCTGGAACGCCGAGTGGATGCCGATTAAGGCCCAGTAGGTATCGTAGATTTTCAGTTCGTTGACGAGGCGGAATACGGGTAGCAGCAAAATCTGGAAGGGCAACATCGTTCCGGCGACGAACATGAAGTAGATCGGGTAGTTTAGCCGGAAGCGGAACCGGGCCAGCGCATAGGCGCTCATTGACGACAACCACAGCATGAAGAACAGCGACGGAATCGTGATAATGAAGCTGTTCATCAGATAGTCACTGACGCCAGCGCGTGACCATGCCTCGCTGAAGTTATCCAGTGAAAACTGTTCGGGGATGCTCCAGAAGCCGTTGACGGTGATGTCGTCCATCGTGCGGAAGGACGTAATCAACGCGGCAAACATCGGGATCAACCAGATAATCACCAGCACGAACAGAAAGACATACAGCCCGATGGCTTTCAGACGGCGCGGTGTTTCTGACTGGCGGACAACGGCTACTTCCATTGGAGCCGGAGAGGGTGCCTTGTTGACAGAACTCTGATCTGCTACAGATGCCATGTTTATGCCTCCCCTAGCTGTTCTTCGCGCATGACGCGATACAGATAGAATCCGATGAACACCAGGCTAATCAACAACAAGATCACGGCAATCGACGCGCCGTACCCCATCTTGTAGTTGTTAAACGCCTCGATGTACATGAAGTTGGCGAGTACCTGCGAGTCGTTGTTGCCGTTGGTCATGATCTGAACCAGATCGAAGGCACGCAGCGAGTCAATGATCGAGATAACGATGATGATCGTGGTAATGGGGGCCAGCAGCGGGAAGATCACGCGGCGGAACAACTGCGTGCGGTTCGCGCCGTCTACCATCGCGGCATCTACCAGACTGGGGTCGATGTTCTTGAGGCCCGCCAGATACAACACCATCACATAGCCGACCTGACGCCACACCCCGGCGGCGATAATCGCCCAGATCGCAATATCACTGTCACCCAGCCAGCCGGGGGTATCTTGCACGCCGAACGCCTCTAAGCCGCTGTTGATGAGTCCAGCACGCGGATGATACACCCACGACCAGATCAACCCTACCACCGGGCCAGATAAGATCAACGGCGAGTAAAAGCTAACTTTAAACCAGCGACCTCCTCTCATCTCTGTGTTGAGCAGCATCGCCAGCGCCAGCCCCATCGCCGTCGGTACGGTGATGAACACACCCAGCCAACGCAGATTGTTGGTCAGCGATTCGTCAAAGTCACGGTCACCAAAAAGGCGATCATAGTTATCAAATTGAATCGGTTCCGGCGGGATGGTGATGATGCCTTCCCATTGGGTGGTACTCAGGTACATCGTGTAAAACATGGGGCCGATGACCCATGTGAAGTAAAGCAGCAATGGCAGAAGTAGAAACAACCAGGGCTGAATTTTGAAGCGCCGCTTCGGTCGTCCCGGCATCTGCGCGAACTGCCGGTTGATCGTTGCCATAATTTCCTCCGGGCGACGATTGAAAGACAGGGGTACAGCCAGACGGCCATACCCCCGTTTTCGTTCGGGTTATGAGGGCGAACCGGGGTGTGCGTCACACGCTGACCGGTTCGCGGGCAGGGTCGCTGCTATTCCTGATCGGCCTGCTCTTCGGCGATGCGGACGCGATCTTCTTCAAGCTCTTCCAGCAGGTCCATGAGGTCGCCGGGGTCTTCCCAGAATTCCATCATCATATCCATACCGGCATCTGCCATTTCTGGCGTGGTGTCGCGGTCATAGAACTGGAGCACGACATCGGCCCCCTGGATCAACTCGATACCCTTCTGAACGGGTTCAGATGCGACAGACAGGTCTACGTCGATACGCGGTGGCAGTTCGTTCTGCTGTTCAAAGGCCATCTGGCGAACTTCCTGCGAACCCAGCCACGCCAGGAACGCCTTCGCGCCTTCGGGGTTCTCTGCACTTGCGGGGATGAAGAAGCCGTCAGTCGGGGCGTCTTCACCAATCGGGACGCCTTCAACGATGGTCGGGAAGCGGAAGAAGTCGAGATCATCTTCCAGTTCATCCGGGTAGGAGTCGGTGATGAATGCGCCCATCAGGTACATGGCTGCTTCGTCCTGCACCATGAAGTCGAGGGCTTCTTGCCAGCTATAGGCTGCCGGGTCTTCGATGAAGCAGTTGCGCTCGAACAACTGACCGTAGTAGTTGAAGGTTTCGACCACGCGCTCGTCGGTGTAGCTTTCGCGCAGTAACATCAGGTCGCGGTGGAATTCCGGCCCGTTCACGCGCATGTTGATATAGTCGAACCATGCGGCGGCGGTCCAGCGGAACTTGGTACCGATGGTAAACGGCGCGTAACCGGCGTCGTTCAGCGCGTCACAGGCCTCTAGCAGTTGATCCCATTCGGTGATCGGGGCCTCGATGCCAACTTCTTCAAAGATCGACGGGCGATAGTAAATGCCCCACCAGTAGTAGGAGGTCGGCAGGAAGTACTGTTCGCCTTCGACGGTCGCCAGCGCGTTAAAGCCGGGGGCGTATAATTCGTCGAAGTTGTTGGCTTCCCACATATCGCTGATCGGCAGGATCAGGTCACGATCAATGAAGAACTGGGCGCGGTTACCGGCGAACCAGGTCAGCACATCCGGCGCGGGATCAGCCACCAGATAGGTGCGGATCGCTTGCTTAAAGCTTTCATGCTCGACAGTAGAGAGGTCAACGGGGGCATCGGGGTTCTGCTCGTTCCACATGGCGACCAATTCTTCCGTCCACGCACGCGGGACCGGGTCACTATTGTACGAGTTGAACACGATGGGGCCTTCTGGTACGTCATTCTGCGAGATTGCAGGAAGGGCGACCAGTACCAGCGCGAACGCCAGCAGCAGGAACACGAAGGAGAACTTGCGATTCTTCAACATTGGCTCTATATCTCCTGAAACCGAAATATTTAGAAAAGCGACACACCACAATTTAAAAGTATATACCGGTGTGTCATGGAACTATTTTCGATTGTATCCCCTCTATTCGCCGGATGCAACGTCTGGCGCAGGTTTACGATCAAAACGGCGATCTTCTCATATTTGCGTCATGACGCAGGTTATTATCTGCGCATAGTGATGCCAAAAACTGCCGAGGCCACGTGAATGCCTGCGTTCTCGATGCGGTCCATAAATTTGGGGCGTATCCCGGTGCATAAACGATAGTTCAGCTTCGCGGACTCGCGTTCGCCAATCTAACATCAAATACGCTAAACTCTTTGCATAAATGAACACATGATCACTGGTTGTTGATAATGGAGAAGAAAAACAAACCGGGTAAACTCACCAGAGCGATAAGTCTATCGCGTCAGGTAGTCAACAAATTGGGCGAGCAGATCGTATCCGGTCAACTGGCTGTTGGTGAGACGCTGCCGAACGAGGACGCCCTGCAAGCCGAACTGAAAGTAAGTCGCACAGTGGTCCGTGAGGCAGTCAAAATCCTGACAGACAAGGGCTTGATTGACGTGCGCACACGCCGGGGGACGCGGGTCTGCCCACAAAAAGATTGGAACATGCTGGACCCCGACGTTCTGCGCTGGCAGTATAACAGCGGCCCCACGCGAGAGTTTCTGCGTAACGTCGCCGAGGTACGACGCTCGATTGAGGTCACGGCTGCGGAACTGGCGGCAACCCGTGCCACACCTGCCGATATTGAACACATCCGGGCGTGCTACAAAACCTTGGAAGCGACGATCAACGACAAGGAATCTCATATCGAAGCTGATATGCACTTCCACGAGTCAATTTTTGCTGCATGTCATAACGAGTTATTGTCGCAATTGGCGATCAATCTACGCACAGCCCTGCAATCAAGCCGCAAGATCACATCGACTAAACCGGGCTGGGTACATTCAGCGCTTCCGCTGCATGAAGCGGTCATGGAGGCCATCGCCAACCGGGATGTTGATGCTGCACGACAGGCAACCTACGAACTCATTGACCGCAGCGTCGCCGATATAGACCTTATTTTGTCCGCTAAATCATGATCGTTCACCAACAAATAAAACCCCGCACGCCGGGACGTGAAGGGAAATTTTACGCGTATGGGGTTATGTTCGGTTAGATTATGCCACGCCCAGCAGGGACTTGGTCAGTACCACCGCTTGACTTGCATCTGCCGCGTAGCCGTCCGCACCGATTTCGTCGGCGTATTCCTGCGTGATGGGCGCACCGCCGATGATGACCTTGACTTGATCGCGCAATCCAGCTTCTTTTAGTGCGCTGATGGTATGTTGCATGTTGGTCATGGTTGTGGTCAGCAGTGCAGACATCGCCACCACATCGACGCTTTGCTCGCGCACTGCTTCTACGAACTTCTCCGGCGGCGCATCCACACCGAGATCGACAATTTCAAAACCTGCGCCTTCCATCATCAGGCTGACGAGGTTCTTGCCGATGTCGTGCAGATCACCTTTGACCGTTGCCAGTGCTACCTTGCCGACGGGTTCAACGGCGGATTCCAGCAGCAGCGGCTTGAGGATCGCCAGACCTGCTTTCATGGCGCGTGCGGCAATCAGCATTTCTGGCACAAAGTACTCGCCTTCTTCGTACAGCCGCCCGACTTCTGCCATCGCGGGGACGAGTCCCTTGTGTAGAATCTGATCGGCGGCGATACTTTCGCTGATCGCGGCGTTGACGCCTGCTTCAACGTCCGCGGCCTGTCCTTCGATGATGGCTTCCTGGATGGTTTTGAGGGTTTCAGACATTGCATTCTCCGGTGGTAGATTTGCTATCGACGAAATTATGAATTTGAAATGGGTTTTTCGAGGGTGCCCATTGGCCTTAAATTGGTGTTAAGTCCCCAGCGTGCGCGTGCGGTTTCCAGATAGTGCCAGTAATTTTCCAGCGGAACATCCGGCGGTACGCGATGATCGCAGAAGGGGATAAAACCGCCTTCTTCGACCAGTGGCGTCAGGCGGTCGATTTCGGCGGAAATGGCCGCTTTCGATTTCGCCAGACTATGCTTGTCGAAGCCGCCCATCAGCAGCATGTCTTTGCCGTATTCCCTGCGGAAGGCGAGCGGGTCTGCGCCCCATGTGCCAATTTCCAGCGGGAACATACAGTTGACGCCTGCATCCAGCCACAGGGGGGCCAGTTTGTCGATTTTGCCATCGCAATCAATCCAGCAGACATCGACGCCGTACTTGTGCAGCAAGTCGGTGATTTTGCGGTAGCGGGGTACGAGAAACTGCTTGAAATGCCTGGGGCTAATCAGTGGGCCGCGATTATAGGCCATGTCTTCCCACATGCTGCACGCGTCGATCTTCGCGCCGGTTTCAAAAATGCGCGTCATCGTGCCGAGGATGCAGTTGGTCACCGTTTCGACCATTTCCTCAAACCAGACCGGGTCGTCGTACAGTAGCAGCGCGATATTTTCGATGCCGATCCAGTCGCGTAATTTCCCGAATAAGCTGCCGCCATGAATCACCATCACGGTTTCGCGGTCAGGGTCGGTCCACACTTTGACGCGCTCGTCCCAGTCGTCAGGCCAGCGTTCCGGGCGGTCAGGATCAAGACGCGGGACATAGTGCTTCTGCCAGCTTTCACGATCGGTCAGCAGATGCCCAACTTCCATCGGGATCGAACTCATGGTTTTGTGGCGCAGTACCTTGACGCCGTTATTCTGCTGGATGACCTCGCGGTCGCCGCGATCTTCGATTACATATTCCTCAAACACCGGGGCCAGATCAGGCCGGATGCCCGTGAAGAAGAAGCGATCCATGCCGAAAAAGTCGTCACTATTGTCCCGGTTGATGTGAGCGGGCAATCCCTGTTCATGCCACAATTCCAGCGTTTCGGGCCAGAAGTTAAAGTCGTAGATTGGTGCGCGATCTCTCGGTTGGTAGCGCATCGTCGCGTGAAAGCGCTGACGTTCGTTCATTGTATGACAATCCCCCTTATATATGCCGTTTTTGCCATCCTAGCACACATTCATCATATGAAATAAGACATGGTTATGTCCGCTGTGTAGTTGGACCGGGAGCCTATGCCTTTGCCAGACGAGACGCCAGATAAACGACCGGATGAACGGCCTCACGCGGGGTCCCGTCGGCGATCTGGTGACGACAGGAGATCCCTGACGCCAGCACGACGGTTCCTGAGTCGGCCTCGCGCACTGCCGGGAACAGCCGATCCTCACCGACGGTCATCGAGATGTCGTAGTGTTCGCGTTCGTAACCGAACGATCCCGCCATGCCGCAGCAACCGGACGGAATCTCGCTGACATCAGAACCGGGAAGTTGTCGCAGCACATTGAGCATATCACCCGTGCCGATGAGCGCTTTTTGATAGCAATGCCCGTGTAGTAGCACCGGAGCGATTTCACTTGTAAATGTGAGGTCGAATGTGCCTTCATCAATCAAGCGGGCGAAGAACTCCTCGATGAACAGGCTGTGTTCCGCGACCGTCCGCGCCGCATCGGAGCGCAACAGGTCGGGGTATTCATCGCGCAAAGTGGTGATGCAGCTTGGCTCCAGGCCGATGATCGGCGTTCCCTGCCGGGCATAAGGCAATAAGTGTTCGACGTTGTGGGCGGCGTTGGCTTTCGCCTGTTCGAGCAAACCCTTCGAGATCATGGGCCTGCCGCAGCATTTGCGATCTTCGACCAGCAGCACCTCATAGCCCAATGCTTCCAGCAGTGTGACCGCCGCCACGCCGATTTCGGGTTCGTTGTAGGTGAGATAGGTATCGTCCCACAATACGACCTGTCCCCGCTTTTCGTTGATGTGCGGCGTGTGTTGCTTGAACCAGCGTGTAAACGTCTGTGGTGCTAGGGGCGGCAAGCTGCGCCGCGCATCAATGCCGAGGCCGCGATCCAGCATCGTCCGCAACAGAGGATTTTTATAGGCGAAATTGGTCAATGCAGGTGATACGCTGCTGCCGAGTTTGTTCAGCATGTGGATATTGGCGAACAACCGGCTGCGCAGCGGAACGCCTTTTTCTGCTTGAATTTGTGACAGGTATTCGTATTTGAGCTTTGCCATATCCACCAGTGAGGGGCATTCGCGCTTGCACGCCTTGCACTCCAAACACAGGTCAAGGACTTCGTAGAGTTTGGGGTCTAGCAGCCCTTTTTCACCGAGTTGCCCGGTCATGGCTGCACGCAGGGCGTTAGCTCGTCCGCGTGTGGAATGCGCCTCATCACGCGTGGCGATGAACGATGGGCACATCGCGCCGTCGTCGCCACGCTTGCGACATACACCCTGACCGTTGCACATCTCGACCATACCCGCGAAACCGCCATCTGCCGAGAAATCGAGGATGGTATTCGTTGGCACATGGGGCACATGATAATCGGGCGAAATGCGCAGCATCGAACGCTCCCAGGGTGCGGGCGCATCCAGAATCTTGCCGGGATTCATGATGTTACCGGGGTCGAACAGCGTTTTGACGGCGTGGAATGCGGCGTGCAGGCGCGGGCCAAACAACTGCGCATTGAAGAAGCTACGCGCCATACCTTCGCCGTGTTCTCCGGTCGTGGTGCCGCCGTAGTCGATAGCGAATTGGGCGACTGCCTGCGAAATCGCCTTCATTTGCTGTAATCCGGTTTCCGTCTTGAGGTCCAGCACCGGGTTGATGTGCAGGCATCCTGCCGAGGCGTGTGCGTAAAAGGCCGCTACGGTACCCTGTTCTGCGCAAAAGTTCGTCACTTCTTGCGCATAATCCGCCAGATTTTCTACCGGAACACTCGCGTCATCCACAAAAGCGAGCGGCTTGGCGTCCCCGCGCTGGCTCATCAACAGGCCGAGTCCGGCCTTGCGCACCGCCCACACCCCGGATACTTCCTGCGGTGTCGTGCGGTGGATAATCGTACCAGTGTAGCCACCGGCACGCAGCGAATCTTCTAATCCCTGGACGCTGGATGCGAGTTCGTCCGCGTTCTCCCCGGCGAATTCCACGATTAATACCGCGCCGGGGTCGCCCTGCACGAAGTCGTTCAAGCGTCCAGCGTATTCGATAGACTGGCGTGTGAGGTGGTTGAAAAAACGGTCCACCAGTTCCACCGCCGAGGGATTGTGCTGCAAAATCGCGGGGACCGACTTCAGCGCCGGATACAGTTCGTCAAAATGCAAAATTGCCAGTCGTACCGATGCCGGTCGCTTGACAAGATTTAGCTTGACTGCGGTAATGACGCCCAATGTGCCCTCACTGCCGACGATCAAGGGCGCGAGGTTGAACGGCTCGCCGTTTTCGCGCTGGCGCAGCAGGCGATTCAGGTTGTATCCGGCGACGGTGCGCCACGTTTTCGGGTATCCAGTGCGAATATCGTCCGCGTATTCGTCCAGCAATCTGGGGATCTCGCGGTATAAATGACCTTCGAGCGTGTTCTCGGCTTGCAGCGCGGCAACTTCTCCCGGCGTTTTCGGTCCGAAGTGTGCCTGACTACCATCGGATAGAACCACATCGACCGATTGTACGTGGTCGATCATCAGGCCGTAACGAATCGAGTGCGAGCCGGTGGAGTTGTTGCCGGTCATGCCGCCGAGGGTTGCCGCCATGCTGGATGCCGGGTCTGGCCCGACCATGAGGCCGTGCGGCTTCAGGGCGCGGTTGAGGCGATCCAACACCATGCCGGACTGCACATGTACCCACTGCTCTTCAACGTTGAGTTCGAGGATTTGATCCATGTAGCGCGAGTGGTCAATGATGATGCCGGGGCCAATCGTCTGCCCGGAAAGGCTGGTTCCGCCGCCGCGTGGCACAATCGAAAGCCCGGTTTTTTTCGCGGCGATCACCACCGCCGACACATCATCAGCGTCGCGTGCAGTGACCGCGCCCTGCGGGAAAATCTGGTAACTTGAGGCATCGGTACTGTATAACCAGCGACTCATTTCATCGAAGCGGATTTCGCCGCGAACATGGGCCTGTAATTCGTTCAATACAACCGCTCGATCCGCTTCGAGTATCTGTTTGGTTTCGATCATGAGTCGCTCCTATCTGCGTGAAATTGCTCATGTGTGTATCGCGTCACAATATTACTGTGTTTGACTGTGTTGCGCTTGTGGATGGTCTGCGGTGGTTTACTGGTATCGACGATTTGGTTGTGCTGCTGCTGTATAATGGGGGACAAAATTTCGACATTGAGCGAATACAGACAAGCACAATTCGTTAAGACACGCGTTTTCGTTGACATCGCGTGTGACTTTTTGCAAAAGCAACCAGGAGAAACACACGATGACTGTAGATTTCAGCGAAGTTGGGCGTTTGCCACAGCCGCAAGACAATGTCGGCATCGCCACCACGACGATTGAAGCGGGTACACAGATCGCGTTTGAGGGCGCGACCTTCACCACGACACGTACCATCATGGAGGCGCACCGCTTTGCCATTCGGCCCGTTGCAGAAGGCGAGTCATTGTTGTCGTGGGGGCAGCGCTTCGGCGTGGCGACCGCACCAATTGCGCCCGGTGAAGGCATGTTCAACGACGCAGTGCTGCACGAACTGGGTCAGCGTAAACT
>DAOTXA010000285.1:0-12828 GCA_034435595.1 Anaerolineae bacterium | reverse complement strand
CGTTTCGTATCTACCCCCCATGCTGCCGTTGTATTCGTGCGGGCGATTGACTCGTCGGTGCTTGTGCGGCGGGCGTCATCCTAGCGGGTGCATCTGACTTAAAATCTGTCGCACAGATTTAACAATCGTCTGTTAGACTGCTGCGCTGTTGATAACGGCTATGTAACGAAAGCACGACGATGGAAGTCTACTTGATCCGGCATGGGCAGTCGGAAAATAATGCCCTCATGGAAGACATCGACAAACGAGACAAAGACCCGAACCTGACCGAAGTCGGGTTTCAGCAGGCAGAGCATGTAGCGAAATTTCTGGCAGAAGCGACAAATTTAGAGCAGATCGTCCGGCATTCGGCAGATTCTCCCCGGCGGCACGATGCGCATGATCATGACCTCACCCACCTGTATTGCAGCCCCATGCGGCGTGCCATGCAGACGGCGAAACCGATTGGCGAGGCGCTGGGCCTCAAGCCGAAAGTCTGGGCCGATATTTACGAACATGGGGGTATATGGCTGCTGGTTGATGGCGAGGAACAGGGGTTTACCGGGATGACGCGGGCTGAGATGGAGGCGGAGTTCCCCGGCTATGAGTTGCTGGAGGGCATCACCGAGAAGGGCTGGTATCGCCCGGAGCAGAAGCAGGAAACTTATGAACTGGCGGCGGCGCGGGCGATCAAGGTCGCGTCACATTTGCGTGCGCGTGCCGCATCCACCGGGCGCAGCGACGACAAGATCGCCCTTGTGATACACGGTACGTTCATGGATTTGCTGATGAAAGCGCTGTTGAATCACCTGCCGGGAGACACTTACTTCCACTGGCACTACAACACGGCGATCACCCGTGTCGATTTTATGGACGACGGGCGCATGTTGATCCGCTACATCAACCGCGTAACGCATCTGCCGCCAGAGTTGGTGACATAAGAATAGTAGAAAAATGTCGCCCAGAATTAGGCGACACCTTTTGTCTTTCGTCTATAATCTTTATAGCCTTGATTTCTATTCCCCGCGTGCCAGCCACACAAAGCGATACGCGCCCAGCGAGATCAAGCCGCCTGCGCGGGTGATCGTCTCTCCGGTCCACAGATCAACGATATGACGTGGCAAAGGCCAGTAGGCGTCCAGCACATCCAGGCGGACGCTTTGCGGGCTATCACCGAAGTTCGCCAGCACGACGATATCGTTGTGCCGCATGAATCCGAGGACGTGCGGGTTCTGCGTGCCGAAGAACAGCGTTTGCTTATCCGCACTCATGGCAGGCTGCACCTTGCGGATGTCGATCATGCGCTGGATTGCCTGAAAAACGCGGCCTTCGGACGAATCGGTGTTGGTGCGTTTGCGGGCACGCTGCCAGTCAAAGCGTGGGCGGTGGACCCAGCGCTCGTCGTTGGCTTTGTCGGGATTATCGACGTAGCTATAGTCGTTCATAGTGGCGATTTCGTCGCCGAGGTATAGCAGCGGAATCCCCCCGGCGGCGATGATGAGGCTGTGAATCATGATGATGCGGCGCAGCGAATGCTCGATGTTGCGCTCGTTGTTCTCCTCGATTGCACGCTCTAAACCGGCGAGACTGGCAGCGGTCCCGGCGATGCGCATGTCGCCGTTGTCGGGGTTATAGTTAAAGCCAAGCCCTTTGGCGAAGGTCCCGCCGAAGGTCCCGCTGTAGAAATCGTTGAGGAAACGGCGGTGATTGTCGCCCCACATACCCAGCGCGGCGGCGTCTTCATTGGCGAAGGACCAGCCGATATCATCGTGGACACGCACATAATTGACCCACGCAGTTCCTTCTGGCAGGCCAAAACGCTTCGCCATGCTGTTTTGCAGCAGACGGACTTCGCGTGTCGCCAGCGCTTCCCAGATGAGGGCCATAAACGTGGGGTTATATGAAAGCTGGCACTCGTCCACGCTGATGTAGCGGGCGACTTCGTCAGGGTGGACGATGGCCTCGGATTTGAACACCATCGCCGGGGCGACGATTCGCACCAGTGCGTTATAGGCGCGGATGATCCAATGTGCTTGATCGAGGTTTTCGCTGGTGGTGCCGATCTGCTTCCACACGAAGGCCACGGCATCAAGCCGCAGCACCTCTACGCCCTGATTCGCCAGAAACAGCATTTCGTCCAGCATGGCGTTAAACACAGCGGGGTTGCGATAGTTCAGGTCCCACTGAAAGCTGTTGAACGTGGTCCACACCCAATCGCCGTTTTCTAGCTGCGTGAAACTGCCCGGCGATGTCTCCGGGAAAATCTCGCGCAGGTGTGCGCCCCATTCCCGCGTTTGTTCCTCACTCTCGAAGAAATGGTAGAACTCGTCGTAGGGGGCTTCTCCGGCGGCGGCGCGGACGGCCCATTCATGCTCGTCGGATGTGTGATTGAACACGAAATCAAGGCACAGGCTGATGCCGTTGGCACGCAGTTCGGCGGCGAGATCGGCGAGTTGCGCCATTGTCCCCAGTGCCGGGTTTACGTGGCGGTAGTCGCTGACGGCATAGCCGCCGTCGCTGTTGTCGTCCGGGGCGCGGAACAGGGGCATGAGGTGTAGATACGACACACTCAGCTCTTTTAGATACGGGATGCGCTTGCGGACCCCGGCTAGATTCCCCGCGAACAGATCGACGTAAAACACCGCGCCGATCATGTCTGAACGCTGATACCAGCGCGGCGGCGCGGCATCTTGCTCGCGCAGGGCGTCAAGCGCTCGCAATTCGAGGGGCCGCTGTGCGAAATGTTCGATCAGGGTTTTGAGGATGCGCTCGATATGATAGATCAGGTCGTAGCGATCGCCATAGACGAGGTGCAGATAGCGGAACACACCGGCAAAATGCGCGTCTAGACGCTCCCGGAATAGTTCCGCATCGGATAGGGCATCGATATTATCGTTTAAATGCGGTAGCAGGCGGTCTAGTGTCCGCGCTGCTTCGCGCTGGTACCAGCGTTCGTCAGGCATAGAGGGTGTATCCTATCAACGCGTATAGACATTGCGTACTGACGACATCGTATAGTCGTCCATGTCTATTATAGTCGTGGATAAATTTGCGTCTATTGTGGCGTCGTGGGAAAAGCCCTTAACGCAGTGGCAGGTACATCTCGATGCGGCGGAAGGACTCGAAATAGCCGAACTGTTGAAACGCTTCCCACGTCGGATGATCGACTGGTATATTCTCGACCTTTGTATCTTGCATCGGGTAGGCGGTGTGTACCTGATGCAGCAAGGCTCTTGCCACCGGTACTGTAACATCGCTGTTAAACACGAAATGCGTCAACTGGAAGGGGCTGCGCTGAAAGACCAACCAGCCTTTTTTATGTGTGTCATTTAATTTTACTTCAACGCCGCGCAGTGCCTTTGTGTTGAGCAGTGACGGCGTTTCCTCCAACCACGCTGCGCCCGGTTCTCGTTGTTCGAGATAATACGGAATTTGCCCATCGTAAAGTTCGTTCACCTCACAGGGTTCGCACTGCTGATCTTCGCCCAATTTTCCCGGCGGGCGGCGGATGACGAGCAGGCGGCGATGCTCTTTGAAACCGAGTTTGGCGAACATGTTGATGGCCGGGTCGTTGCCGACGATGACTTCTAGCTGCACACGGCGACAGCGGCGACCTTCTGCCTGAGCGATGAGCATTTCCATGACGAATTGCCCCACGCGCTTGCCACGGCTGGCAGGCGTAATGCCAAGCCGCGTGATCCAGGCGCGGTCCTCGCGGAAAGCGATCATGCCAATGCCGAGGGGTTCGCCATCCGGCGCGTTGACCACCACCGAAGCATCAAGGTCAATATCATAGTTGCGAATATACTCGCCCATACGCTTGCCGTTCATCGGCATGGGGACAATGTAATCAACGCGAGTCTGATTGTAGACATCTGCCAGTTGATTGTAATCATATTCGCTTGCAGGCACGGTCACGCGATCACTTAGCGGATTCGCGTGCTCGATGAAAGGATCAGAGGCCACGAGGCGTACTCCCAGCCTAGCTTTTGACGGCGTTCAGAAAGGACGCTACTTGATCGGCGAAGGTGCGCGTATTGATCGGTTTGGTGATGACACCATCGCAGCCATAGTTGCTTGCCATCTGGTGGGCGGTGTCTTCGGGCCATGCGGTAAACGCGACGACCGGCATCGTGTTGAGTTCGGGTTGCTGGCGAATCAGCGCGACGACCGTCTGCCCGTCAATATCGGGCAAGCCGAGGTCGATGAGCGCCAGATCAGGGTTGTTTTCAAACACGGTCGTTAGCCCTTCTTCGCCGTCTTCGGCAACCATGACTTTGAACCCGGCAATGCGTAATAGTTTGGTTGCCATGCGTGCGTTCTGGGGATTGTCTTCAATGACGACGATGAGCCGTCCGTTGTCTGCTGCCATGTTAAACTCTCCCTATTAACCGGCCTGCTGGAATTGTTCGAGGAAATGGGCGATAAGATTGAGCAATTCGTTTTTGGTGACGGGCTTGGCGAGATAGCCGTCACACCCGGCATCGGTAAAGCGCTCGCGGTCGCCATGCATGGCGTTGGCTGTTAACGCGATGATGGGAATATGCTGCATCTCTGGCATCGACTTCAGGCGGGCGGTTGCCTCCATACCATCAATATCAGGCAGGTTGATATCCATCAGAATGAGGTCGGGCTTTTCACGAACGGCTATGTTTACGCCGGAAAGACCGTCGCTGGCTTCCAGCATCGCATATCCGCCGACTTTAAGCATCTTGCGGACCAACCGCATATTTTGCGGGTTGTCTTCGATGTAGAGGATTTTCGGAGCCATATCAGCCTTCTTCATTGAACATGCAAGTTACAACAATTCTAACCTAATTCATTTTTAATTATACCAAGCAACGCCTTCCGGTCAAGCGATGCTTTCTCAAGGATTTGCCGGATATTGCTTTGCAGGTGGGCGCGTTCGCTGGCGTCCAACGACTTGGCACTGAGGACGATGACCGGAATATCGCGCAGTTTGACATCGTTTTGCAGGGTTTCGATGATGGAGAAGCCGTCCATATCCGGCAACACCAGATCGAGGATGATCATATCCGGGTGATAGTTGTAGATGGCCTTGAGTCCGTCGCGCCCGTTTGCCGCTTCGATGATGTTGATATAGCCGTCGGCTTGCAGCATCTTACGGGCAAGGCGCAGGTCTGCCGGGTTGTCGTCGATCAGCACGATGACGGGGCTATCTTCAGCCAGTTCAGCGCGGCTTTGCGGCTGTGCGTGCGGTGTATTCCCGGTTTCGCGGGTTGGGCGGCGCGGTTGTGTAGACGGGCGATTCTGGATCATGCCGACCGGGGTGTGTCCCAGCGTATTGACCACGTGATCGACCAGTTGGCGCGTTTCAAAGCCGCCTTTGGTCCACACAGAGTCGCTGTACGTCTCCAGAATTTTGCGGTCGTCGCCGGTCAGTGTTTTGGCAGAAACGACTACAACCGGGATTTGTGCGGTGCGCGGGTTGTTCTTGAGGTGCTCTAGCAGGCTGAAGCCGTCCATTTCTGGCATCGTCAGATCACACACAACGAGATCGGGCATCCGGTCGTCAATGACCTTGAGGCCCTCTTCGCCATTGGGCGCTTCATAGACCCGGTAGGATTTGTAACTTTGCAGCAACCGCCGGATCAAGCGGCGGTCGTTGGGGTTGTCGTCAACGATGACGATGGTTGTGACCTGTTCGTCAAGGTTTTTGAGCGCTGCGCCAAGACCTTCTTCGTCACCTACAGGGATAGCGGACTCGCCATTGGGTAGATCAACATTGAGGATGTACTTGTCGTACTGGTCGCCGAGGATGTGGCTTTCTGCCGGGAGGGTGTGCCCGCTGGCGTTGATGACGACGACTTCATCCTCTTGAATGATGCCCTCTCTTAACATGCGTTCCATACCACCGAAGGCGACGGCGGTCGCGGGTTCGACACTGATCCCGGCGCGGGTGGCAAGGTGGCGCATGGCCTGGA
Organism: Anaerolineae bacterium; assembly: GCA_034435595.1. Lineage (GTDB taxonomy): Bacteria > Chloroflexota > Anaerolineae > Aggregatilineales > Phototrophicaceae > JAVJSU01. The sequence goes on along the minus strand of DAOTXA010000285.1, from coordinate 6,904 downwards.
AGGTGTCGCCATCTTCAATAGCGAGCATAACGCCGTCATTGCTGCGGACCGCATTATTAAGCAGGACATAGCCGTAACCGGGGTCGCCGGTTGCCAGCACGTGAATCAGCGTTTTGGGGATGACAGGTTCGGCGGTATAGTGGCCCTCTTCCCATGCCTGAACCATCGGCGAACATCCGGCGGCCTGAATCAAGCCCATTTTGGGCATTTTGTCGATGAGGCCCATTTCCAGCAGTTCGGTAAAGCCCTTCCAAACCCCAATGGGACCGATACCCCCGCTGACGGCCTGAATGTACCAATCCGGCGCGAGCCACTGTCCGATGAAGTCGGGGTTCTGGATCAAGCCGAGTTGCTCGGCGATCTCGTAGCCCATGGTCTTCATGCTCTCTTTAGCGGGGATGGTCTTGGCTCCCTTATCCATGGGGATGCCTTTGCGCTGCGCGAATTCAGCGGCGACCTTCTTGGTTTCGTCGTATGTGCCGCTGACCTTGACGACTTCTGCGCCGTAGATGGCGACCTCGCGCATTTTTTCCGGCGGGACGAGGCTGGTCAAAAACAGCCACAGTTTGATGCCTGCGCGGGCACAATAGGCGGCATAGGCAACGGCGGCGTTGCCGGTGGATGCGAGGACGCATTCGGTGATGCCGGCCTGCTTCATGGCGGTGACGCTGAGTGCGGCCTGACGGTCTTTGAAGGAGTTGGTCGGCTGGTTGCGCTCGTCTTTGACGTAGATGGGCGCGTGCCCGTAGATGCGCTCGTACTGGTAAAGGCGAGTGAGCGGCGTATAGCCCTCACTTAGCGAGATTTCCGGGTTCGCTTCAGGGATAGGCAGCAGGTCACTGTAGCGCCACAGGGACCGCGTCCGCGAGACGAGGCCATTCTGCCAGATTTGACGCACCGCTTCATAGTCATAGCGTGCATCTAACCAGGGCGAGGCGCAACGTTCGCAGTGTGGCAGTGACATATCGGGCGGCATTGCATGACCGCATTCCAGGCAGACAACGGCGTTAAAATATGAGTTCATGAGAACCTCTGGCTTCTTCTCGCGTGGTAAATGCTCAATATTCGACAGTTGTCTGTTATCCATCGGGAATGTGTCTGTTTCTCGGCGGACTGGCAGACATGCACATCTTCTTACTTTCCATAATAGACCCGGTTTCGAGTGTGATTCATTGAGGATTTACTGTTTTGTGTGTGGGATAGAAACAGGTAGGGACACGGCACGCCGTGTCCCTGAGAATCATATGGCTGATGAGAGGCGCGACCTGTAGCCGCGCCTCTTATATCCGTTATGCTTATGCTTCTTCCGGCACGTAGACCGGGACAGTGAACCAGAAGGTAGTCCCCTCACCATAGACGCTATCGACTTCGATATAGCCCCCGTGCATCTCGATCAACTGCTTCGTGATCGTCAGGCCGAGGCCGGTCCCACCAGCGCGGCGGGTCGAGGAGCCGTCTACCTGGCTGAAGCGCTCGAAGATTTTGCCGAGGTCCTCGCGGGTCATGCCGATACCGGAGTCGGCGACGGTGACACGGGCAAGACCTTCTTCTGCCATATCGAGCCGCAGTTCGACATCGCCTTCTTCGGTGAACTTGACCGCGTTGGACATCAGGTTCCAGATGATCTGGCGCAGGCGAACCGCGTCGGCACTCACCATCGGGATGTCGCCGTCTTGAATCAGATTTACGTTTACTGGCTTTTCCTTGACCAGCGGTTGAGCAGAGCGCACGATTTCGCCCGCAAATTCGACCAGATCGACCGGCTTTAGGTCCAATTGCATCTGGTTGGCTTCGATCTTGGCGAGGTCGAGAATTTCGTTGATGATCGAGAGCAGGTGCTTACCACTATTGTGGATCGCCTCGACATCCTCTTCCGCATCATCGGTTAGATCACCGTCTACACCGTCAAGCAAGACTTCGCTGTACCCGATGATAGAGTTGAGCGGCGTGCGCAATTCGTGCGACATATTCGCCAGGAACTGCGACTTGAGGCGGTCAACCTCGCGCAGTCGTTCAGCAATTGCACGCTCGCGTTCGGCCTGTGCTTCGACCTCAGCAAAGATACGCACGTTTTCGATGGCGACAGCGACCTGTGCTGCCAGCGTGGATTTGATCGTAACATCGGCGTCTGTGAAGCGGTTACGGCGTTCTGACTGCACGTCGAGGACACCGATCAGGTTACCGCTGGCGATCATCGGAATCGCCATTTCAGAACGTGTCTTGGGCAGTCGCGGGTTTGGCAGGAACCCGGCGCTGCGGGTGATGTCGTTGACGACGACACCTTCACGCGTGCGGGCAGCCTGCACCACCAGCGAGGTTGGGCTGTTAAGCGGGATGCTGTGTCCGTCCACCTTCATGCGGCGACCCGGTTCACCTGCCCCCGCAGCCAGCACCATGCGCTCGCCGTCGATATCTACCAGATAGATGTGCGCGTGGTAGAGGTTGAAGGCTTCTTTGGTGAGGTCCACGACCGATTGCAACAGTTCTTCCTGATTTAGGATGGTGGTTGTCGCGGCAGACACTTCTGCCACTGTCTCAAGCTCACCAGCGCGGCGTGCCGCATCTTCACGGGCGATCTGTGCATCCAGATAGGCGCGTCGAGATGCCACCGATGCTGAAGCAGTCGGGATCAGTTGGCTCGCCATGGATAGTAGTTGTGGCGGTGCCTCTACCTCATTTGTCCACGAGATACTGAAGATACCGTGCCACTCACGACCGGTAACCAGCGGCATCAACATGGATGCGCCGAACTGGGCAGCGTGCATGTATGCACTCACAGATTCAGGCAGTTCGGGGTCATCACGGCGGATGAAGGTCACCGCGTTCTTATTCTGGATGACCATGTCGATAAGCGGGAACTGCTCTCGTGGGAAGCGTGTAGCAGGCAGCATAGCGAGATCAAGCGCCTGACCGCCCCCGGTTTGTCCGGCGACCACATCCGCGATATCAAGCGGATCGCCTTCCCCGTTAAAGTAGACGAGTGTAAAGAGGCTCGCCCCGTATTCTGCTTCCGCGACACCTGTGATGGCAGACAGGATTTCCTGCTCGTCGCCAGCACGGGCTAGCGCTGCCGCGACTTCACCAAGTGCTGATTGTTCTTCTGCGTATTGGGCCGTTTCATCACGGGCGATCTGTGCATCCAGATAAGCGCGTCGAGAGGCGATTGTTGCCGAGGCGGTGGGAACCAGAGTGTTTGCCAGGTAGCGCAACTGCTCTGGTAAGTCTGTTGGTTCAGGCCACATGATGCTGAAGATACCCTGCCAGTCATCACCAGTCACCAGCGGCATCAGCAGTGCAGCGCCAAAACCTGCCGCCTGCATGTATTGACCTACTGCTTCTGGCAGTTCGGGATCATCGGTGCGGATGAAGGTCACCGTGTTTTCGTTTTGGGTGACGATATCGATGAGCGGGAACTGCTCTCGCGTGAAGCTGGTGGCGGGCAGCATACTCAGATCGAGCGGGTCGCCAGTACCGATTTGACCGGCAACTACTTCGGCGATGTCTAGCGCATCATGATCGCCTGTGAAGTAGGTCAGTGTCAGCAGGCTTGCGCCGTACTCTTGCTGGGCCACGCCAGAAATCGCAGAGAGGAGTTCCTGCTCATTATCCGCATGGGCCAACGCCGCCGAGATTTCAGCACGCATACGCCGCGTTTCGTCCTGCTCTTTACGCTCAGTGATATCGTTGAAGGCGACCACACTGGCGACGATATTGTCGTTGTCATCTTTGATTGGTGCGCCAGAGATTTCTAGCTTGATGCTCTTACCATCCGGTCGGCGGATTTCCATGTCGTCAATATGGCTTGTTTCGCCGTAGATACCACGCACGATCGGCTGTTCCGCTGCCGGATACAGGTCGTCTGTGCCTTCTTTGTAGGCTTCGTAGACTTCTGCCAGATGTTCTTCGTTGGCGTCCGGCGAGATACCGCGTCCGAGCAGTTCCTCGGCGCGGCGGTTGGTGAAGATCGGCGTTGCCGATGGTGCTTCTACCACGAAGATACCGGACGGGATATTGCTCACGATGGCGTCCAGCAAGCGGCGCTGACGGTCGAATTCTTCCTGCGATTTCTTACGCTCGGTGATGTCCTGATTGGTACCGATCAGCTTGATCGTCTGCCCGTTTCCATCTTGCTCAACGCGCAGCTTGACAAGCATGGTGCGGCGCTCGCCGTTATCGGCGCGGATGATATCCGCTTCCAGTTCGAGCGAGAAGTTGGGGTCGGTGGTCGCAGCAGCTTCAGCGACATTCTCGCCGACGATAGCGGCGTGTTCCGGCACGACGAAGCGTGTCGCGTATTCTTCGGCAGCCATTTCTGTGCCGCCTTCGGCCTCAATAGTCGTCCCGAGGAGTTCCATGAAGTCCTCATCGAAGGTGAATTTACCCGTTCGATAGTCGAATTCCCAGTAACCGAGTTGAGCAGTGCGGATCGCGTCGGAGAGGCGCTGGCGCGATTGTTCGAGAATCGCTTCCTGCTCTTTACGCTCGCTGATATCGCTCATGATCGTACCCATATTGACCGGGTTACCTTCGTCGTCACGGACGAGGAAGATCGTCTGATCGACCGGAATCTTATGACCGTCCCGGTGCAGCAGGTAGTTCTCACCGCTCCATGAGCCGGTTTCCATCACAACCGGGATACCTTCTTCTGCAACCCGTTTGGCATCTTCGGGCGCGTGGAAGTCGGGGATGCTTAGGCCGGTGACATCGTTCGATGCCAGCCCGATCAGCTTCGCACCACCGGGGTTGAGGTAAACGGCGTTGCCCTGCATGTCGGTCAGTGAGATGAAGTCCTCGCTGGTTTCGATGATGGAGGACTGCTGGCGCGTCTGCTCGAATGCGCGGGCGTTCTTGACGGCAATCGCAACCTGTGAGGCGAGTGTGGTCTTGACCTGCACGTCTTCGTCGGTAAAGCGGTCGGTGACATTCGCCTGCACGTCCAGCACACCGATAACTTCGTTGCCGACCACCATCGGGATCGCCATTTCAGAGCGGGTTTCTGGCAACATGGCGTGGGGTAGGAAGTTTGGGTTCTTCCGCACGTCGTTGGCGATCACACCCTGACGTGTGCGGGCAGCAGTTGCCACCAGACTGTCGGGGCGGTCATAGGCGATGGTCCGGTTTTCCGCGACCATGATTTTGCCCGCTTCTCCGGCTCCGGCGCTGAGGACGAGTGTGTCTCCCTGCGCGTTGAGCAGGTAGATATGCGCATGATACAGGTCGAACGAGTTGCGGGTGAGGTCGCTGACCTCCCACAGCAGTTCTTCGACATCGAGATTGGTGGCTGCGTCTGCACTCACCTGCGCCACCGTTTCCATTTCCGCGGCGCGTTTCTGACTGATCTGGTTGGCCGCTTCTGCCGCCAGATACGCACGCCGCGACGCCACCGATGCCGAAGCCGTCGGGATGAGCGCGTTAGCCATCGAAAGTAGCTGCGATGGTGCGTCGACTTCTTCTGTCCAGGAGATACTGAAAATCCCCTGCCAGTCATCGCCGGTGACCAGTGGCATCAGCAGCGACGCGCCGAATTGGGCCGCCTCCATGTAGGCGGTGACAGCTTCTGGTAATTCAGGGTCATCGCGGCGGATGAAAGTCACCGCGTTCTTATTCTGGATGACCATGTCGATGAGTGGGAACTGCTCACGCGGGAAGCGAGTCGCGGGCAGCATGGCAAGGTCAAGTGCCTGACCGCCGCCAGTTTGTCCGGCGACCACATCCGCGATATCAAGCGGATCGTCTTCACCGTTAAAGTACACGAGGGTAAACAGGCTCGCGCCGTATTCTTTTTCGGCGACGCCTGTGATCGCAGACAGGAGTTCCTGCTCGTTGGCTGCACGCGCAAGGGCGGCACTGACTTCACTCAGCGTTTCCTGGCGCTGTTCGGCACGGCGACGATCTGTAATATCGCGGCTGATACCGAGTACACCCATAGGCTTGCCGTCCAGACCGATTAGCGGTGTCTTCAATGTATCGTAGAGCAGATGACGCCCGTCGGGGAAGTCGAGCCATTCCTCGTTGGTGCGGCTCTGATTCTGCTCCATCATGGTCTGGTCGTTCTCGCGGAAGAAGTCGGCGATTTCTTGCGGGAACAGGTCGTAATCGGTGATGCCGATCAGAGTCTCCGGCTCGCGCCCAACCAGTTCACCAAAGGCGTTGTTTGCACCCAGATACGTGCCTTCTACATTCTTGTAGAAGATGAGGTCAGGGATAGAGTTGATAAGGTTGAGCATCAGCGACTGCGAGCGCTGTGATTCGTCATACGTTTGCGCGTTGGTGATGGCGACCGCGATCTGTGAGGCCAGCGTGGTCTTGATCTGCACGTCTTCATCCGTGAATCGGTCCGTGACATCGGCCTGCACGTCCAGCACGCCGACCACACGGTCACCCACGACCATTGGCACCGACATTTCCGCCTGCGTGTTGGGTAGCATCGGGTGCGGCAAGAAGTCTTCGTTCTCGCGCACGTTGTTGGCGATGATACCGCGCCGTTCGCGGGCGGCGGTTGCCACAATCGAATGCGGGTGATCGAATGCGATGGTGCGGCCTTCTGCGACCATGGTGCGACCGGCATCTCCGGCCCCGGCGGTCAAAATGAGCGTGTCGCCCGCGTCGTTTAGTAGATAGATATGCGCGTGATACAGATCAAACGCATCGCGTGTCACGTTGGTGACCGACCACAGTAGTTCGTCAGAGTCGAGGTTGGTTGCTGCCTGCGTGCTGACTTCTGCCACTGTCTGGAGTTCGGCAGCACGTTTGGCTGCTTCCTCGCGGGCCGTCTGCGCATCCAGATAGGTGCGGCGTGAAGCCACTGCTGACGACGCCGTCGGGATCAACTGGTTCGCCAGATCAATCAACTGCTGCGGCGTTTCACGCGATTCTGGCCAGGACATGCTGATGGCCCCCTGCC
>DAOTXA010000284.1:0-33915 GCA_034435595.1 Anaerolineae bacterium | reverse complement strand
AGCCATAGAACACCTCGTTTTAAAGTCGATAGCTGCTCATTTCGTAGCACAATGACCTTGGAAACGCCACGATTTCGAATATTCAAATGGCCTCTTAGATAAAGTGCGGCGAGATTCTCCACCACATAACCCGTCTATTGCTTTTTTTCGTGTGCTTCGTTCCTCGTGGTTAATTCGTCTTTGGGAACTCGTGCAAGTCCCATGCCTCACACTCGAAGCGGTGCGCGTCATAGTAGCTCAGCACGACCAACCCGCAGTTGTGCGGCGCTTTGACATTTTGTAGTGCAGCAGCATTTACACATAAATAGGGCACGACCGTGCGGATAATGGCGGCATGGGCGACCAGTACCGTGTTTTCGTCGGCATCGCAATTCAACAGCGCACGATAAAAGCGATCATAACCCTGTTTGTAGCTTTCACCACCGGGGAATGTTGCTTCGGAGTCACCTTGCTTCCAACGGCTATATATCTTATGCCACTTGGCCCATGATCGTTCGTCGTTGTAATAATCGTATTCCCCGCCGTCAACCTCGCGCAAATCATCGTCCAGCGTGGGGATCAAGTCGAGATACTCCCCCACGATTCGTGCCGTCTGCTGCGTGCGGTCAAAGGGGCTGGTTCGAATTGACGTGATGTCTTTATCCCGCAGATAGTTCCCGGCGTTGCGTGCCTGTTCGCGCCCAAGGTCGGTTAGGCCACCTTCCGGTCGTTTGCCAGAAATGCGTTTTTCGATGTTCGTAATCGCCTGCCCGTGTCGCAGTAGATAGATGGTCATCGGCCTCGCCTGTCGTTGTCTGTCATCATACCGACCAGTCTACCCCACGATTCGCCACCGGGCCTATGCTAGAATCGTTTTAAATCAAGTGTAGCGCACTATCCCTCGCGGCGCTGTTTTTCCATCTGCTCAAGGTGCAAATCCCAAAACAGCGCCATGTTGAGCAGATTGCTGGTGTGTTCTACCGTATGCGCGTACACACGCAGGCACATCCAATCAAGGGTGACTTCTCCCCAGACGGTTTCGCGGGTTTCTTCCCACAATTCGTCGGAGAACTGGTCAATCAACGCGACGATTTTGTCACGACTGGCACGCATTTCTGCCAGTAGATCGTCAATATCGCGCTTGGAGGCTTCGATCCAGCTATCGCCCTCACGCGGCACATCATCCCCACTCAGATCAGGTTTTTCTGCACCGAGCCACTGCTTCAACTGTGGCAACAGCGTGTGGCGATCTGACCAGCCGACGTGATAGACCAGTTTCGCTACGGGCCACTCTCCGAAAGCGGGAAGCGGTGTCACGTACCATCGCCCGGTCGGAATTTGCTTCGCCGTGAATACAAGTTCGTCGGCACTCTGGTTTAACCGGGCGCGATAAAACTCTGCCGGAATCATGGTGATCTATTCGTCTTCGGCGGATTCTGCAAGGGCGGGCATGTCCGGCGCTTTGAGTCCGGTCGCAGCCATCATCTCCCACGAATCCCAACCGATTTCGATTTCGAGCTTGGTCACATCTTCGACGCCTGCGCCATCTTTCTCGGTTTCGACCTGAATGTCGAGTGCCAGTTTTGACGGCAGATTGACCATGCGCTCGCCCAGTTTGAACTGTTCGCCCCATAGTTTGCTGGCGAGGTCGCGCAGATGATTGGCGGCGGCTTCTCGGCTGGCAATTTCCGCCTCATAGTACAGTGTGATCTCGCCTTCATCATTGAACCCGGCCCCGGCGTCGGTGCGCGAGGCCATGGGGAGAGGCCAGCGGATTTCCATCTCTAGCTCATACTCGGAACTATCGTCGCCGGGGGTTTCTTCCAATTCAATCTGAAAATGTACGTTATCCGGGATGGTGTACATTGTGCCGCCCATCATGATTTCGCCATCGACCAGTGCTTCCGCGATCACGCGCAGGCGGCTGGCGGCATCTGCCGGAGATTGGATGGTTTCTTCATCCATATGTGAAGTCATATGTGGAACGCTCCTTGTATGCGTCGTGTTTTGTCTGTATTGTGTCCAAAGAATCAATTTTACATACTACGGCTATGACCTGAGAACGGCCTTAATGCCGCGTAAAGGAGATTGGGTAGCCATGAGCTTTTTACGATTGGGCGCGTCCTGCGTCGTGGTGGATGCAAACGGGGACGTGCTGCTATCTCAACGCGGCGACCTGAAAACATGGTTAACGCCCGGTGGTAGATTGGACCGAGGCGAGACGCTGGCAGATTGTGCCATCCGCGAAGCACGCGAGGAAACAGGCATCGCAGCCGAACTGATTCGCCCTGTGGGGCTATACTACCGTCCGGGCTGGAACCGCCTGAACGTCCTGTTTCTGGCACGTAAAACGGGCGGCGATCTGCTGGCAAAGACACACGAAACACTGGATAATCGCTTCTTCTCACTGGATGATCTGCCCGCACAAGCGCACAACATCAAGCAGATTAAGCACGCACTCGACGGAAAAACGATATTACACGAATATGATTTCAACCGCGATGAATTCTGCCGCCTCAAGCGTAAATTCGCCGCTCGTTATTTTCAGAATTTACTGGCAGGCCGCCCGGAACCGCGCTATCCGCGATTCAATGTGCAGGCGGTGGGAATCATTGAAGACGGTCAGGGGCGCGTGCTGGCATCCGGCGAAAAGTACCTGCCGGGTGTGGTGATCGACGGCAGCGCTCCACCGTGGAAGGTGCTGCAAACACGAATCCGCGTGCGTTTTAACGAAGACATCACGCTCCACTGGCGCGGCATCTGGCACTATACCGGGCGCGACCGTATCACCTTTGTGTTCGCCGGAAGCGTGCAAAACTTAGAACATCCGACGTTGATGCACATCTCACAGCTACGCCAACACCACAGGCATCTGATCGACCTGTCGCACAACACGGACGGCGTTTTTGTGGTGTAGTATCTCGATCAATGTCCATGATCTGAGCGAAGTCCTGACCGGGCGGCACAACCTCGCTCTGCTCTGTTTCTAGGTGACACTTGCTCTAACCAAATGCAATCTGTGACTGTCAAAATCGCAAATTCGCCACCCCCCCGTTCCCGGCGAATGTACCCCGACAAACACTTTCAACATGAGCAAGTGATGAGCATAAACGGACTATAGTCCGTTTATGCGGTAATGAACGTCTGCTATGAATCGTCCATATCCGTGAATCGAATTGGTATAGTTCCAATGATAGGAACAGGAGAACAGGACGATGTCTAACATTCTCGGATTGCATCACATCACGCTGGTGAGCGCCGACGCACAGCGCACCGCCAATTTCTACACGCGGGTATTGGGCCAGCGTCTTATCAAAAAAACCGTCAACTTCGACGATCCCGGCAGCTATCACCTGTATTTCGGTGACGGAGCCGGCAGCCCCGGCAGTGCGATCACCTTTTTCGAGTGGCCCCACGCCCCGAAGGGCAAGCGCGGCATCGGCGGAACCCATCACGTCGCCCTGCGTGTAAAGGACTATAACGGTCTGCTGAAGTGGAAGCGCCGCCTGACCGACATGGATATTCGCGTCACCGGGCCATATGATCGCCATTATTTCAAGTCGATCTACTTCACCGACCCGGATGGTGTCATCATTGAAATCGCGACTGATGAACCCGGTTTCACAGTGGACGAAGCGGTCGAAACGCTGGGCACGCTGCATCTGCCACCGCCAGAAGCTATGATGGTCGCCAACCGCGACGAAGACCGCATCAATGCCGAAACATGGCAGGAACCCGTTCCGGTCATCACGGCGGATATGGCGTTGATGCACGGGATGCACCACATCACCGCCATAGGCAGCGACATTGAGCGCACCAACGCCTTCTTTGAAGGTGTACTCGAAATGCAGCGCGTGAAGAAGACCGATAATTTCGATGATCCCAACAGCGCCCACTGGTACTGGGGTGTGGATAATGGGCGTCCGGGTACATTGATTACGTACTTCGAGCGCGACCCGAAGCAGACACGCTATGTCAGCATGGGCACCGGGCTAACCCATCACTATGCCTTCGCGGTGGAAGATGAGGACGCGCAGCAGGAATTCCAGCAGCGCATTCTGAAGGCGGGCATTCGTGTATCACCAGTGATGGATCGAATCTACTTCCGCAGCATCTACAGCAACGACCCGGACGGGCACATCGTAGAACTGGCGACCAACGGTCCCGGCTTTCTCGTAGATGAAGACATGGAAACAGCAGGCACGCGCCTGATGCTCCCACCCTGGCTGGAATCGCAGCGCGAACTGATCGAAGCGCGTCTGAAGCCGATCAACGTCGAGCCGTGGCACGAACCGCAGGAAGCGTAAAGCTCTACATTATATCGTGGTTCTGACAATCGTGGGGTCGGCAAAAATGCCGCCCCTACAGGCAAAATGAGCGCGTAGAGGTCGCACTCTTGCGACCCGCCGTACTCAAAAATGACCACACTATTTGTGTATAGGACGCGCATTTACACGATTGCAAACAGTATTCCAAAGGAGCACACACTATGATGCCAGAAACAATTCACCAGGGGCAGCCCGTCGTGGCGAAAGGTGCTGACCTCGACGACGCACAGGCGGCAATGGTCATGATTCACGGGCGTTTCGCCACTGCCGAGGGCATGTTGACCCTCGCCGACGAATTCACCGTAGACGGATTCGCCTATCGTGCGCCACAGGCCACGTCCTCGAACTGGTACCCGTTCCGCTTCATCGAACCATTGGAGAAAAACGAGCCATACCTGTCGTCAGCGCTCAAAGCCGTTGACACCTGCATAATGCGTCTATCCGAAAATGGGTTCCCGCCGCAGAAGATCATCCTGCTCGGCTTCTCGCAGGGCGCGTGTCTGGCGCTGGAATACGCGGCCCGCAATCCGCGCAAGTTCGGCGGTGTGGTCGGACTCAGCGGCGGCGTCATCGGCCCGACGGGAATGGATTTCAACTACGAAGGTTCGATGGAAGGCACGCCCGTTTTCCTCGGTTGCAGCGACGTGGATTCACATATTCCGCTGGAGCGCGTCCACGAGACGGCAACGGCATTTGAAAAGCTCGGCGCAAGCGTGGATAAGCGCATTTATCCCGGCATGGAACACACCATCAACGAAGACGAGATCAAGGCCGTCAATGCGATCATGGCGAAACTGGTTGAATAAAGCAGAAAACAAGTAACGCAAAGCCGCAGAGTCTCGCATAGAGAAAAGCAAGGACGATCCAGTTTGAGATCGTCCTTTTGTGTGTTTACGTTGCCATGTTAATCAATTCACGTGCGAGGCGGTTATGCTTTTCGGTGACCGTCGGCAGATCGACCGTTTGCAGATACCCATCGCGCACAACAACGCGCCCGTTGATAACGCTGACATCCACCTGCGCAGACTGGCAGAAGATCAGCGCGGCGACGAGATCATGCCCTGCCCCGGCAAACATGGGATCATCCACACGGTAGGCGACGAAATCCGCCGCCATATCGGGCGCAAGCGTGCCGATATCATCGCGCCCTAGAACGGATGCACCGCCGCGTGTCGCCAGGGATAGTGCTTCGCGGGCAGTCATGCGAGCTGGGTCCGGCGTGGGACTGACGCGCTGTAACAGCATCGCAGTCCGCGCCTCGTTGAGCAAATGTCCCGAGTCATTCGATGCGGAGCCATCCACCCCTAACCCGACTTTGACGCCGCTATCGAGCATGGCGCGAACAGGCGCGATCCCCGAAGCGAGACGCATGTTTGAGCAGGGGCAATGCGTGACCCCGGTCCCGGTGCGGCTGAACAGGCTGATCTCATCGGCGTTGAGTTGGACGCAGTGCGCGTGCCATACATCCTCGCCCACAAAACCGATATCCTCCGCATAGTCGCCGGGACGCATCCCGTAGCGCTCGCGGCTGTAGTCAATATCGCTGATATTTTCCGCCAGATGTGTATGCAGTCGCACGCCATGCGACCGCGCCAGCGCGACCGACTCGCGCATGACATCCTGAGAGACATTAAACGGTGAAGCCGGAGCCACACCCACGCGCACCATCGAATAGCGCCGTGGATCGTTGTAACCTTCAATGACGCGGCGCGTATCTTTGAGAATGGTGTCGGCGTCTTCAACGATGCGATCTGGCGGCAGACCGCCCTCACTCTCACCCATACTCATTGATCCACGTGTGGGATGAAAACGCATCCCGATTATCCCGGCAGCACGGATCGTATCTTCCAGCGTAACGTCATTTGGGAACAAATACAGATGGTCGCTCGAAGTTGTACAGCCGGAAAGAATCAACTCGCTCATGGCAGTCAGCGCGGCAGTGTGAACCATCTCAGCAGTGAGGTTGGTCCAGATCGGATACAGCGTCGTCAACCAGCCAAACAATTCGCTCTGTTGCGCGAAAACCCGTGTCAAACTCTGGAACATGTGGTGATGCGTGTTCACAAGGCCCGGCGTGACGATGTGATGGTGCAGGTCCAGCACTTCATCAGCGGATTGCATGTCTGCGGGCAAACCAGCGGCAGGTCCGGCATATTGGATCACCCCCTCACGCACGAAAAGCGCACCGTCATTAACTTCAGTTTGTGCGTCGTCCATCAAGATGAGGGTATGAATATTTGTCGCAAGTAACGTCGGCATGAAAAACTCCAGTTTCGTTTGAAACTGGAGTCTAGTGGATTTATGCCTGTTGAAACAAGGGTAACGCTCCCTAGCTGCCGTTCACTCCGGGGGGATAAGCGGCGTTGTCCTTGTCCAGCACGTTGTCAATCAAGCCATATTCCTTCGCCTGCTGCGGGCTGAAGAAAATATCACGGTCCGTGTCACGCTCGATGGTTTCATAGTCGCGCCCGGTGTGCTTCATGAAAATTTCGATCAGGCGCTCCTTCAGGCGAACAATTTCGTTGGCCTGAATGACAATATCGCTGGCCTGACCCTGCCCCCCGCCGTGAGGCTGGTGCATGTGGATAGTTGCATTGGGGAGCGCGTTACGCATCCCGGCGGACCCAGCGACAAGGACAACCGTCCCGAAGCTGGCGGTAAAGCCAACGGCGGTGGTGCTGACCGGCGCGTTGATTGCCTGCATCGCGTCGTAGATCGCCATCCCGGAGTAGATTTCGCCACCGGGGGAGTTCACATACAGGTTGATGGTCTTGTCGGGGTCTTCGCGGTCGAGGAAGAGCATCTGCGCTACGATCAGATTAGCCGACTGGCTGTTGACGCCGGTGCCAAGCATGACGATCCGTTCCTTGAGCAGCAGCGAGAAGATGTCATAGGCGCGTTCGCCGCGACTACCCTGCTCTACAACCATAGGTACAACATTATAGAAACTCATAGGGTTCTCTCCGTTTTTTCGGTGATTGATAACAGGTGTTCATTGATCAAGTTCTTGTAGGGGGCAACTCATAGGTCGCCTTTTCCAAAGACCGCACATACGATTGAGAAAGGTTACGCACGAACAAGCGACTGACCATATCCATATTCGATATGCCAATCTGCGACAACCGCTTCCGGTGATGCAATCATGTCATCGACCGTAAACACGCTGACGGCATCCGCGCCCCCTTCGAGCGCCTGCCGCACACGCAGCATCACATCGAGATCGGCGGCGGATTGACCATACGCCGGGTACAGTGTGTGCGCGGCGAGATCGGCGGCGTGATTGACCAGGAAAGCCGACGCACGTGAATAGCGCTTCGCCAGTGATTGCGCCAGACGGTTAAACTCGTCGCGGGTGGTCGCGGTCGAAATGGCGACGGTGACGCGCTCATGTTCGGATTCCGGTAAATAACCGAGCAGGGCACGTAGCGCGTGGGTGCGGCTGTACTGCCAGTCTGAGCCGAGTACGCGCTCGACGGCGGCTTTGATGCCGAGATGGTCGTCACTGGTGACCAGTTCCACGCTTTCAAGTCCGCGCTTACGCAACTTGCGCAAGAACATCCGCCAGAAAGCCGGGTCCTCTACCCCGGTGGTCACCTGATAGGCGAGGACATCTGTCCCACCGGATTCATGCATTCCCAGTGCGACAACGGCGATAGACGAGCGTCCGTACTGGTCGCTGACAGGTAGCGTATCCAGCCACAAGACCGGGTAGGCATCTGGCAGCGCACGCTCATGAAAGCGAGTCACGATACGATCAACAGTTTCAATAAGTGCGGAAATATCCCCGCCGGGCAAGTTCAAATCAGCGGCGAGTTCTTCCAGTGCGACCGGGTCCACGCCGAAGATCAGCGCGGTCTGCACCGTTTCGCGGATACGATGTTCAAGACCATCCATCGCCAGAAATGACGGATAGTACGATCCGCGCCGCAGCTTGGGGATATGCAAGGTGATGTCGCCATTGGCAGTCGCCCACGTCCGGCGACGATAACCGTTGCGATAGGTGACACGGCCTTCGCTGCGCTCGTAGTGGGCGGCGTCAATCGTGGCGCTGAGGTCAAGTTCCATCAGCCCTTCGACCAATGCACGCATAGCGTCGCGCAGCACACCGTCATAATCGAGGCCAAGTTGTTCCAGATAGATGAAGAGACGGGACGTTCTAATCATGTGGGCGTTTCTCGTCATTGCCTGCACTGTAGCTATCTAATCACAGACGCACGGGTGCTTCCAACAATTTACACCACTCCGCATTAGAGAGATGTATGCACTACCCTCGTCAGCCACTTACCCGGCAACCAGCGCAATGCGAAAGCCCGTCCCGTTGTTGGCTTCGCCCTGCTCGAACCAGTTGCGGTGAACGATGCGTGCAAAATGCTTCAGGTAATCCCACGATCCGCCGCGTACTACACGCTTTCGCTCACCATCAAGATCAACTTTATCGGTGATCCACTCGGTCAGGCACCATTCCCATACATTGCCAGACATATCGAACACGCCGTAAGGACTGGCCCCTCGCGGATATTTGTTGACCGGAGTTGGCTGGCGATTACGGGAGTCTGGCGTGTTGCAAAGACTTTTATCGAACTCGTTGCCCCATGGGTACTCCCAGTGGTGGTTGTCGCCACGAGCGGCACGCTGCCACTGCTGTTCAGTCGGCAGCGTGACCTTGAGTTTGAGATTGGTTCCAGATGCCTCAATCTTCGACATAACGCGAGCAGTCAACCAGTTACAAAACGCGAGGGCATCGTACCAATTGACGAACGTTCGCGGGATATTGAGCGCATTGTGTTCCATTTCCATTGGTTTGCGATGCGCTTTGCGCCAGAAGGCGGCATCGTCGGAAAAATCCCACCATGCCGTGTTGCGCCAACCATCGTCGGCTTCGATAAAGGCGTCGAACTGGGCCACAGTAATGGGATACTTACTGATGAAGAAGCGATCTACATGGAACATACCGCCGTGTGATCCGCCGTCAATACTGGCGTCTTCGAGATGGACCTCGCCCTCGGATATACGGCACCACTCGAAGGGTTTTGGCAATGTTCCAGAGATATCGAGCAAGCTATTAGAATTGGTGGTACGGCTTGATTGCGGCGGCGACTTCACCGATTGCAGGGTTCGGGTAAGCATCCCGGCGGCGGGAATTTCTGGTGGCGGCGGACGACGGCGGACTTCCCCGGTAGGCGTGGTCGTGACCTCGTTACCCGGTTGCGGTTTGGGTTGTGTAGCACGAGCCAGACGGCGGTAAAAGTCCATTTCTGGCAAATCACCGCCGGAAACATCTACATACTGAGTGCGGACAAAGATCATCCAATTTTCGCTGTTCTTGAGGTTGCCATCCAACAGCAGAGGAAAGACGGGTTTGCGTAGTTCGTCGGCGATAGTAACCTCACGCTGCACCCAACGTGATTTATCGGAATCCGGGGTCATGACGACGACGAACGCCCCACATGCTCGAATTGCCCGCACGATCACCGACCACCAGTCTTCACCATAGTCAATGCGATCGTCAATCCACACGTCAAACCCCAATTCCAGCAGCTTATCCGCCAACGTGCGGGCGTAGGGTTGGTTCTTGATGTTGTAGCTAATAAAAACGTGGGACATCGTGCCGATCCCTTTTTTTCGTATCACACCATAGTTAAATTCTAATACAGGTTTTGATGGTTGACGAACAGCAAAAGCGAAAGAAGTACATTTCACTTTAGGGGCGAACTCAGTCAAAAGCTACTGGTTTCCCATGAAACGTGAGTGAAGTTGCCACTAATCTGAAATGCCCCCTTGAAAGCGGGGATGTAAGAACGAGTCCCGTTCACACCAGTGAACCGGGACTGCACACAGTTACGTATCTTCGCCAACGCTGCGATACGCTGATTTCAGCGTGTTTTGCAGTAGCATGGTGATTGTCATCGGCCCAACGCCGCCGGGGACGATGGTGATGGCTCCAGCGACCTCTTTCGCTGCGTCGAAATCAACATCACCCACCCAACGATAGCCCTTCTCTGCGTCGGTGTCGTCTATTTTATTGGTACCCACGTCAATGACAATCGCACCCGGTTTGATCCAATCGCCTTTGACGTATTCGGGCAATCCAGCAGCGACAACCAGCACATCAGCAGCTTTCACGAGTTCCTCGGTGTTTTTGGTGCGGCTGTGACAAATCGTAATCGTGGCATTGCGCTTCAACAGCATCAGGCTGACGGGCATTCCTACAATGTTACTTCGCCCGACGATTACGGCGTTCGCGCCGGATAATTCCGCGCCGACTTCATCCAACAGGGCCATAACCCCGGTCGGTGTGGCAGGCGTAAACGAGGGTTCCAGGCCCTTCATTGCCAGTGCGCCGATGTTGAGCGGATGAAAACCGTCTACATCTTTTTCAAGTACAACTTCACGCAAGACAGCCTGCTCATCTACATGTTTGGGCAGTGGCAACTGAACGAGAATGCCGTGAATCTTCGGGTCTTCGTTGAGTTCGCGGACGCAGGTCAGAATCTCATCCTGCGTGCTGGAGGTCGGCATTAGATGGGCGACAGAATGCATCCCCACACGCTTACAGGCGCGGCGCTTCATGCGCACATACATCTTAGACGCCGGGTCGTCCCCTACGAGAATTACACCAAGCCCGGGTGGATAGCCATGCTTCTGTTCGAATGCCTCGGCCTGCACCTTGATCTCACTTCGCATCTTATCGGCGACAACGTTGCCATCAATAATTGTTGCAGTCATCAAAAATCCCCCTGAAACATATGTCAAATCTTAAGTCTTGTATTGTCGCCAGCATAGCATAAGCCCTCTTGAAAGGTAAGACAGACATTTTGTCAACGCATTCAAACAACTCGTACACAATATTTAGCCCACTTGTCCGCCTTAATCGGGTACTATTAAGCTATGTAAAAATGCTTCGAAAATTATCGCAGCGTTGAAACACAGAGCATAGGGTTCAACATGATGCGAAAGTCAAAAGATAGTAAGACAGTAGTGAGTCATCTAAAGCAGATGACTGGTCAGGCCATGATTGAGTACGCGCTGATTCTGGTGCTGCTTGGCGTGGCGTTTGGTGTTGCGCTGGCGGCAACCGGCCCTGCCATTGGCAATGTGTTCAGCAACACGGTTTTCCAGTTGCTGCGCCAGACGCCAGAAGGCGAAGGGCTTGAGGTCCTCGGCCCGGTTGAATTCTGGCGAACTGTGACCGCAGTTGCGATGACGCCGGATAGTGAGCGAGAATTCGAGCTTCCCACGCGTACACCGGCCCCGCCGACTAGCACGCCGACCCTGGGTCCGTCACCTACGCCCACGCCAACCATCCCGACGAATACCCCAATTCCGAGTAACACCCCACTGCCAACCTCGACCCCACTCGACATCACGAAGGTCGCGCCCTTCCTAGACACCGTCGATGATGAGGAATGGTGGCGTGTGAATGCGAGTGTTTTCGTGGGTTCGGATGACTGGTGCGGTGAATACTACCCGAACTACACCTGGGATGGTGATCCAATTCTCCGCTGCAACCGCGAGGACGGACGCCAGTTCCACGGCAAGTTGGACTATGACTGGGGACCAAACGGCCCCTTCACCAACTGGCCTGCGGCAAACCCGTATAACCGGTTCTCGGTGCGGTGGACCAAACCCATCTGGGTTGATCCGCTGGCATGGCCGACCGGAACAACCGAAATCGGCATCGTAGTCAATGTGTCGCATGACGACGGTCTGCGTGTAAGGCTGGGCAACACGGTCGTTTATGAGAACCTGAACGGTTCGGGCACAACTTCAATCCCCATAAACGTCCCAGTTGGCGGCACACCTTCCGACCTGATTGTGGAATATCGGGAGGACACAAACAACGCCGCAGTTTCGGTGAGTATCGGCATTTCCAGCAATCAGGCAGATACCGCCGTTGATGGCGGTGGTGCGGCAACCAGCGGAACGGCGGACTGCAACTGGGGTCGCAAACAGCAGGCCAACGATACCTACTCACAAGATTTTATGTGGGAAGAATACATAGGCGGTGATCTACCCCAAAATAGCCGCTGCTATCTGGAATTCCGTGGATCAGTTTACATCCCAAATACGGACGGCTTCCCCGCGCCCGAAACCAAGGCGATGACGATGCCGCAAATGGTCTTCTGGGATGTCTGGGATATGGACAGCAACCGCCACACTGGTTGGCTGGAAGTTGCCGAATACATTGACGACCCGGTCGATTCCGGTCAGGTTGATTATGACGCGATGACATGGCAGCGGATAGATCTGCGCCAGGGCAACACGGTCAATTTCAACTGGACGCGTAACACCATTGACCTGACCAATGTTAACGGAACCGACTTCCGTGGTAAGCGGATGGCGTTCCGCTTTGTGATGGAAAATACTGGAGCGGGCGGTACACGCAAGTGGTACATCGACGACATCGAGTTCCGTGATGCTTACGATGTGACGCTGGGCGGTTCTGAACTGCGCGAATTCTCGGTTGGCGAATACTGGGACCTCAATCGTGCAGAACAGGCAAACGACTTCATCGGCAGCCGCTCTTGGGCCATCACTTGCACATCCATGAGCGTCGTCAGCCCCAGTGGATCATGCTCATTCGAAGATAGCCCCGGCGATGCCGAATATCGTGACTTTAGCGAATCGACAAGCTGGTCAACCAGCCTTGAACAATCACGCGTTCATTTCCTCGAAATGAAGGGCTGGGTCAACATCCCAAGCAGCGGTCTTGGCGACCCTGACTACGAAGGCGATACCGGCGACGGTCTGCTGACCTTCTATCACGGATTCAACCTCGGCAGAAACACCGGCCTACAGGTGCAGTACACGACCGATGACTACGGCATCGGCCCGACGAACTGGCAGCCTGTCCCCGGCATCGACCCGGATGAACCTTACGGCGAAATCATCCCTCACACCGATTGGAACGACGTATCGCGGATGGTGATGGAAAAAGAAGAAATTCCACTCGGCGAAATCGGCGAGACACGCTTCCGCCTGCGCTTCGCAATGCTGGTCCGCAGTAACGCGAATCTGCGAGATGGATGGTGGATTGACGATATCCGCATCGAGCGCGAAGGCAACCCGCGTTTCCTCGACTATCCGTTCTTCGACGGTGCCGAGGAAGGCATCGCTAACTGGCAGACGGTCGGTAGCTGGGGCCGCACGAATATCGTCGCCCGCAATGACGAACACGCATTCACCGATACACCGGGCGAGGGCAACCGCTACAGAAGCAATACTAACACCAGTTTAGCGTTCCGTTGGGCGCTGGACCTGCACAATGACACACCGGAAAACCTGATTCTGTACGATCGCAACGATGCCGGCGGCAATAGCAACCTAGAGAATCCGGGGACGCTGGCCCTGCCAGCACTGGACCCGGTACTCACGTTCTATCACCGGCGTGACCTGAACTACTACGACAATTTCATCGTTGAATATCGCTTCGCAACAGATGACGGCGATGACTGGACTCACCTGTGGTCGTATGTCTTCCGCATGGGCACAAACCGGAGCAGAGGCAGCGACTGGAATGCACGCAGCGGCACGCAGCTTGGCTGGGAGCGCGTCGAGATCGACCTTGCCCCTGCCGTCCGCACCATCGCGACATCGCCGGGTATCGGCACAGGTAACGACCTGCGCGATGATGACATATACATCCGGTTCCGCCTGCAAGCGGACGGCAGCAACACCGATGACGGCGTATGGATTGACGATATTCGCATCGAGGACCGTGCCGAAAAAGTCTACTATCTGTGGGACGAGTTCACGACCCCGACAGTCGGCGGCGAAATCCTGAATGCAGGTAGCGGTCGCTACTACTTCGATGACATTGATAACGGCGACTGGTGGACCAAGTGGTACGTTGGCGGCGGCTGGGACGCCATCGACTGGGAGCAGAACAGCGGCCTTTTCGCCATGCACGAAAGCCCGGATGAGCAGATTGCACCAATCGGCAATCCGATCATCACCTCAATCCCTGATGGCTCTACGTTTGACTACATCATCGAATGGCCTGAGCTTGCCACCGACGGCAACACCAGCTATCTGGGCGATAACGACCTGATCGAAACACCAGACAATACGTTCCAGGTCATGGAAATGCAGACCATCATCGACCTGCGCGGTACGCTGGCAGATACGAACCCGACGCTCTACTTCTGGAACCGCCACTACCCCGGTCGTGACGACCGCATCTCGGTCGAAATCTCGGTAGAGTTGACCGGCAATCAGAATAACATCGATAACTACATGAATGACAAGTGTCGCAGTTCAAACCGTCTACAATGCTACGAGCATCAATACGGTTGGGGCGAGTGGGAAGAAGTCTGGTACCGCACAGCCTTCGTCAAAGCCTGGGGTTGGGAGCGCGAAGCTATCGACCTGACCTCGTGGGCCGCACCGGATGTCGATACACAGGGCAGGCGCATTCGCATCCGCTTCGTTTATGACGCACTGGACAACGGCGACAACCGCGACGGCTGGTACATCGACGATGTCGAAGTCGGTCCGCGACGCGACCGTGTTATCCACGTCTTGCAAACAGGCGGTTGGTTCGACGGCGCACGCGACATGAGCAACTGGGTCGGTGAAGGCACATGGGGCCTGTCGCCGCAATTACATCGCGGTGATGCAGGTGGTGCAGTCAGCCTCGGATTCTGGGAAGAAACCTGGATGAACTGCAACAATTGTAAAAACCTCGCGCCATCCGGCACCAATAACTCCCTGAAGTACGCGGTCGGTGCCGACATCTTCCTCGACAACGACTTCGTTGTGCTGGCAGACTCCGTACAACCCGGACGCCCGTCATCGACCTATACGGGCGAAGGCAGCCCGGTGACGCGCACCGTTGTAGACATCAACTATGGCAGAGGCCCGATCCCCGGTACATTTGATGAAAAATACAGCTACGTCGGGCGCTGGACCCTGGATACGCCCATCATCGGTACAGGCGGCATTGAAGGCGGTGAATACAGTTTCGTGACCTACTCTGACGATGGTGTACGCCTGAAATACGAGGAACTCAACCCGGATGGAACCACTTCACCAGTGGGACCAGACCCCGCGGGCAACGACATTCTAGAGTGGAACATCATCTACTACTGGTCGTCGCATAGCACGCGCCCGGACCTCGGTGTCGCTACCTTTGAGACTGGTAAGCGCTATCGTCTGACGCTTGAGTACTATCAGGACGGCGGCGGCGCATCAATCTCGCTCAGTTCTGGCGGTGCGGCATACTCCTTCACCGATAGCCCAAAACAGGGTGCAGGTCCGGCCTTCCCGGATGTCCCGGCCCTACTGCTGGCAGATACGTCGCTCATCTTGAACGGCACCATCGACCTTGAAAATACCGATACACCGGTGATGCAGTACTACACCTACTACGAAGTAATGGACGATGTTCGTGTCGAGATTTCGACCGATGGCGGCATCACCTGGACGGGTAATGGTCTGGGCGGCAAACTGTTCGACAGTAGCGGCAACGAGTTCGACAGATTTGATGGCAATCGCTGGGACGGCGAGCGACTACCCGGCCCAGAAGAAGACAACTGGCGGTTGCGTCGCCACAAACTGACTAACTTTATCGGGCGCGAGATTATGATCCGCTTCCGGTTAGAACGCACGAACTTCAACGAAGGCAAGCGCATCAACCGCGACGGCAACTGCCTTAACAGCCCGAACAATTGTAATTCCAACGGCTACTTCGTCAGTGTGTGGATCACGGACATCGAAATCGCCGACGCGGGACCCATCCCGTAAGTAGTTGCACAACCACAGCCAACACAATGAAACACCTGCACAGGTCCCCAAATGGGGGCCTGTTGGTTTTCACCACAGATGAATAGGCGCAAGCGCTGGCTGAATGTAACTGTTTTCCGGCGATTTGCTTGCTACAATGGGACCATTACGACGATGGCAGACGAGGGATGATCGTGAGTGAGACAGGCGAGGGGACCGGGCGTTTGTTCGTGCTGGTGGGTCCGGGCGGTGTCGGGAAGAACACACTGATGAAGCACGTGTTGAAGCGTATCGATAACCTGCGACAGTTACCGACGGCGACAACGCGCCCAATCCGTGATACTGAACAACAGGGGCGAGAGCATCAATTCATGTCGCCAGAAGAGTTTCAGGCAATGATCGAACGTGGCGATTTGCTGGAATATCAGGAGGTCACACCCGGCAGATGGTATGGCGTACCGAAAAATACCGTTGAAGATGCAATTCGTGAAGGGCGACATCAGATTGCCGATATCGACTATCTGGGAGCACGCATTTTACAACGTGCGTACCCCGACGCAGTTGTGCTGATCTTCGTTGCGCCGCCCAATCTGGACGTGCTCGAACGCCAGATGCAGGAACGTGGTACAAAACCGTCCGTAATCCACGAACGCATGGCCCGCGCACCAATCGAGATGGCCTTCGCCCCGGAATGCAATTACATCATCGTCAATGATGTGCTGGAAACCGCCACTGAACAGCTTTACACCATTATTTCCACGCATCTGGCAAACCCGGACCGCATTCAATTCAGCGAGCAGCCGGTTCGCAGCAGTTACACCATCACAATTCGAGTACAAAATGGCAATCGGACATTGGTCCGAAAAAACGGTCAGTCGATCCGTGTAATGCTCATCGAAGGCGACAGCATCCCGGAGACGATCAGCGCCGAACTGTACACCCACCTGAATCTGCCGCAAATCGACCGCGATGACCTCGCATTCGCAGGTCAACATCCGCTTGAGATTGATTATGACCCTCAAAACGGCAACTATCGTCTGTCATTTACCTACGAAACACATATCACGCCGGACGCTTCGGTTGCGCAGTATCCAGCCCCGGCAGGCTACAGATGGACGGAACTATCGAATGAGAGCATCCCACAACTGGACAGTAAGAAGTTGGAGCAGTAATCCATATGACATTACAGGCAATTTATCAAAAACAAGGTGCGACGCTGGCAGGGGACGGCATCCCGCTGCATTTTGGCGACATCAAAGGCGAATACACAGCCGCGCTGGAAACGGCGGTTTTGCTGGACCGCCATCACGAAGGGCGCATATCGCTGGGCGGTAAGGACCGCTTCGACCTGCCGAACCGCATGTCTACCAATCATCTGCTTGAAATACCTGCGAATGAGGCACGCCCTACGCTATTCACTAACGCCAATGGACGCATCATCGACCGGGCAGTCGCTGCTAACTGGCGCAATGATTCGCTCCTGATGATGAGCGGTCCCGGTCGCGGCGCAGCCCTGACGAACTACATCCAGCGTAACGTGTTCTTCGGCGACGATGTACAGGTGAAGAATCTCGAAAGTGAAACACACCAGTTCAACTTGCACGGACCCGCCGTCGACGCAATCATGGCGGCGTTTTTGCCCGATGCAAGCGACTTCCCGGTGTTCAAGGGCAAATCGGTGAAGATTGGCGACGAAGATGTTTACGCGCTACGACTCAAACCTTATGCCAAGTCGCACTGGGTGCTCATCTCGTCGAAATCGGGCGCGGCGTCGGTCTGGGAAGCGGTCACTAACGCAGGAGCAAATCGCGGGTTGCGTGCTTCCGGCGGAGTGGTGTTCAACGCCCTGCGGATTCGCAGCGGAGTCCCCGGAACCGGGCGCGAACTCAGCGATAATTACATCCCGCTGGAACTTGGACTGTGGGACGAAGTCAGCTTTAACAAGGGCTGTTATACCGGTCAAGAGATCATCGCCCGTATGGAGAGTCGCGGGCGGCTGGCGAAGACACTGGTCGGACTGACGCTATCAGAAATGGCCAACGCGCCTGCGGATCTGTTCGCCGATGGCAAACGTGCCGGAACATTGACCAGCAGCGTCACCGCGCCCGATGGCGTGCATTACGGCATCGGCGTCTTAAAACCGGGCATTGCTGTGGAAGAGACTACTGTACAGGTCGGCGCAGCAGAGGGACCAGACGCCATCGTCACCGGGCGTTTGGGCGTGCAACCGGAATGGATTAGCGACACAGCGAGTTCATAGCCACTATCCGGGTGGTGGACTGTCGAACAGCAGCGACCACCATAGTTCCCACGCTTCGGGTTCGGGAATCGTTGTTTCCAGTTCCGCGACCAGCGGTGGCGGCGGCGATGTGGGCTGCACAGCAGGTGCGAGCGGTCGTGGCACAACCAGCACCTCACCTTCGCGGACCATCTTCCCCTCGCCCCGCGCCCATTGTTCGACGAACGCCTCACTTCCGGCAAAGTCGCGTTCTTCAATCAGCGATTGCTGTTCCTGCTTGAGGATGGCGATTTCTGTTTCCATCCCGGCGTAATAGGTGCGCAGGGGTTGGCTGGATGCGATCCGGCTACTGAAATTGATACCCAGCACCATACCAATCGCCAAAATCGCGGCGAACATGATCTGTACGCCAGATAACTGACCGCCGCGCCGCCGTCCGCGCCGTCGTGATGCGGTGGCAGGCATACGTGGCGGTTTTGTCGGCGCATCAGAGACGGTTTCGTCGGCAGGCGCTTCGATCTCCACCGGTTGATTTTCCGGCTCGTCCACATCTGCGGATTGTATAGGGCGAGCATGTTCATGCGAGTTTTGTGTCATATTGATGACCGGATTTGCTGTCAATCTCCCCTCAGATATACATGATTCCGCATAGATGCGAAAGCCCCGATAGATTTCTTATGCTTCCTGGTCGCTATTTTGCTGCTGATACCATATGCCCCACGCCAGCATACTATCAAGCAACGGTTGAAGAGAATACCCAAGCTCAGTTAGAGAGTATTCGACTTTCGGCGGAACCTGCGCGTATACCTCTCGGTGAATAACGCCATCCGCCTCAAGTTCACGCAGATGTTTCGTTAGCATACGCCGCGTCACCTGTGGGATAAGACGCTGCAACTCACCGAAGCGCTTCGTGCCATCCGTCAGGCGATATATAATCAGCGGTTTCCATTTGCCACCGATGATCTCAAGCGTAATCTCCACCGGGCAACGAGCCACCGATGACAATGGCGCTCCCTGTTTATCCTCATCCGTTAGTTGCTGCATCAGAGACTCCTCAGTCACATTTTTGTACCTATGTACCAGAATTGTGCGTATTGCTACCAACGCACCTATGCACTCATAATGCGCCAGAATCAATTTTATATCGATGGTAAATTAGAGAGGCAAACATGCAAATCGTGATCTTTGGGGCTACAGGTCGTACCGGGCTTCATCTGGTACAGCAAGCTTTAGATACAGGGCATAAGGTGACGGCCTTTGTGCGTACCCCATCAAAAATGACGATCAAGCACGAACGACTACACCTCGTTCAAGGGGATGTCTATGACGAAAACGTCGTTGCGCAAGCTATCGACGGTGCAGACGCGGTGCTGCTGGCACTGGGCCACGGCAAGAATACACCGTCAGATATGCAAACCGTCGCCACCAAACACGTTGTTGCAGCGATGCAAACACACGGCGTACAGCGGCTCATCAGCCTGACAGGGGCCGGAACTGCTGCGCCGGAAGATCAGCCAAAACTCATTGACCACATCATCAAGTTCGCGCTCAAAACACTGGCGGCAAATGTCTTAAAGGATGCGGAAAATCACCGGGATGTCATTCAAGCTTCTGACCTCAACTGGGTTATCGTGCGTGGTCCAATGCTCACAGATGGACCATACACCGGGGAATATCGTGTCGGCTGGGTGGGCATCAACGCCAGCCCACGCGTATCGCGGGCGGATGTCGCCGATTTCATGCTAAAACAACTTGAGAACGACGAATATCTGCACAAAATGCCAGTCATCAGTAACTAGCAGAACGCAAAAACCGCGATCAATAATCGCGGTTTTGATTGTGCCGAAGGTGGGAGTCGAACCCACACTCCCGTGAGGGAACTACGCCCTGAACGTAGCGCGTCTGCCTGTTCCGCCACTTCGGCATAAATCGCACACAAAGTTGTGTGCTCAGGGTGAAAAAAAGTGTAACATGAAAACAGGCCGTGTCAATGTCCAAAACAGAAAAGACCGCAAGTTTGATATACCGACGTGGCACAGGGAAAGCGTCAGGTTCCGCGTTTGTTTCTGCGTGCTATAATGCAACGTCGTCTGTTGGAAAAAAGACCGGAATCTTGGTTATGAAACGATCCTTTTTTGCCCTCTTCGCGATGTGTTTGCTGCTGTTGATGCCCTTTATTTCCAGCGGACAGCAGGACACCGGCGTTTACGCAGAAGCACAAATTGAAGCCAATCTACGCGCCATTCCCAGCATTGATGGCGAACGTGTCGGCGAGATCGTCTCCGGTACGCGTTACCCGGTTGTAGGACGCAGTGAATTCTTCCCCTGGGTGCTGCTGGGCGACCGCGAGACATTCCAGCCCTTTGGATGGGTGTTTCAGGATATCATCACCATCTACGGCGACCTCAACGTCGTACCATTTTCCGATGTGGATGTGACGACTGTCCGCGAACCCACTGTTATGCCAACGACCGCCGCCCCATCAGGGGATTCGCCCGCACCGCCAGACGCCACCCCTGCCCCATCAAACACGCCGCTGCCGCGTTTCAACGTAACAGGCATCGTCCAAAACGAGATCAACGTGCGCTACGGTCCCGGTGTCGATTATGATCGTGTCGGCGTGGCGAACGCTGGCGAGCGCTTTGAGGTAACCGCCTATCACACGCAATTCCCCTGGGTGCAAATTCGTTACCCACAGTCGCCGACCGGGTTCGCATGGATTCAGGTGGATTTGCTGCAATACGAAGGTGATCGTTTCACGCTACCCGCTATCAGCGCCACATTCTTTGACCAACCGACCTTAACGCCGACCCCGCCTCCCGTCTTTTCGAGCGCCCACCCCTGGGGCGGCAGCCCCGCCATCAGCGGGCAGTTTTCCGCATTGGGTCTGAGTCTATTTGATCTATTCGTGCAGACCGGATTCGACCCGGCAACGAGTAAGTTCGGAGCGCTTTATGTCGAGGATTTACAGACGGGCGAGGCCTTCACCTTCGGGCAGGATATTGCCTTCAGCGGAACCAGCATCAACAAAATTGCGATTCTGGCGCGATTGTTCGGTTCACTGGAACGTGCGCCAACGCCGGAAGAATCGGTTGACATCGCCAATACAATGATTTGCAGCGAGAACGTCGCTACCAATGAACTGCTGCGCATCATCGGAGATGGCGATATGCTGCTTGGCGCAGATCGCACCACCGAGTTTTTGCAGACGATGGGCCTGAACAGTACGTTCCTCGCCGCTCCGTTCAACACCGTGATTCCCGGTTCCGGCGTGCAGCCGACCGCCCCGGCACGTGCGCCCAACATCCCCGACACCCCGGCGGATCGCACGCGAGTCGAACAGATCGACTTCGTAAATCAGATGACAGTCGATGAAATGGGCTGGCTACTAAGCGGCATTTATCAATGCGCATTTGAGGAAACGGGACCACTATTCGAGTTATTCCCCGGTCAGTATACGTCCAGCGAATGCCAGACAATGCTGCATGTCATGAGCAATAACACCGTGGATGGCTTGCTGAAGGCAGGTGTGCCGGAAGGCGTTCAGGTCGCACACAAACACGGTTGGATCGACAACACTCATGGCAACGCAGGCGTCATGTTTACACCGGGCGGCAACTACGTCGTCGTAATGATGTTACACGAACCCGTTTTCCTTTCATTCACAGAGACATCCCTGCCGCTGCTGGCGGAAACATCACGCCGCATCTACAACTACTACAATCCGGCACAGCCGATGCAGCAAATACGAGAAGGGTTCATCCCTGAAGCGCCGACCTGTAACCTGCGTGGCGATCCATTAATTGCAGAGATCGGCGCACCAAACTTTGACCCACCGTTTGACGGACCAATTCCGACTCTACAGCCAACGGCGACGTTGGCGGGGTAAAATCGACAAAACATAAAGGGCGGCAAGAATGCCGCCCCTGCTACAGTCTGTAGTGTCTATCGTTAGCTCGTGCGTTAGCCCTTGACCGCACCTGCCGTCAGACCACCGACGATCTGATTTTGCAGCGATAGGTACAGGATCACGATGGGCGTAGCCGCGACCAGCGCCCCCGCAGAGAACTTGCCCCAATCTCGGTTAAAGTCCGCGTTGATGAAGTTAAACAACCCCACCATCAGTGTCCACGTCTCCTGTTCACGCAGAATGATCCTCGCGAGAACAAACTCGTTGAACGTCCCGACAAACGCCAGCACACCAACGACCGCCAGAATCGGGCGCACCAATGGGAAGATCAGACTCCAGAAGATTTGCCAGTGCGTGGCTCCATCCACCAGTGCGGATTCATCGATATCACGCGGTACCGAGTCGAAGAAGCCCTTCATCAGCCATGTGTTGATGCCCATCGCACCGCCCATATAGACGAGAATGAGTCCACCGAGGCTGTTAAGGCCAAACAAGCGCAGGAAACTCCAGTCGATGAACGCCAGGAAGGGCAAAGCCTGCGGGATCACCTCAGCAAGCCGCCCGATTTCCAGCAAGATCAAGAACAGCGCCACCATCGACAGCAGATTCGGGAACACTTGAATCAGCAGCACACCGAGCAACAGCGAGCGCCGCCCATAGAAGCGGAAACGCGAGAACGAGTACGCGCTTAATGCGGTGAGGAGGACGGTCAGTGCCGTACTCGTACCGGCAACGATGATCGAATTCGCCATCCAGTTCCAGAACGGAAAGATGTCGAGTTCATCGACCAGCAGTGCGCGGAAGTTCACAATCATGTCAGAAGGCTCTTCAACCGCAGAGGGGATCAACGATTGTGTGGATAATTGCCCGGAAGGATTGATCGCCGACGAGATGATGAACAACACCGGGAACAGGGCAAAGGAGATTGCCGTACCCAGAATGAGCACGCGAATAAACAGCGTTACAAAACGCTCACGCGTTCCCACGACGACTTTCGACTCTGAACGACTGCCAGAGCCGCCACTGGTTTTGGCAGGTGCATCGCTAGACATTTTCGCCAACCTCCTCCCAAGTGCGTGTAAAACGATACTGGAACAGAGTCACAACACCGACCAGCGCGAAGATCACAATTGCAATCGCCGAGGCATAGCCAAAGTCCGCTCCGCGCCCACCACCGAACGCCTGATTATACGTGTAACTGATGAGGATGTCCGTATACCCTGCTGTCACCGGAGAACCGGGTATCGGTGGGTTACCGCCAGATAGCGCCTCAATGATTAGATAGTTGTTGAAGTTATAGGAGAACGACGCGATCAACAACGGACCAACCGTCACCAGCAGCAGCGGCAGCGTGATGTTCCAGAACTTGTGATAGGTGGATGCGCCGTCTACCGATGCAGCCTCGTAGATATCCGACGGGATGGCCTGCAACGCACCGCTACAAACGAGCATCATATAGGGATATCCAAGCCACAGGTTCACCAGCAAAATAGCGAACTTGGCCCACCATGGGTCCGCAAACCACGGGATACGCTCGCCCGCCAGATCAAACAGGAAGTTGTTGATGAGGCCGAAGTTCTGGTTGAGCAGGCCACGCCACACTACAATCGCAATCACACCGGGGATCGCATATGGGATGATTAGCAGCGACCGGATAATCGGTCTGGCGGGAATCAGCGGATCGTTCAGGACAATCGCCATGAACAGACCAACAACAAACGTGGACAGTACAGATAAAATCGCAAACATCACCGTCCACACGAACACATCGACCAGCGGGCCGCGCAGTGCCGGGTCTTCGATGAAGCGCGTAAAGTTATCGAAACCGACGTTTACGCGGTAACCGGGCGACAGTGCATCTGCGTCCCCCTGTGTGCCTTCGAGTGCAAATACACCCAGGTCGTCGTCGGCGATGTAGCGCTCACCCGTCGCCAGGTCAGTAAAAGCACCTGCTTCTTCGTCGTATTCGTAGCGCAGAACATACGGGCGTCCGGCAGTGCGTGTATCGACTACGCCGACGGTATCGTCCTCTTCCCCAAAGTAGTCGCTTTCGATGGTTTGCAAGAAACTGAGTGCCTCGCTGCGTTCGCGGTTGGTGAACGCCTGCGTATAGCCCTCAAACTCCGCTGGAATACCATCAATCAGTACCGGTTCATCCGGGCGAGCGATAAAGAGTCCAGAGCGCCCTGCGTCAAGAATCAGGCCGTATTCCCCGGCCTCGTTAACGATCACCGTCGTGTCGTAATCATCACCTTCGGCGATATCACGGGTGATGCCCTGTTCAGGATCATAGATGAAGCTATCTGTAAAATCGAGCGCATCCGTCGCCAGACCATCATCCACATCTTCGAGGACCAGTGCCTCCAGCGATTGCGCGAAGTCCGTAGCATCATTAACACGGGTGAATTCGTTGATCGCCTCAGGAATCAACGCTCCAAACGTAAGATCGATCCCGGCATCGCGGACGGCTTCGCGGTCGTTCAGTTCGACCTCTTCCATGTCCTCACCCGGCAGGATGTAAATCCCTTCAGAAGGCGCGGCAGTCCCGGCAATCGTTAGCCACAGCGCGAGTTCGCCGGTTTCATTGGCTAGCAGCGTTGTGTTATACGTGCGACCACGCTCTTGATCAAGCGTAAGCCCCTGCTCGAAGTCGTAGATATAGCGCTGTTCGAGATTGAGAGACTCAATACGAACGGTTTCAACCGGCGAACCAAATGATAGTGACTCGATACCGTCTAGCGCCGCCACTGGATCATCAACCACCGAGAAACCGTTGATGGTAGGCAGGTCGTCCTCGGTCGGCGTGACACCGGTTAACGTGCTCAGATCAAGCGTGCGCAATGGTTCACCGGGCAAGGCGAATTCAACGTTGCCGTCTTCATCGGTCAGCCACAGCGCATAGTCGTCATTGCCACGCTGGAACGCCACCCATTCATAGGTCGTCGCGTCTTCGGGCACAAAGCCGCGATCTTCGATCAAATCAATCGCCTGGCCTTTGGTAAAAAGGTGTCCGTCGCCATAATTGGTAAATGCCGTGGCAACCGTGTAAATAATCGGGTAAATAACAAGCAGCGTCACGAGCATCAAGCCCGGAGCCATCCATTTAATTGGGTATAGCTGTGGGACGAAAATCACTACGTTCGCCAGGATGGTTATCACCCCAAAAACGAGCGCGAGGCCCAGATTGTCGTCATAGAGGAAACCATAGATCATGATCAACGCGAAGGCATCCAGCACCATAAGGCCGAGGAGCTTGAGGCCCGCGAAGATAATGTTGCCATTTTCGGAAAAGGCGAGGCCCCCCGCCGGGGACCTCGCCTCTGTGCTTGTTGCACTCATGACTTAGCTGCCGTCGCCAACTTCAAAGGTGACGATGTTGGTGCTGTCATCGTAGGTGAAGGTGACTTCGCTGTCTTCTTCGAGGACAAGCGGAATATTGTCGCCGTCACGCACGCCGTCCGCGCCGTAGTTCTCGTCCCAGGTACCCATAGCGACCTTGAACTCGTACTCGCCAGCGGGGATCGCCGCAGTGAAGGTGAAGATACCGTCACCCTGATCTTCCATGAAGATAGCTTCGCAACCGGGGTTCCATTCGCCATCACAGCCTACTTCGTCCTGCCAGCTACCGGGCAGGCTGACAACGCGCTCTTCAAGCAGACCAATCGCGTCCACGATCTGCTCGGTGGCGGTGTTGAAAGCTTCAACCGGGTCACTGCCCTGACTGATGAGGCTCAGCGCGTCACCAGCAGCGCCCCAGACCGCGCTCATTTCCTGAATCTGCGGCATGGGCTGCGCGAAGGCCAGCGAATCGACGAAGTCTTCAATGTTGGGGTCGTCAGATTCCACATCCTCGAACACCGGGATGCGGTCAGCGAGTTCTTCCATCACATCCGGGGTTGCGACGAAATCAAACAGGAACTGTTCCGCCAGTAACTGGTTATCGCTGAAGGCGCTGATCATGATACCCTGACCACCGCTGAACTGGGCAGCCTGTTCGCTGATGCCTTCAGCGCCGGGGATAGGATCAATGCTGAATTCAAAGCCACCGGCTTCAGCAGCGTCCTGAATGCGTGGGTTAGGCGGACCAGAGTACCACGGGCCGGTTACGAACATGGCGAGGTCGCCGCTTTCAAACAGCGCAAAGACCACATCATCGTCCACATCGGGGACCATCAGGCCGTCGTTGTACATGCCAGACAGCCACTCAGCCGCTGCCAAACCACCTTCACTGTTCAAACCAATGTCGGAAACATCATAGCCGCCTTCACCGTCCGAACCGAAGATATAGCCGCCAAATGCGGAGACAACGGCGAAGTTATGGTAGGTGTCGCCGGTTTGCACCAGGAAGGCGTACTTGCCGTCTGCCTGAAGCTCTTCTGCAATCGTACGAACTTCCTGCCATGTCGCGGGTGCTTCGGGCACGAGATCGACGTTACGGATCAACGCAATGGTTTCCAGCGAGTAAGGCATCGCCCACAGTTCATCATTGAGCGTGAACAGATTCAGCGCGTCGGCGTTGAAATCTTCTTCGATGTCGCCGAGGTCAATCGGCAGAATCGCACCATTGGCGACCAACTGACCGATGTTGTCATGCGGCTGGAACAGTATGTCCGGGCCTTCACCAGCTTCACCGAACTGGAGCAGTTCATCGCGGGCTTCTGCCGCACCGATTTCGCGGATTTCAACGGCGAAACCGAATTCGTCTTCAAATTCAAATTCTTCGACCAACTCAGACAACAGCGGAGCGCGGGTATTATCCGCCCAGACGGTGAGAACATCACCCTGTGCCTGAAGCGGCAGCAGGCCCAGCAGCAACATTGTTGCCACGAGTGCGATTACCAAAATACGTTTACGATTCATGTAAAGCTTTACCTTTCAACAGTACATCCAAAAGATTTTGAACTCACGAGCATTGGTATATTCTGCTCATATCTGACTAATTATAACCAAAGTGCCACGCGTGCAAAGGTTGGCAAACAGCAAAAACCTCTGTTTTCTAGGGTGATTTGCACAAAATTCTCATGTAAACGCTTCCAATCTTTGAATTTAATTTATCTGCTAATAATCAAAATGGAAACCTTTCCATGAAAGAGAATCGGGTACACTATCCATTGACGAATCACAGAAGGTGAAAAACGATGACAACAAAAGACGAAAAGGCCCTACGCGAGCAAATCTGTAAGGTGGGGCGCGAACTCTATCGCTTTCGATTAGTGGATAATCACGCGGGCAACATCTCAGCACGATTGGATGACGAGCGCATTCTTATCACGCCGTCAGGGGTATCGAAGGGGTTCATGGAGCCAGACCAGCTGATAGTCATTGATCGCAGCGGAAGCCACATCAATGCGCGGGATGATGGACTCAAAGCCAGTACCGAGACACCAATGCATCTGGCAGCATATGACCAACGCGATGATATTGGCAGTATTGTTCACGCGCACCCCGCACACGCCGTCGCCCTCACCATTGCCGGGATCGACCTCAATCAAGCACGCATCCCGGAAGCCATCATGATATTGGGGCAAATTCCCACCCTCCCCTACGCCACTCCGTCCAGCAACGAAGACCGCGACATTATCGGCGAAGCCATTGCCAAGCACGACGCCGTTATGTTGTCACATCATGGCTCGCTGACCGTCGGGCGCGATCCCTGGCAAGCATATATGCGTCTGGAAACGCTCGAACACGTGGCCCATGTGACCATGCTGGTGCGCCAACTTGGCGGCGGAACCTCTATCAATGAAGAGAAAATGCGCCGTTTGTTGGACCTGCGGCAAGATTTCGGGCTCGCACATCCCGGCGAGGACCTTTCCGACTTACTCGGCTGAGGGTTGCGGGTCTTCCGGGCACAGACGGCGCAAATACTCCCAGGTGAAAATGCCGGTATCATGCCCGTCATCCCAGATCGGCAGCAGCGCATAATTGCCGACCATTTCCAGGTTTTCCACTGTATATGAACGGGCCGGGGTCAACTTGAGGATGTCTTCAGGGTCGTGTTCGCGCCCCATATTGGCGTGACCGCCCCGGCACATCACACAGGGGCACGCTTCGCGTAGGTGCGATAACGGATAACGGCACACCGCCCCATCATCCCATGAGATTTCCAGATAGCCGGTGTTCTTATCGAGCGTAACGCCTGTCGGTCGCGTAGACATCGTCTGCCGCCCTATACCAGCACAACTTGCAGATCATACAGGCTACCCGTTTCTTCTCCGCCGGATTCACCTTCTTCGCCGGATTCCTCGCCCTCAGACGCTTCTTCGCCGGATCCGCCTTCACTGTTAGCGCCTTCGTCAGCAGCATCTTCAATAGCTTCCTCACTGGCAGATTCAGCCGCGCCCTCGACTTCGATAGCGCCATCGTCATCATTAACTTCAACTGTATTCCCGGTACTTATAACACCGTACAGCAGCACCGTCCCACCAACCAGCAGAGAAATAATCAAACACATCACCATAACTACCAGTGCAATAATCGCCAGCACACCAAGGCCGGGTCCATTTTGTGCATCTTCCATATGGGGTTTCTCCATCGTTGCAAATCGTTCGTCAAAACGCTGTCCATTGTACCCGGAGAGAGACGATTCTCAACAGCCAAAGCGACATTCGCTACGTCTGCCCTACGCTTGACCGGTCCGGTTGCTTGAAAGCGACTTATGGTCTGCTACAATCTAGCTTCTGTAACATGTGGACGCCCCGGCGATCCACGTTTGATTTTGTGAATGGCATACGGAGCATCCTATGCAGTTTCGAGCAAATAAACAGCACGCTGTGCGTTTAAGTGTCGGCGTACTCGCGCTGCTGATACTGGTGGCAGCCTGTCAGAGCGCACCGCCAACCCAATATCTGTTGGAAGTTACACGCGAGGTGACACGAGTCGTCATCGTCACCGCGACCGCACCCGAAGGCGCATCGGCGCAGGGGGAGAGTGCCCCTGACACTGCCGCAACGCCCATCCCATTGACGCCGGAAACCGCACCAGCCGACGCGACGTTGGCAGCACAATCTGAAGTTTCGATCCCTACCCCGGTAAGCAACCAGATCGTTGTCTCTGAGCAGGAATTTCAAAATGGTCGCATGTTCTGGCTGGAACCCAGTCAGGAAATCTGGGTACTGGTCTACGACGACAGCACCCAGGATGAGGGTATCTGGCTGACACAGGAAGACACCTGGGACGAAGCCGTTGAACTCGCGTTTGACCCTTCGATCACGCCCCCGAACGAGGATTTATTCCAGCCAGAGCGAGGATTTGGTAAAATATGGAGAGAGAATCAGAGCATTCAAGACGCAGTGGGTTGGGCGATCTCTCCTGAAGCCGGTCATGTGACAACATACGCGTATGTATTCCGAGGCGAAGTTACCGACGGCGCGTTCCAGCAGGAACCAGGATATCATACGCTGGTCAGCCGCACAGGAGACACCTACCTTTTCGACGCTGCCACAAACATGTGGCAGCGCTTACCCGGTAACGAGTAACTTAATCAGCGAGCCTTGATTCAATAGTCGCCTTAGGGGGAGATCATGCGCAAGATGCGGCGGTGGGATGCGACAGTCGGGCGAGACTATACCCTGCAACTAGCAGCCGACGCCCGGTTGTCGAGTTGTGATTTCGTTGATGACCAAATCTGGGAAATTACGCCAGGTGCGGCGGATGCCCCGGCATTGACCCTCAAAACACGCTACGGTGGACGTGTCGGGCTGGCGAGTCTGGTACCGATGTGGATTCTGGACGGCAAGACAGTCTATGAAACGGCAAGCTATGCAGAAGCGCCCGCCATCGTCTACAGCGCACCCGGTTACGCCTGTCTCGAAGGCAAGATCACGAATGATCTGACACTAATCGCAGAATACATGGTGTTCGAGTCGCACGCCATCGGCGGACGTTTTACCCTGACTTCGGATAAGGCACAGTCGCTACACATGGACCTGTTCGGCTACAGCGTCACACAGCGTAAACCACAGTCACTGGCAATATTAACCCTGAATGACGGAACGTTCGCCCTCTCTATGGGACGCTACACCGTCGGCTTTGAGCCGGTGGTAGCGATGGAGAATGCAACCGCGACCATCAATCGTGACGAGCGTGTTAGCCCCAAAATCGGCGTGGATGTCACACTGAATTCGGGCGAACCGACCGTGATCCGCTGGGTTCATGCCGGACGCCCTAAAATGGACAGCTCGCTTGAACTGGCGCAGCACTGGCTCAAACAGGATTGGGACACACACCTTAAGCGGGTCAAGGATGCGCTGGCCCCATTACCAGAGATCGTGACGGGTGACGAGACACTTGACCATGCGGCGATGATTTCTGCACAGCGTCTCGTCAACGCATTCTTCGACGCCAGTGGTATGTTGCAGCACGCGACAGCAGTCGCCTCGCGGGACCGCGATCATGGATTCAGTCGTAGAGGAGATGGCAGCGATTATGATCGCGGATGGAGTGGGCTTACCGTCCAGCAAGCGTATTTAATTGCCCCGGCAATCGCCACTATTCGACCTGACTACGCGAAAGATGTGGTCCGCCACTTCCTCAGCGCACAAAAAGAGGACGGGCGTATCGACCTGAAACCAGGTCCGGCGAAGCAACGTAGTCAGATGATGGCGACACCGCTGCTGGCACGCATGGCGTGGCGTGTTTATATGGCAACGGGCGATGAGGATTTCATCAAGGAAGTGCTGCCCGGTCTGTTCAAGTTCCTGCGCCGCTGGACGCGCCCGGATATGGACAGCAACAGCGACGGCCTCCCTGAATGGCAGGACGAACGCCAGACCGGATATATCAACTGGCCATCATTCATCACCGGGGAATCGTGGTCACAGGGCGCAGACATTCGCTATATGGAAACGCCGAGTATGGCGGCGCACATGCTATCAGAGACGCGCCACTTGCGCGAGATGACTGCTCTGACAGGCGATAAGATTGCTGTTGCCTCGCTCAACGAACGCTACGATATCCTCGACAAGATGCTCGAAGAGTTATATATCGACGGGCGCTACCAGTACATTGACCGCGACACCCACCAATCCAGCACGCAGCAAAGCCTGTTAGAGGACGGTCGCGGTGATGAGATGCACCCGATTGCCTACACGCTTGATCCCCCTGCCCGTGTGATCGTTCGTATTGCCGGGGGAACAGATAAAGTTCCGCGTGCAACCATGACACTGGAAGGCATCAACGCCGACGGCAAGCCCTTTAACGAGATCGTGGAGACGAGCAAATTTAGATGGGGATACGGTGGTGGCGTCTACACAACCCGCAGGCCCTTCTCACAGATCGACAAGCTACAGGTATCCGGCCTTAGCCGCGTATATCGCAGCGAAGTCCATTCGGTGGATACGACGCGAGTCGATATCAACGCCCTGCTGCCACTGATTATAAATTCACTCCCTGACGGGCGCATAGATGAACTGGTCAAGCTGATGCGGGACGAATCGCATTTCCTGCGCCCGAACGGAGCTACAGTCGTTAGCGCGTCAGACCCGGCTTACGATCCGAGTAGCGCGAACGGTGGCGGCGGCGTGTGGCCTTACTTTATGGTGCTGCTGGTGGAAGGCTTGATCGAATACGGACGCATCGCCGACGCGACTATAATTCTGAAGCGCTTCGTCACAGCACAGGCGAAGGCTCTGAAAAATGAAGGGCGCTTTGGCGAATTCTATCATAGTGACGACGCTCGCGGGCTGGGTGAGGCACGTTACCTGACCGGGATTATTCCGCTGCATATACTTATGCGCGTGATCGGTGTGCAGATTCAATCAAACACCGTAGTCTGGGCAGGCGGACCGTTCACATGGGGGTCCCCGGTGACGATCTACCAGCATGGCGTCACCATTGAGCGCAGCGTAGAGAAAACGACAGCGACATTCCCATCCGGCAAAACGGTCGAACTAGGCGCAGATGCGGCATGGCAGAGAATTGAGGACGAATCCGCTGTGACGACTGAAAGTGACCCTCCCGTAGAGGACGTGTCAAAATCGTTACCCGAACCACCGGGCACGGAAAGCGAGAACGGGGTTATAATCGAGATTGATGATGACGAAAAGAACCCAGATGAGTCGTGATGCCGATGAGCAAAGAGGCCGCAGCCGGTGTTTCAGAAACCTACGAATTCCTCTTTCGGAGTACGTCGGACGGGCTGGTCATTACCGGAGCAGACGACGCAATTCGTGAGATGAACCCGGCAGCATCGGCGATGCTCGGTGTATTGGTCGAAGATGTCGTCGGAAAGCACCCGCGCCGCGCCTTCCGTCAATATCCGGCACTGGTCAATTTGTTTACACGCGATGGCGCACAGACGCTTGATGTACGCCTACCCCGGCGTCGTCTGGCTGTCGGCATCGCTACACCGCTGGCAGATGGCGGGCGCGTCGTACTGTTGCAGGACGTAACCGAACGCCGCGAACTGGAAAACCGCCGCGAGTCGCTCATCCGCGCACTAACACACGATCTACGCAACCCGATTTCGGCCATCAGTGGTTTCGGCGATCTGGTGGCAAAATTCGGAGATTTGAACCCCCAGCAGCAAAAGTTCCTCGACCGCCTGCGGCAGACCGCCAGCAAATTGCATGACATGACCGGGACATTGGTCGATCTGGCGTGGATCGAGGCCGGGATGCCACTCGAACATAAGCCCATCGAATTGCGCAAGGTGATCAATGAAGCTGTCGATCAGGTGACAACCCTGGCGCATAATAAAAAAATTGTCATCGCTGTGTCTATGCAGAATCCATTACCCGGTGTGATGGGCGACATGGCGCGTCTTGAATTCGCAGTGTACGCGCTGCTGCATAACGCGACCCTCTACTCCTACCCGGAGCAGACCATCGCCATCCACGCATGGGGGGATAGCAACGAGGTGTACTGTAGTGTGGCAGATCGCGGCATTGGCATCGCCGACGACGAACTGGAACTCGTCTTTGATCGCATGTACCGCTCCCGCGATGAAGTCGTGCGCAACAAACCGGGTGGCGGATTGGGATTGACAGTCGCCAAGACCATCGTCAATCGTCACGGTGGTGATATCTGGGCGTCGAGCAACCTCGGCGAGGGCAGCACCTTTACGTTCGTGCTGCCGACAGTCGTCACGGAGGCGGGATGACGTGCAAAAGATACGCATCCGTCTGCCTGCAACACTGACCAATATCGGCCCCGGCCTCAACAGCCTCGGACTGGCTGTCGGTCTGTATACAACGGTCGAAATCAGCCAGCGCACCGATACCCAGCTTGAATTGAGCTTTACAGGCGAAGGCGCAGGTTCTTACCCGTCGTCGCTGCATCACCCGGTCATGCTGGGGATGTCGCGCTTCTTCCAGCGCCTCGAAAAAGCGCCACTCGGACTGACAATTCGCGTCGAAAACGGCATTCCACTGGCAAGTGGATTGGGCGCTGAAGTTGCGTTCATGGTCGCCGGGGTACTGGCGGCCAACGATATCATGGGCTTTCCTTTCAAACGCGACGAAGCCTATCGTATCGCCGCACAGATCAGCCGTGCCGACCACGCGGTCGCATCGCTGAACGGCGGCTTAACAGCGGCGTTGCTGGAAGGCGAACGGCTACACTATCGCCAGATGCCTGTCGAATCTATGCGGGTTGCTATCGCCCTGCCCGATCTTGACGGCTATGCGCGGGTTCCGCTGCCGGAGCAAATCGCTACCCGGAGTGCATTACACACTATCAGTCGCCAACCCCTATTTTTGGCGGCGCTGCGCGACGGTGACTTCGATTTGCTGGCA
>DAOTXA010000283.1:0-5566 GCA_034435595.1 Anaerolineae bacterium | reverse complement strand
GTCAAGCGAAAAATTGAAAACTGGTACTTACCTAATCCATTTGACACGAAGGGCCGAGAATTCCCTGAACCTGACCGTAAATAATCATGCTACCCATCCAAGTTCATAATCCCCAACCGCCGAATTTGCATTGCCGCGCCCCACAATCCCCGTTAGTATTGGGCGGCAGTTCAACATTGTTTCCACCAACTAGATAATATGGATATTCATGGAAACTCATGCAATCGGATCACCCAGCGCGACCGGGCGCTTTGGCACGCTGACGGGCGTCTTCGTCCCCAACATCCTCACCATCCTCGGCATCATTTTGTTCCTGCGTATGGGCTATGTCGTCGGGCAAGGTGGCCTGTGGAACGCGCTGGCAATCGTCGTCATCGCCAATATCATTTCCCTGCTGACCGGGCTATCGCTGTCGGTCGTGGCGACGAACATGACCGTCCGCGCCGGGGGCAACTACTATTTAATCTCGCGCTCCCTGGGGCTGGAAATCGGCGGCGCGATTGGCATCCCGCTGTATCTGTCGCAGGCCATCAGCGTGGCGTTTTACATCATCGGTTTCACAGAAGCCCTGCAATCCATCGAGTTCTTTGCAGGGATCGACCCACGCATCATCGCCTCTACAGTGACGCTGATCTTTGTCGTTATCGCCTACACCGGCGCAGATTTCGCGCTTAAGATTCAGTATTTCATCCTCGCCGTACTACTGGCGGCGCTGGTGTCGTTCTTCGTCGGCGCGATCATCAACTGGGAACCGTCAAACGTGGTCACAACCGCCAATTATGACGAAGGCGTCTCGTTCTGGGTGCTGTTCGCCCTATTCTTCCCGGCGGTAACCGGGATCGAAGTCGGGACCAGTCTTTCCGGCGACCTCAAAGACCCTAGCAAAAGCATCCCGATTGGTACAATCGGCTCGATTCTATTCACAGCCGTCATTTACATCGTGGTGATCGTGTTCTTCGCATTTACCAGCACCGCCGACCAACTGAGTACGGACAACCTCGCCATGCAGCGCATCGCTCTGGTTCCAGCGTTGATTCTGGCGGGCGTTTGGGCAAGTACCTTAAGTTCCGCATTGGGCAGCGTGCTGGCGGCTCCGCGCACCTTGCAGGCCATCGCCAGCGACCGCGTCGTACCGGGTTGGATCGCGTCGAACCTCGGCAGCAAGACGGAACCGCGCATGGCGGTCCTCATCACCGGGGTCATTGCCCTCATCGTGATCTGGGCAGGCGACCTCAACGCCGTCGCGCCAATTATCGCCATGTTCTTCTTGAACACATACGGCATGGTCAACCTCGCCGCCGGAATTGAAAAACTGGTGTCGAATCCGAGTTTCCGCCCACGTTTTAACATCCCCTCGGCCTTCTCCTTTTTAGGTGCCATCGGCTGTTATAGCGCGATGTTTCTAATTGACCCAACCGCAACGGTCCTTGCCATTGTCGTCAGTTACGGTGTGTTCTT
The DNA here is from genome assembly GCA_034435595.1 of Anaerolineae bacterium. Taxonomy (GTDB): domain Bacteria; phylum Chloroflexota; class Anaerolineae; order Aggregatilineales; family Phototrophicaceae; genus JAVJSU01. Next base: position 4,108 of record DAOTXA010000283.1, on the reverse strand, counting down.
CGCCCTGCAACGCCGCGAGATCAAAACCACGTGGGGAGATGTACGCAGCGGCATCTGGTACACAATTGCACGCTGGGCGCTCATCAACCTCGAAAACGAGCGCTGGCACGTCAAGAACTGGCGTCCGAACATGATCGTTTTCACCGGGCAGCCACATAACCGGGCAGAGTTGGTCGAAGTGGCTCGCTGGCTTAGTCTGGGTCGGGGAATGGTGACTTTCTTCCAACTCATCATTGGAGACGTTCACGAACTCGCCGGGACGAGTCTGCGCGACAGTGCCCGCAAGCATATCCACCAGTATATTGACGAGAGCGGTATGAATGCCTTCGCCGAGGCAGAAATCGTCCCCGATTTCTCTACCGGGGCGGCGCTGGTAGCCCAATCACATGGTATCGGCGGCATCACAGCGAACTCGGTGCTAATGGGTTGGAGTGGCACCCGTGAAGGGCGTATTATGCAAATCAGCCTGATGCGCGACCTGGTGCGAATGCGCAAATCAGTGATGTTCCTAAGTTTCGATCCGCAGCGGCAATTCGGGAGCAAGCAACAAATCAACGTGTGGTGGCAGGGTCGCGGCGGCAACGAAGACCTGATGCTGCTGCTTGTCTCATTAATCGAACGCCACCCGCAATGGCGGCGGGCGAAAGTCCACATACTGCGCATTGTCTCAAACGAAGAAGCGATGAAAGACACACTCTCACATATGGAACAGATGCTAGACGATGTGCGCGTTGATGCGCAACCGGTCGTCATTGTGCGCGATGAAGGTGATAATCTGGCGGAAACGATCAAGCATCACAGTGAGGAAGCCGACCTGACGATTATGGGAATGCACTTTTGCGCGGAGGAAGAGATCGAAGGGTATGCCGAACGCCTTAATGACCTGGCGGAATCGGTCGGCTCGGTGCTGCTGGTCCGTAATGCGGAGTTGGATCAGGATTTGCTCTCGGCAGAATAGAAAAAGATCGCAAGACTTTCGCTTTCTATCACACGAGCGCGAAGAATCACGCCCCTACATTGCATTTTGCATTTTTGTAGAGGCGGCATTTTTGCCGCCCGCAGGGGAAAACAATGCAACACGTATTGCGAGAAACATCTCAAGCGAAAGTTCTGGATCGTTGAACCATGAAAAGAAAAAAGGCGCGAAGGGTTTTTCTGCCCTTCGCGCCTTCGGGGTTGGCCTATTTTTCTACTGGTGCGCCACCGGCGTCATGTCACGCCAGTTTTGCCCAATTTCGGCGTTGGCCTTCAGTGGAACATTGAGCTTGTACGTGTTTTCCATGATTTCGACCACCAGCGCCGTCACCTCATCAAGTTCGTCATCCGGCACATCCAACACCAGTTCGTCGTGGACCTGTAACGTCATTAGCGCGGATAGTTTCTCTGCCTGTAATGCGTCATAGAGTTCGATCATCGCCTTCTTCATGATGTCGGCGGCAGTCCCCTGAATCGGCATGTTGATGGCGGCGCGACCCTCGGCTTCGCGCTGCTGGCGTCCACTCTTCGGGTTCGCCAGCGCGGGGAAGTGTCGCTTGCGTCCCACGAGCGTAGATAAATAGCCCTGATCGGTCGCTAGCTGCTTGGTGTTTTCGATGTAGTCGGCGACTTTGGGCAAGCGCTGGAAATACGTCTCGATAAAGTCGTTGGCCTCTTTTAACGTCAAATCACTATCCCGCGCCAGCCGGAACGCGCCCATACCGTACATCAGGCCGAAGTTGACGCGCTTGGCAAAGCTACGCTGATCATACGTCACGTCGTCCAGCTTAACACCATAGACCGTGGCAGCCGTCGCCGCATGAATGTCCTGATCGTTGGCGAAGGCTTCGAGCAAGGTCGCATCGCCGCTGATGTGAGCCATTACCCGCAGTTCGATTTGACTATAGTCAACAGCCAGCAGCGTGCGCCCCTCCCCGGCGATGAACGCACGCCTTACCTCGCGCCCCAGTTCGGTGCGGATTGGGATATTCTGCAAATTGGGGTCGCTACTGCTCAGGCGTCCGGTAGCCGTCCCCGTCTGATTGTAGCTGGTATGCAGCCGTCCTGTTTCCGCGTTGACGAGCGCCGGGAGCGCGTCAACATACGTACCTTTGAGCTTGGCGAGTTCGCGGTGGTTGACAATCTCCTTAAGGACGGCACGCTGGTCCGGGTCTTCGACATCGTTGAGCAATTTGTCGAGCGTAGTCGCATCCGTCGAATAGCCATGTGTCGTCTTTTTGATCCCCTGCACCGGCATATTAAGATGCTCGAACAACACTTTGTTTAGCTGCTTGGGACTGTTGACGTTGAAGTCATCAAAGCCGCTGAGATCGAATATACGCTGTTCGATGGCGGCGAGTTCGCCCTCAAGACGCACGCTCATCTCTGCCAGAAACTCGGAATCCAACCGGATGCCAGCCCGCTCCATCGCCGCGATCACGGGGACCAATGGCATTTCCAGCGTTTGGTTGAGTTCGCTTAATTCGTCCTGTTCGAGTTGCGGGCGCAAAAAATCCGCCGCCCGAAAGGTAATGGCGGCATCGGCGGCGGCATAGGGTGCGACATCGGCAACCGGAACTGTCGAAATCGGCTTTTGCTTTTTGCCTTTGCCGATGAGTGCCTCGATTGGCGTCATCTCATAGCCAAGTTCAAACTGCGCGAAGTTCTTCAAACCGAGGTTGCGGCTAATCGGATTTCGCAGCCATTCAGCAATCATCGTATCAAAGCCGATGGGTGCCACATCGATACCGTGTCGCTGCATGATGACCAGATCGAAAGCGGCGTTGTGGGCGACTTTGGGAATATTAGGATTCGTCAAGGCGGGTGTCAAAGCGGCGATCACTGTTTCCAGCGGAAGTTGTTCGGCGGCGGGCGTCTCGAACATGGTCCCCGCCCCCTCGCCAACATGCCCGACAGGGATGTAATAGCCGATTTTACCATCGACCGCCAGCGCAATGCCGACGAGTCCGGCTTGCATCTGGTCAAGCCCGGTTGTCTCGGTATCAAAGGCGATGGCTTTCGCCGCGTTCAGTGTCTTGACGAGTTTTTCTAGCGTGGCAGTATCCTGCACAACGACGGTTTCTACAGGCGAATTATCCACATGTGGCGGTGCAAAGTCATCAACTGATACAGCAGCCTCTTCCTCTTCGTCTACCTGCACGAGTAGCTGCTTGGTAAATGTGCGGAACTCGAACCTGCTAAATAGTTCCAGCGGCTCGGCTGGATCATAGTCATGCGACAAACATGCATCCAGCGTCCACTCGACGGGGATATCGCGCCGGATCGTCGCCAGTTCGTAGCTGAGATAGGCCATATCGCGGTCGGTTTCTAGCTTTTTGCGCACACCGGGCTTGATCGATTGCGAATCGATATTGGCGTAAATGCCGTCCAGCGTCTCGAATTCCTGCAACAGTTTTGTGCCGCCCTTCTCACCGATGCCTTTGACGCCGGGGATATTGTCGGACGTATCTCCCCACAGCGCCTTAAGATCGACGAGTTGTTGCGGTTCTAACCCATATTTCTCACGGAAGGCAGCGACATCGAATAGTTCGTCGGGGCCGCCCGGTTTGGGTAGCTGCGCGGTAACGTGATCGTCCAGCAGTTGCAGCATGTCACGGTCGCCGGTGATGATATGTACATCCACATTCTCGGAAGTCGCACGCGCCGCCACTGTGCCGATGATGTCGTCGGCCTCATAGCCATCCAGCATCAACACTGGCACGTTAAACGCCTTGACGACATCCTTGATGTGTTCGATCTGCGTGCTCAGTTCGTCGGGCATCTTCTTGCGGGTGCCCTTGTAATCGGCGTAGAGGTCCTCACGTCCACTCAACCCGGCGTCGAAGGTCACCGCCAGATAGCGCGGCTTCTGCTTTAGCAACAGGTCGATCAACACCCGTGTAAAGCCATAAATAGCGTTGGTTGGTTCGCCATCTTTGGTGCGGAATCCGGGCGAGCGCAAACCGAAAAACTGGCGGTAGGCAACAGCATGACCGTCAATCAAGACAAGTTTGGGGCGTGTGTTGGTTTCGGTAGCTTCGGCAGACATGGCGCGGACCCTTTGCGGTAAAACGGATGACTCAAAACGCTATTATGTCAGAACATTTGTGTTGTCGCCAGTCGATAAGGTGAA
>DAOTXA010000282.1:0-3728 GCA_034435595.1 Anaerolineae bacterium | reverse complement strand
CGGGCGCGAGAAGGTCACTTCGCCGGGACCGCTGCACAGCGTCCACTCGATACTGATGAGGTCATCGGCGTTGGAGTCACCCAGGCCATAGCGGTTCAGTACGATGCCACGCAGATTGGCGACCTCCCCGCTCAAAATCTCCTGATCCGACCCGGCGGAAATTTCCGGTCTGGCGTTGACGATGATACGAATCACATCGTCGGCGACCATCAAGCCGTCATCGACCGTCAACCGCAGCAGATACACACCGCGCCGCGAGAAGGTGACGGTCGTGTGCAGCGAATCAGGATCGGCAATGACGACGGTGTCGGGGTCCATGCCCGGTTGTAGGTCCACATCCCACCGGACCTGTAACGCCTCGACCGGATGCTGGTTGTTGGTCAGCGTCCCCGTGAGTTCCAGCAATTTGTTGACGGAAACCACCTGTTTGCGCAATCCCGCGCTCACCGTCATGTGCGGGGAAAGCCCGTCCACCGGTAATTCGGGGGGCAGACCATTGACGCCGCCGATGCCTTCCACAATGCCGTAATACAGGCTTAGTTCGTGGATGATCGCGGCTGCATGGGGCAACAGGTCCGGCAGATAGGCGGTCAGCGTCTCGCGGACGGCGGCGGCGAAGGTCGCCAGATCGCCCAACTTCTGCACGATAAAAGGTTCCAGCAGTTTAACGAGGGTATAGCTGCTTTCGATGCCCAGTTCACGCAGCACCTGTTTGTAAGCGGTCGCGGATGTGGTGCCAGTTGCAGGCGGGGGGTCGGCTGCTGGCAAAACACGACTCACATAGGTAACACGATGCATCACGCGCCACGCCTCTGGCTTGCGTCCGGCATCGCGCCGCGCCGAGCGCAGCGCGACGGCGGCGGGTTCGTCCGACTGTTCCAGCCACATCGGGTCAACCACGGCGTTGTAGAAGTGGTCGAAATGCGCGGAACCCGGTTCCAGATAGAAGCTCATGAAGCGATAGGCATCCACCGCGCCGGGCAGCTTGACCGGGCGCGGGTTCATCGGGTCGCTGCGATCAATGACCAGTTCACCCTGACCGTCACGAGCATAGATGTCGTCGCCGACGCCGGAAAGATCGACATCCAGCGCAAAGGGCGTTTCTGCAAGCGCGGTCTTACTGATCTCAAGGTTGATGGCCCCGCCGAACAGTGCATCCAACTCGAAGCGGTGACCGAGGCCGGGGCCTTTAAACGTGTAGATGTTGTTCGCCATCTGACGGGCGATATCGACGGTGGACTCGGATACCGGGGTCAGACCGCCTTCCACCGTCCACACATAGCTGTTGCTGAGATTACGCTTTTCCGGGCGCGGCAGGCGTGTCAGCAAATCGCCCTTTGCGAGATCAGCCTCACCGACAGGCATTTCCGCCGCATATTCGTTGAAAAGCGCCCGCAGCGACGCTTCTTCGCGCTGGATACCGCGTTGCAGCATATGAGCTTCCAGCGGCTTGAAGTAACTGGCGTCAACCGTATACGCGGGTAAATCGGTATAGAATTCGTCATCTGCCAGCCCGATTTTGCCGTCAAGCGTCCCCTGCCGTGTGTAGAACGGGTTCATGGGGAAGGTAATCATCGTCCATTCGGTAGGAATATCGGAACTCGATCGTAGCTGGTAAGTCACCAGTGTGCCGTTGTGTGCCATGCGCAGCGCGAACACGTCCGCTGTTTGTGACTGGACGAGGGCGAATCCGCTGTTGTGCGGCTGGAACCGCTCGTTCTGCAACTCGCCGCGCAGGGCGACACGCTCCGCCGGGGTCAGCGAGACGCCCGTACCCGATTCCGCCTCTTGCAACCAGCCGTTCACGTCCTCGAAGGGTTGTGCCGCGCCATGCCTTGTCGGGGTGTCTGCATACGGTGTAGACGCACTTTGAATGCCCTCAATCTTCGTGTCAATGGCGGCATCGACCCCGGCCTCCCGCGAGGAGGCGAAGGTGTGCAGCGTGTCGTCGGCTTCGACCAGTTCAACCGCACTCGCGCCGCTGTAATCGACCGGGGCGTTGCTATCGGGGTCAATGGCGACGAGATTTTCGCCGGGAACAGGCGGCGCACCCTCGATATAGCCGAGCAACTGCGGCGCGAACTGCACCTGTGAAATCCATTCTGCGACCAGATAGCCGACGGTGAACCCCGTGACCAGTTTCCATTGCCCATCACGGACGTAGGCATAGCAGCGCTTGATCTTCCCGGCGAGTTCGCCTTCATATGCAGGGACCAATTCACCGTATTCAGCCAGTGCAGGCGTCGATTGGGCCTGACTGTTGAAGGGCGTGCCGATCCCCGCCAGTATCGAGCGCACCTGCGGCGTATCTTCGCCGATAGGCGCGGTAGACACTACATAGGTCGCAGCTTCGATGCGCAGATCGTTGCCGCGTGCGCTGTAATCACGGATTGCGCCGCCGGGGGACTCGGCATCAAACGTGTAGTAGGCCAGCAAATGCCCCGCGCCGCCCAGCAAACGCTGAAACAGGTTATCGCGGATTTGCGCCTGCGTCCGTACAGAGCGCCACACGCGCACCTCTTCGAGTTCACCCGCGAAGAAGTGGCGCATTCCAGTCGCGGTCTGCTGTGCGCCCAGGGTAAATTGGGGTGTACTGGTGCCCACGTTGTCGTCTGCTTTGCGGCGTGCGACTTCGACCGTCACCCCGTTGATGGTAATCTCGACGTTGGAGGCGGTGGTATCGGGATTCTCTACCCGGTTGATCGCGCCGTTGAACGCGCCATGATGCACGCCCGCGTCATCATAGGCGATGTTGCCGCCGTTCTCGTCAAACGACCACCACGCGACGAGGCCGTCCTCATCGCCGTGCAGCAGTTGACCGGTATCTTCACAATCAAGCGCCCGGTCCCAGATGCGGACCTCGGCGATGATCCCCTTGAAGCTGGTTTCGACGTGATCCTTAGCGAAGGCGCGTCCGATTTCCAACGCGCCGTTGCTGGTTCCGGCCCCGGCCCCGGTATAGCGGGTGTGGAAGACCTGATCGCGGTTTTCATAGACGAAGATGTCATCCCACTGCTCGACCTCGGCCCCGGTCGCAGATTTTTCCAGCGTTTGGACCTCGTGTTTGCGCGTGATCGCCAGCCGTGTGAACACGCCCGGTTCGACGATACCGGCCCGCGTCGTGTAGAAGTGATTCTTATGTTCGGTGTCCTCGAAGGCGAAGATGACCGCGCCGTTGGCGGCAATCAAAATGCTATAGGGGACGCTGCGCCCGCTGCCATCATCCACATGACCACGGGTGAGGACGCCATGCGCCTGTTGCAAATCGTCAACGCGCAGAAAGACCTCAACAGTCAAATCGTGGTTGAGATCAAGCGCCGGATCGTTGCCGCAATCCAGATAGCCGCCGTTACCATCAAATTTGAGCGCATAAGATTGCATATGGGTGACGGCGAGATGGGTCCAGTGCTTGCCCGTGAATGTCCGCCGCGATGCGAGGATTTCGTCGCCGATGGTGGCAAACACCCGGAACGCACCCGCGCCCGCCGGGGACAGGCCAAAGCCATAGCGTGATGTGGCAGATTGGGCTGCTGCGGATACCTGCTGCACGATCATCGCAATGGCGTCCATTTCTCCGGGGCGCACCCACGCCTCAATGGTCAGATCGCCGGGGGCGGCGAAGGATTCCGGCGAGTCGCCGTCCTTCAGCGCCGCGAAGCTGTTTTCGCCATCGAAAGCCAGCGTATACCCCGGCGCGGCTGCCGTCCACTGGCTGGTGATGGTCCCGC
>DAOTXA010000281.1:0-4428 GCA_034435595.1 Anaerolineae bacterium | reverse complement strand
TTAAACGGGCGGGACACGTCCGTATTGCTTAACGTGGCTCATTAGAGCGTGCGTGCAATAGAAGCCCCCGCAATTTATTGCGAGGGGAGTGTCACATCGGAGGGTCATCCTCTACAGTCAAACCCTCATCTGCTGTGAACTCTACCTGCTGATAGACTTCCGCTAAGGGCAGAGCCACGCCGATAAATGGTAATTCCATCATACTGACCGAGCCTTCCGCCACAGACAGCAACCATTCATTTTCGTTTTGCCGTGTAAAGCACTCGATAACGGGTTGATCTTGCGTGACGAGCACATAGACCTGTAATGAAGGAATCCGCCGGTAGTTACGGAACTTTGCGCCACGATCATACGACTCGGTCGAAGGCGACAACACCTCAAAAATCACCGTTGGGTTCAGCAGCACATGCCGGTCTTCGTCATCGAATTGGCGATCTCCACACACAACCGTCACGTCCGGGTACATGTATGTGCGTGTGACCGGGTTGCGGACTTTCATATCTGACGGATACGTCACACAGCCTTTGCCACGCAGACGCGGCAACAATGCCGCAGTGATGCCAGCCGCAATCAAGTTATGAATCTCACTGGCCCCACTCATGGCGAAGATTTCACCATCCACATATTCGTATTTGACATCGCTTTTGTGCTCAAATGCCAGATACTCGGCTTCTGTCATCTTTTGTGGGGACTCCGGTAAGGCCACCGTCACTATTCCTTGTCACACACATTTGTTTCAGTATACCAGAAGCGAAAAGGACCGGGGTTCCCGGTCCAAGTTCGCACCCATCAAGGAGACATGAGAGACGTTCGAGGTAATTTGATCGTAAGAAGGATTTTTGTCGCTAAGTTCGTGTCATTCTCTTTAGTTCGTTGGTGTGTAGGGGCGCGATTCTTCGCACCCCTACGGAAACTGTTGTTTAGCGGAACTTAGTCACCGGCTGCCGGGGCGATCTTCTCGTCGTAGGGCAGCACATCGGGCCACACGGAAGCACCGTGCTCGTAGGCGTCAATGCCGATTTCGTCAGCGGCGGCGGGCATACGGAGCAGGCCAACTGCCTTGAGTGCGCTGAACATGACCACGCTGGCGACGGCGGACCAGACCACAATCCCGACTACACCGACGATCTGAGCGATCAGCAGGTCAGCGGTACCGCCCATCAGCAGGCCATAATTGCCACCGGTCAGACCTTCGACACCGAGGAAGCCAATTGCCAGCACGCCGAGCGCACCGCAAGCACCGTGAACTGCGAAGGCACCAACCGCGTCATCGACTTTGGCGGCTTCCACCACGTCCATCGAGATGACCACGACCACACCGGCAGTCAGACCGATAATGATAGCACCCACCGGGTTGACGAAGGCGCATCCGGCGGTGATACCGACCAGACCAGCCAGCGAACCGTTCAGGATCAGCGGCAGGGACCACTTGCCACCCTTAAAGAAGTAGCCGTAGAACATCGCACCCAGCACACCCGTTGCAGCGGCGAGCGTCGTGTTGACAGCGACCAGACCGAGGGCGCTGAGGTCGTTGGCGGCGAGGGTGGAGCCGACGTTGAAGCCGTACCAGCCGAACCACAGGATGAACGTACCGATAGTCGCCAGACCGAGGTTCGACGGTTCCGGCGGCGAGCCGAATACGCGACCAACACGCGGGCCAACAATAATTGCACCGACAAGGGCGATCACACCACCGGTCATATGCACGATACCGGAACCGGCGAAGTCAAGCATACCTTGATCGAAGAGCCAGCCGCCGCCCCAGGTCCAGAAAACGACCAGCGGGTAGATGAAACCACCCAGCAGCGCACTGTAGATCAGCTTGCCACGGAAATCGGTGCGCTCTGCCATCGCACCGGTGGCGATCGTGGCGGCTGCACCGGCAAATGCGAACTGGAAGAAGAAATCAATGAAAGTCGTGTCTTGCGTGGCAGTGCCGTCTGCGCCACCAAGGGCGAATTCGACACCGGGAATGAACAGACTGCTTTCCGAGCTACCATAGGCGATGCCATAGCCGACAATGAAGAACATCACAGCCGTTACACATGCGTCCATAAAGTTTTCAGCCAGTGAGTTGACCACACCCGTCTGGCGGATGAAACCACCTTCCAGCGTGGCAAAACCGGCCTGCATAAAGAACACGAGGAAACCGGCGATCAGAATCCACGTCCAGTCCAGGTTCATCTGCACTTCTTCGGCGGTCAGTGCGGGGGCAGCTTCTTCGACGACCTCGGCGGCAGCGGGTTCCTCGGCTGCGGCGGGTTCTTCGGCGTCATCCTGGGCGAACGCACCAGCGGCAACCATAAGAAAAATTGTCGCTAGCCCGATAGATAGTAGAATTTTTAGCATTCGGCTGTTTCGTTTGCTCATCATGAAGTTTGTTCCTCCCTACGATTGATGAGGAGATGCAAGGTGCTGTTGATGGAATGAAGTGTACAGCCGCCACATGGATGATCGTCACGTAAACATGCTATGAAGTTTTATGCGCATGTTTTGTGAGATTGTCACAAAAAGTAGGTGATTATGACGAAAAACCGCCGCAAATGGCTGATCTGTCACCTTTTCCTAGCTCTGCGGGCTATTTTTTATGTGGAAAATAGTCAATGAGAGCCAGGATTGAACGATAGATTGTCATAATTCATGTGGAAAATAGCCAAAACATAATCATATTGCGCCAAAATTCACCGAATCTAAAGCCTTGATCTACCCGGTAAAAGTGAACAAAGCATGTCACCGCCACGATCTGCAAACGTTACTCGGTCAAACTACACAAAAATGACCAACTACCAATTTGGTAATTCCACTATATGCCAGAATCATTAAGTTTTTGGCAATTTGGCGGGCATAGCAAATCGTCGGTCATTCGTGTATTGGCAGTGCGTGCCGGGCGTTTGTATACTCGGAATAGGATACGACCCACATTGAAGAAGGGAATTCCTGCCGATGGACGACCTGATCGGCAAACGTCTTGGAGAATTCACCATCCTCGAACGCATTGGGCGCGGGGGTATGGCAACCGTCTACCGGGCGAAGCAAGAGGCGATGGACCGTGATGTCGCGTTGAAGGTGCTGCGCCCGGATAATGCCGAGTCTTCGGCTAACGATGACTTTAGCCAGCGCTTTGCACAGGAAGCGCGTGTCATCGCTTCTTTAGAGCATCTGCACATTCTGCCCGTGTTCGCCTATGGCATTGACGGCGAGTACGCGTATCTGGCGATGCGGCTGCTGCGCGGCGGCACATTGACCAATCGTCTGACTGGCGGGCCGCTTTCCTTAGATGTGACGGTCGATATCTTCACACAAGTCGCCCGTGGGCTGGCCCATGCTCACAACAAGGCCATCGTCCACCGTGACCTGAAACCGGGCAACATCATGCTCGATGATGAGAAAAATGTGTTTTTGACCGACTTCGGTCTGGCAAAAATGCTGCGTGGCGGCGCAGCCAGCATCACCCGGCCCGATAACATCGTCGGTACGCCCTATTACATGTCGCCAGAGCAGTTGCGCGGTGATCGCCTGGACGCCCGCTCTGATATTTATAGTCTCGGCGTCGTTCTGTACCAGATGATAACAGGCCAACGACCCTTCGACGCACCGAGTACCGACTTGATCCCGGTGATTTACAAACATCTCGAAGAAATACCGGAAGCGCCACACCACATTAACCCGACGCTGCCGGTTTCGGTATCCGATGTGGTGCTGACCGCGCTGGAGAAGAACCCCGACGACCGCTATGCCAATGTCCTCGATATGGCGAATGCATTGCGCGAATCGGTGGGACTGGCCCCGGTCAGCACCAACGAACTTGCCGCCGTCACCACCGGCATGTATCGTCCAAACCGGCGGCGATCTGTCATCGCACAAATCACCCCGGCGATTCTGATTGTCGCTTTTGTGGGGTTGGTGCTGGCGACGGTGATGGTACTCGACAACAATAGTGTAGACCCCGCGCCAACCACTGCCCCGCCCACGCCGACACTATCTGAACCAGACGTTATTGAAGAGTTGATCGGCAGGCCGCAGCAGGTCGTGCCTGACATGGACGAAATCGACGCTGCGCAAAGGCGAATCGGTGAGGACGGCTTCATCGGCATCATTGCCTGCAACCTCAGCAGCGAGTATCATGCTACCCTCGTGCGCGAAATGACGGAGTTTTTCCGCGATTATGACCTCGCTGTCCAGGTCTATGACTCGGACTCTGATGTGTATATACAGACGACCATGATCGAGCGGGCACGGGCCGACGGCGCAAGTGGGCTGATGATTTGTCCGCTCGATATTGAACTCCTGCATGATTCGCTGGTTGATATTGACGAAGATGATATGCCACTGGTGCTTTCCAGCAGCAATGGTATGAGTTATGGCGGGGTCGTCCTCGCAGGGGACAATTACAGCCTCGGTGAGACACCGGGCCGCTTTGCCGGGGAG
>DAOTXA010000280.1:0-18933 GCA_034435595.1 Anaerolineae bacterium | reverse complement strand
GTAGTGGTTTTTCCGGCAGCGGTCGGGCCAAGCATGACCATAAATTCGCCGTCTTTGACATCGAACGTAACGCCATCCAATGCCTGCACACGACCAAAGCGTTTGCTCAGGTTTTCCACATTCAGGCTAGACATGGGCCACCGCCTCCCGTTGGATTAATGTCTGTTCACTGTGCCGGTCAAACAGATGAACCCGCGCCGGGTTGATGCGCATTCCAACGGCCTCGCCCTGACTCAACACAAGTCGCGGTGGAGCCTTTACCGATAACTGGTGCGGCCCAATCTGGACACGGTAAATTGTCTCGTCGCCCATCGGTTCGCGGATTAGAATCTCGCCGCGCAGGTCGGCAGGTGTGGCGTCGTCTGTGACGAGCGAAATATCCTCGGAGCGAATGCCGAAGTAAACGGCGTCTGACCCTGCAATCATACCGCGCAGAGATTCCGGCAGCGGATAGGTAAACGCGCCGCTTTCGTCCGCCAATACGCCATTTTCGACGTGACAGTTGATGATGTTCATGGGCGGGCTACCGATAAAAGTCGCCACAAACAGCGTACTCGGATAGCGATAGATGTTCAGCGGTGTATCGACCTGTTGCAGCACGCCCAGATTTAACACCGCAATTCGATGACTCATCGACATCGCCTCAATCTGGTCATGGGTGACGTAAACCATCGTCGTCGCCAACTCTTGTTGCAGATGCTTGAGTTCCACGCGCATATCCGCCCGCAGGCTGGCGTCCAGATTGGTCAGCGGCTCGTCCATCAAAAATACCTGCGGCTGCCGGACCATAGCTCGCCCCAGCGCAACACGCTGTTGTTCACCACCCGGCAGGCGACCGGGACGCTTGCGCAAGATATGATCCACACGCAGGCGTTGCGCGACATCCATCACGCGACGGTCCACTTCCTCTTTTGGTAAGTTCTGCGCTCGCAGCGGGAACGAAATGTTGTCATGAACGCTGAGGTGTGGGTACAAAGCATAAAACTGGAACACAAAGGCGATGTCGCGCTCTCCGGCACGCATATCATTGACCAGACGGTCCCCGATGTGGATGTCACCGCTGGTTTGCGTCTCCAACCCGGCAATCATACGCAGGGTAGTCGTTTTGCCGCAGCCGCTTGGCCCCAGCAACACCAGGAACTCGCCATCGCGGATGTGCAGCGACAGATTATCGACTGCCGTAACGTCTGTGCCAAACTTCTTGACGACGTTTTTGAGTGTAATTTCTGCCATTTGATCCCCCTAGCGCCGGACTGCGCCGAATGTCACGCCGCGCAGCAGATGATTTCGCACCAGGAAGGTGAACACAATCACCGGTATGACGTATACGACTGAAGCGGCTGCCAACCGGCCCCATTCCACCGCGCCCACGCCGATAATGCTATTGAGAAAGGGCGGTACGGTCGAGGCAGCATCACGGTTGAGAAAATTCGCCATGACGAACTCATTCCAAGAGATGATGATGGAGAATACGGCAGTCGCCGCCATTGCCGGGATCGCTTCTGGCAGCACGATCTTGTAAATTGCCTGAAAGCGCGAGTACCCGTCCAGCATCGCCGCCTCTTCATATTCAGTCGGAATTTCGTCAAAGAAGCCCTTCATGATCCACACCACAAACGGCAGATTGAACGCCGTATACAGCAAGATCAACCCATGATAGCTATCTCGCAGCCCGAAATCGTTAAAGAGAACGAAGATCGGGATCAACACCACAATCGGTGGCAACATGCGCGTACTGAGGACGAAGAACATAAAGTCATCTTCAAGCGGGATCGTAAAGCGCGACACAGTATACGCCGTCAGCGTGCCGACGATGACCGCCAGCAGGGTAGACGCCCCGGTGATAATGACACTGTTGAGCAAGCGCTCGCGGAATTCGCTGACATCTGCGGACGAAGTGACCGTTGTACCGCCATCGCCGTCGTTGTCATCCACGTTGCTTATGAACACATCACGGTAGTTCTGTAGCGTCGGTTCAAATTCAAGGAAAGGAATGTACGTTGGCGTGGTCGAGACGACATCGGCCCGCGTCTTAAATGACGACGACAGAATCCAGTACAGCGGGAACACGAAGAATAACAGGACGATCCCCAACAGCAACCAGAAACCAATCTGTTTTAATCTGCTCATGCGGGACTACCTTTCATACGTTGCAACTGTCGAATCAGCAAGTTCGCCAGTGCAATGATGACGATCAACATAATGTACCCGTAAGCAGAACCGAGGCCCGTCTCAAAGTTCTTGAAGGCCACGTCATATACGTAGAGTCCGGCGGTTTGCGCGGCACGCCCTGAACCGCCCCTGTCGCCCACGAGGACAAAGATAATGTCAATCATTTTGTAGGCGTCCATCGTGCGAAAGATCACGCCGATCATCAGCAGCGGGGCGACAATAGGCAGCGTGATGTGCCGGAAGCGAAACCATGCCCCGGCTTGATCGACCTCCGCCGCTTCATATAGATATTTCGGTACGGCGCTTAGACCCGCCAGCGAAATCAACATCATGAACGGCGTCCACATCCACGTATCAACCAGAATCACCGCCCAGGGGATAATGCGCCTGTCCGATAACCACAGCACCGGGTCCATACCCAGTACGTTGGAAATGTAGTAGTTCAATACGCCGTCGCCCTGCATCATGAATCGCCAGAACAACGCGACCACAACCGGCGATAGCATCATCGGGATCAACATAACAGTCATCAACACACCACGTCCGGCAAAGCTGCGGTTCAACAGCATGGCAATGCCAAAGCCAAGCAAAAGCTGGAACAGGACACTGAACCCGACGATGTGCCCGGTAACAACGAAGCGTTCCCACGGGCGATCTTCTGTCAGTAGTTCGGCGTAGTTCTCGGTAGCCACATACTCAACCTCGTCAGGTTGGCTCAACAGCGTGCGATCCGTAAAACTGGCAGAAAGTGACCAGATCAACGGGTAAATGGCGATGAATAAAAGGATTATAAGAGTGGGTGTTACAAATAAGAACGAAAGCCGTCGATTCGTCAACCAGCTAAACGCCGGTCGCAGGCTATGTTTATCGGGTTCAGCAGATGTTGCCGACCGCGCTTGCGAGAGTTTTGGGCTACTCATAGCACTTTTCTCAAGTTCATTTATCTGTGAGGGAGCCTGACGGCCCTGTGCCGTCAGGCTCAACACATCTTGTAGAGTGGGCGGGGTGTTATTCCCCGTAGTTTTCATCAAGGATTTCTTGATGTTCCAGCGCGATTTCGTCCAGCGCTTCCTGCGCGTCCATCTGTCCCGTGATCGCCAGATTCAAGAATTCCTGCTGGATGCCAAGCATTTCCTGATATTCCGGCAGATTCCAGAAGTCCTTCACAAGCTGGAACGCTTCGGAGAACGAGGGGTTATACGGTGCGGCATTGAGGAAGTCTTCGCTTTCCAGAATGGAAGTACGACCGGGGAAACCACCTTCACGCGCCCAGCGCAACTGAACTTCGTCACTTTGCAGCCATGCGACCAGGTCAAGGGCCGCTTCCTGATTCTGCGAATAGGCGCTTACGCTGATGCCCATACCGCCCAGGCTGATGAAGTGCTCGTCTTCACCGGGGACGACGGCGAAACTGATATTATCGGCTTCCGCGCAGCTATCCGAATCGACGAACGCGCCACCAAAACCGTACCAGATTTCGACCATCGCAGTCGTACCGTTGCACATCGCGCCGACGACTTCGTCAAAGCCGAAGCTGCCTGCGCCATCCGGGGCAGTCTGCCACAGTTGGTTAGCGAAGTTGATCGCCTCGACACCGGCCTCACTGTTGAAAATGCCCTCGACCTGATATTCAGCCGGGTCCCACAATTCACCACCGAATGACCAGAAAACGTGATTCCATGCCGTCGCAACCAGGTCACCATCAGGACTCCAGTGCGTGGCAAAACCGTTGTCAATGATGTCAGATTCCGCGAAGAACTGCGCTTGTTCCAGTAGTTCTGTCCAGCTTTCGGGCGGCTCAAAATCGGCAGCTTCAAAGGCGTCGGTGCGGTAAACCAGCATACGGGTATCGGTCATGGTCGGCACAGAGTAATACGAACCGCTGCCCACCGGAACCTCACCGTAGGCGCTGAGGGCTGCCGGGACATAATCGTCGAACGGCAGATTTTCCTGCATCCACTCGGTCAGTTCAATGATATGCTCGCCTTCTACGGCAGCACCCATAAACTGGCTGTCAAGAATCGGCAGATCGGCACCACCACCACTGGCGAAATCGAGGAAAATCTGGTCGAACCACTGACCAATCGGCACACAGGTAACGGTGACGGTGGCATCGGGGTAGTCATCTGTGATCGTGTCCAACAGATCGCAGGGGGGCCATGCAAACCAGATGATCGACAACTCGTCATCCTGTGCCTGCGCAGGCAGGATGGATATGACGAGCATCGCCAGTGCCGCCAAGACAATAAACTTGTTTCTGAAACGCAACATACTAATCTCCTTTAACTATATAATCACCGCGCCGTTATTCGGTGCGGACCCACAAAAAACTAGTTGACCGCTATGTCTCTACGACAAATACGGCACTTGCAGTTAACGCAATCACCCCGGTAATCGCCGCCTCGCGCCCCAACGGAGCGAGGTCTACCTGTAGGTGTTGCGTGGCGTAAGACTGTGAAAGCTCTAAAATACTGCGGCGAATCTGGGCCAAAAACGGATGATCTAGCACCGTTGCCTCGCCGCCAAGTAAAATCAATTCCGGGTCAATCAGGTTCACCAGTGTCGCCAATGCCTGCCCGACCTGTTCTGCCAGTTTATTATTGGCAATTTCACGCGATGTTTCATCGTCAGACAGGGGGACGCGCCCTTCGGAAAGATGAGGGCTGCTCAACATCAAGCTGATGTCCCCGGCGCGACCGCTGGCCCCACGGTAGATCATGCCATTGGTGACAATTGCCGTATTGATGGTGCGGCTCACATTGACATACAGAAAATGGCTGTGCTGGCGACCACGCCCGCGCCGTAATTCGCCAAAGGCCATTGCGTTTGTATTTCGATCAACAATCACAACGGCATAGGGGAACAGTTCGCGGGCGAAACTGGCAATCTGGTAGCCACCCCAGCCCGGTAATTCCGGCGATTCATACGGGGTGCCTGTGGCAAAGTCTACTGCGCCAGTCAGTGTGACGCCGACACCGTATACTTTTTCTACAGGGATCGAGAAGCGGTCCAACCACTGACTGACGAAACGGGTAGCAGCATTCAGAATGGAACCCGGTCCATCACTGGACTTGACCGGCAGCATCCGCCGGATGCGAATCTCCTCGTCAAAGCCAGCCAATGCGACATCAAGGCTATCTGCCCCCACGATAATCGCAACGATGTAACCAAAATCCGGGGCAAAGTACAGGTCTCTGGCCCGCCGCCCACCGGTATATTCTGAATTTTCGCACTCCTTGAGGATTCCCTCATCCATCAGATCATTGATGATGCCGGTCACGCGAGATGGTGAATACCCGGTCAACTCTGCGATGCTGGTACGGGAAAGTTGACCGTGCGCTCGCAGGCTATCTACAGCAGCATACTGGGGGCCATTAAGGTGAAAAGGCACCTTTGGCGATGAGGGAGTAAGAAATGGATTCTTCAAAACAGGTTTTCCAACAGGCATATTTACGCGCTAAATCATCCACATATAGTTCACGGATTCACACGCGATCCGCTCAGGTGTACGATCCCCTGAATGCTGCAATGAATTGGTGTGGATGACCAATCATTCAATATTTCTTGAGAGAATAGCAAAAGAAAAAACTTCTGTCAAGAAAATACTTTTTTCAATTTATAAAGTTAATACCCGTGATTTTGAAGTAGTGTTGGGCGATGTCACGGTGGCCCCTGCCGCACACAGAAACGAAAACGACCAGCAGAGATATGCCTCTGCTGGTCGGGCTATATATAATCATCGACCCGGCTACTATTGATATGTGCAGCCGGTATTTTCGTCAATGACGATAGGTGGCGGGTGCTACTCTTCCATCTCCATCATCTCGTGCATGAAGTGATCAAGGAAGTAGGAGTCCAGTTCGTGACGCAGGTCTTCACAGGCCTGCGGTTCGCCTTCGATGTCACCATGCGGCAGGAAGGTCGGGCCGTCAGCCGGTTCTTCGGTCGGTTCCATTTCCGGCTCTTCAGTCGGTTCCATTTCTTCGGTCGGTTCCATCTCTGGCGCTTCTTCAGTCGGTTCCATTTCCATCATTTCCGCCATCATCGCGTCGAACAACGGCGTGTACTGACCAAAATCGAAGTTGGAAACATCCGTCATCGGGAAGTAACCATACTCGGACTCTGCGATGTACAATAGCGTGATCAGCGTCCAATCACAGGCGATCAGTTCACCCTCGTCCTGTGCCTGCACAGCAGGTTGCGCGGCGAAACCAAACGAAGCCACAAAAGCGAAAACGACCAGTGTAACGATCATGGCAAAACGTTTATTCTTGTGCATCTCAGTATTTCCTCCCAGTCTGATGTTCGATGTGTGTTGCTGGCAGGGACAATAGCCAGCAAATATAAACAATTTCTTACGGTATAATTAAGATTGGGCTATAGGGAATCTATCATTCACAATACTTAAATGTTTTGCAAATTATAAATTTTGCGCTAATACTGGGTATACTTCTAAGGTCGATGTAAGAAATTGGTAAGAACTCGACGCTAAATTTCCGTCGAAACAATGAGGGGAAAAGACTCGATGTCAAAAAGCGTGCAAACGCCGAATGTCACCCTGTATCCAACAGAAACGAAAGCCGATTATCTGCCCGCCTCGTACCGGGCTGTTGACGCCGCAACACGAGCCGCCTACGTCGAATCTCACCCCCGCTGTGTCTTTATTGAAGTTACCAATCACTGCAATCTTCTGTGCGAAACCTGCCCGCGCACCTTCGTCAGCTATGAAGAAGCCAAAACCCTGAGTTGGGAGAACTTCCTTAAAATCGTCGAACAGTTCCCGAAGATGGATCGCGCCGTCCTGCATGGCATCGGCGAGCCGTTGATCAACAAAGACCTGCCGCGCATGATCGCACATCTAAAGAAACGTGATGTCTACGTGCTATTCAACACCAATGCGACACTACTGAATCAGAAATGGTCGCGTGAGTTGATCGAAAGCGGTCTGGACGAGATGCGCTGTTCCATTGATGGCGCAGACCCCCGTACCTACGCCCACATTCGCGGTGCGCCCCTGCTTAACAAAATCGTCAGCAACCTGACTGAATTCATGCAAATCCAGCAAGAAATGGGGGCAGATACGCCGCGTGCGTCAATCTGGATGACGGGCATGAGGGAAAATGTCGGCGAACTGCCCGATCTGCTGCGTTTGGCGGCAAAAATGGGCGTGCCAGAAGTCTATTTGCAGCGGATGGTCTACTATCACGAAGCCGAAGAAGCGCCCGGTATGCTGAAGGACGGGCACGGACTATTTAGCAATTTTGATGAAGAAGTCGATCAACTCGTCGTCGAATGCGAGGCACTGGCTGATGAACTTGGCATTATGTTCAAAGCATCCGGCGCGACCAACCCGCGTTCCAGCCTTGAGGCCAGCAAGCAAAGCGATAGCCAACCCTGGAAAGGTTGTATGCGTCCCTGGACAACGGCTTACATCACCGCCAACGGCAACGCCTTGCCTTGTTGCATTTCGCCATTTGCCACCCGCGACTACGAGAGCCTCAAACTGGGCAACCTGTTTGACCAATCTTTTGACGAAATCTGGAATAACAGCAACTATCAGCAGTGGCGAAAACGCCTGCTAAGTGATGCACCACACGAAGCCTGTGCCGGTTGTGGTGTGAACTGGTCGCTGTAAGCCTGCGTGTAGTATGCTGTTGGATGAGTCATCATCGGAAGCCGGAGAATAGGGGGCAACCATGACCGGCATCATTGACGATATGAACGAAAAAACCTGTGGCCCCGCTTTTCAGTGGAAGCTATGGATTTATACCAATTACGATTGCAATTTGCGCTGCTCGTACTGCGTGGCGAAATCCAGCCCCAACGCGCCACGTCGCGCCATCGGCTATAAGAACGTGGCGCAGTTGGTAGACGAAGCTATCGAACTGGGTTTCGATCACGTATTCTTCACAGGTGGCGAACCCTTCCTGCTCAAAGACATCTACGAGATGCTGGCGTATTCGTCCGCACGGGTGAAAACAACTGTGTTGACCAATGCCATGATCCTGCGTGGCAAACGGCTGGAACAACTCAAAGCCATTGCCAATGACAACCTGATTATTCAGGTTAGCCTCGACGGAGGCCGCGCCGAAGACCATGACGCCTATCGCGGCAAGGGCGCGTGGGATAAGACGGTCGAGGGAATCCACCTGCTGCAAGAGGCCGGATTCCGCGTCCGTCTGGGCACGACCGAAACCCCCGCCAACTGTATGCACATGGATCACCTGCACAGCTTCCGCGAGTCACTGGGCATCCCCGCCGAAGATCATTTCATCCGCCCATTGGCGAAGCGTGGCTACTCAAAAGAGGGTATGGAACTGGGCATGGATAACCTTGTGCCCGAAGTCACCGTTAACCTCGATGGTGTGTTCTGGCATCCGCTGTCTACCGATGGCGACATGCAACTTGCCAGGAAAATCTTCCCCTTACGCCATTCGGTCGAAAAAATCACGGAGATTATGGACGAGATGGAACGCACCGGTTCGGTTCCCCTCGTCACCTTTACCTGAGGGTAATAACATTGGCCCCGGTCGGGGTCACATAGTACTTTTTTATCGGATCCAATCAGAATGAGGGAATTCATGATCTACGCCTATGTGTTGATTGAGGCAGAACCCAGTCGCGTCAAAGAACTGGTCGAAGAACTGACCGACATGGAACTCGACGCCTCTGTCATCAAGTCGGTTCACGCCACCACCGGACAGTACGACCTGATCGCCTACGTTGAAGCACCGACCGTCCAGGACCTCGGCAACTGAGTAAGCGAAGGTATAGCGGGTGCCGTGGGCATCCGACACACAGAAACCTGTATCGTAATCTGGTAGACGACCGATGAAGAATAAAGACGCTTCTTCTATTATGCCAGCCTTACCACCATCCGCAGATCGCACGCTGGACGCGGGTGAAATGGCCTGTGGTGAATTGGTGATGTTGGTCGCCAGAGAGATACGCACCTTGCAACCGGGGCAAATACTCCACGTCCTTGCCTACGACCCCGGCGCACGTGAGGATATACCCGCGTGGTGTCGAACGACAAAGAATACATTGCTGCACCAGACAACCAGCGGAACAACCATTAAGACAACACATTTTCATATTCAAAAGAAAGGGCAGGTTGACAATGGGTAAAATTTTGGTGAATTTGAGCACCGGCGCCGAAAACCTCGATAAAGCAAGCGTAGCTTTCGTCGTCGCCGGGGCCGGGATCGCGGGCGAGCAGGAAACCGCTATGTTCCTCTCGGTAGAAGCCGTTCGCCTCGTGCAGAAGGGCTACGTCACCGACGATATGGTGGGCGCAGGCTTCAAACCGATGAAGGAACTGGTGGATACAATTATCGCCGGTGGCGGTAAAATCTGGGTGTGCCCGCCCTGTGCAAATGCACGCGGCGTCACCGAAGATACGCTGATCGAAGGCGCAGTCTTTGCGGGCGGTGCCAAGCTGGTCGAATTCCTGTCACAGGGCGCGGCAACCGTCTCCTATTAAGTGGAAAGACAAAAGGCGCAAGGAAAAGCCTGATTCAAGACGCAGAGGCGCAAGGTTTCGCAAAGATATTTTCTTTGTAACAACGCAAAAACGTGGTGACTACCCTGTCTTTAAAGGCTTTTTCGCTTTTTCCTTTGCGGTTCTTTGCGCCTTCCCGCCTCTGCGTTGTTTTCGCTTTTATCCTTTATCTTTTGTCCTTCGGTTTTTACCATGCCCCCTAAACCCTGGAAAACCCGCAGCACCCGTGAAGTCTACAGCAACAAGTGGATGAGTCTGCGTGAGGACATCGCGGAACTGCCGGACGGTCGCACGACAATTTATGGCGTGTGTACGTTTGGTCAGTGCGTGGGGGTGTTACCCTTCATCGACGACGATCATGTGGTTCTGGTGCGCCAGTATCGCTATGTGCAGCAAGAGGATTTTCGCTGGGAAATGCCGACCGGCGGTATCCACGACAGCGAACGCCCCGCAGACGCCGCCCAGCGCGAACTCGCCGAAGAAGCCGGGTACAAAGCAGGCCGCTTGGTTCCCGTCAGCATCTATTACACATCCAAAAGCGTGTGCGACGAGACAGCGCATATCTACCTCGGCTACGATCTGACGCAGCACAAACTCCCCCCAGACGATACCGAATTCTTCGAGATTCAGACCTTTCCTTTCGATACCGTTTTACAAATGGTACGCGATAGTGAAATTCGGGATGGCATGACCGTCACCGCCGTATTGCACGCCGCGCTGCGCCGGATGTCAGGTCTGTAATAGTTGTGAAAGATCAACTTGGTTGTATGCGTAGGGGGATGCGTACAACATCCGCACTATCTACGAACAACCATTGTACGGAAAAGGGAGACTGTGATGGCAGAGGCTACGCAACAGCAAGAAAACTTCACACCCGCAACATCAACCAGGGCTGGCAACGGATGGGCCACATGGCAAAAAATCGCTATCGTCATCGTGCGCTTGGCATTGGCGTACCTGTTCTTCACCCAGTTATGGTGGAAGACCCCACCCGATTTTGGCTGCACGGATGACTACGCCTTCACTACCGGGACCGTCACCGATCAGGGGCGCATCGGCTCGCTGGATCGCACGTCCGGCCTATGCGACTGGCTTGGTTTGCAGGTCTTCTATGCTGAATATTACAACGGCGAATTCCGTGACTGGCGCGTGCTTCAAGCCAACACCGATAACAGCGGCGGACCCGAAATCTTCCTCAATCTGACCTTCGTTCGCCAGATCAACGGCACCATCGTCGAAGACATCATCATGCCCAATATCGAAATCTTCGGTTGGATCATCTGGCTATCAGAACTGGCTATCGTCGTTCTTGTGGGTCTGGGGCTGTTTAGCCGTCTCGGTGGATTGATCGCTATCGGCGTCGGTTTACAACTCACAGTCGGCCTTGCCGGGATTCCAAGACCATTTGAATGGGAATGGGTCTACATGCAAATTGTAGTTCTTGGTCTGGCGGTGGTCGCTACTGCACCGGGGCGCTTCTTCGGCGTGGATGCGTTCCTGATTCCCCGTCTTGAGAAGATGCTCGCCACCGCCGAAGAAGGTACACGCAAGCTGGCGTTGCAAACCGCCCTGTTCTTCACCGGGCGCAGTGCCTAGTCTCAGATCATAAATCAACATGATCTCTTACGGACGCGGCAATGCTGCGTCCGTACATATATTCATGCAGTGAACATCACGAAAGGGGGCCTGTGTCGGCAACTCGCACTTCAATCAACGAATGGTTACATAGGTTCCCCGCCGACCTGCTGATCCTCGGTGGGTTGGCGCTCCCCCTTTACCTCGCTGCGACCCTGCACGGCGATTTTCGCCCCCGGCGTATGGAGCCATTCTTTCCTATTTTCGCCGGATTGTTCCTGCTCTATGCGGTTGCCTGCTGGCGTATCCTGCGTGGTAAAGTCACCGCAGAGTATGCGTTACCTCTGATCTTCACCTTTGCCGTGCTGTTCAACCTGTTGCTGATCCCCTCGCCGCCGAAACTGTCCGATGACATGTACCGCTACATCTGGGATGGGCGTGTGCAGGCGTCCGGCATCAATCCCTATCGCTACCCGTCAGACGCACCAGAACTCGCCCACCTGCGCGATAATGACATCTGGCGCGTGATGAACCGTCACGACGCCGTGACCATCTACCCGCCCGGTTCGCAGATTGTGTTTGCCGCCACATGGCACATCTTCGGGGATAGCGTCGCCGGGATGAAACTGGTCATGATCGGCGCGACGATACTCGCGGGATGGTTGCTCGTATTGCTGCTCCGCGCACTTGATCAACCGCCAGAACGCGCCCTAATCTTCCTGTGGAGTCCGCTGCTAGTCTTCGAGGTCGCGCATGGTGGGCACGTTGATGCGCTGTATCTGCCTTTGATCGTCGGCGCGTTTCTGCTGCGGGCGCGTGCCCCGGCGAATCGCGTCTCGTGGCGCTACGAAGCGGGAATCGGCGTCTTGATCGGACTCGCGGCGCTGGTCAAGCTCTACCCGGCGTTCATCGCCGCATGTCTATGGAGCATCCGCGATGAAAAGGGTCGGCGGCGCTGGCGGTTATCGATGCCCGCTGCAACCGTCGCCACGATTGCACTGGGTTATCTGCTCTACATCGCACCGGGTGTAGATGCTCTCGGCTTTTTGCCTACGTATGGGCGCGAGTTCTTTAATATTTCGCCGCACATGCGTGTCCTGACGCGCCTCGCCATCGACAACGGCGTTCACTGGTCGATCCCGGCGAATTACGGAATGCCCGCGCTGGTGCTGGCATTTAGCCTGTGGTGCTGGGCATTCCCGGCACGCACGCCCCGCATCGCCATTCTACGCTGCTACTGGCCCATTGGCATTTATCTGCTGCTGAACCATAATTTGTTCTCATGGTATGCGCTGTGGCTGCTGCCGCTGATCGCCATCTCGCTGCAAGCAAGTTTGAACACAGCGCTGGCGTGGTGGTCGCTGGCATGGTGGGCCTTCACAGGGACAATTGCACTGTCGTACACGTTTTTCATCCGCTGGCAAATCGAAACCTGGGGCATTCGCCTCCAGTTTTGGCCCATTTATCTGTTATTCGCAGGATCGCTGCTATTGTACGTGCGGGCACGTCTGCGCACGAATCCCGACATACACTTGAAACGGACGGAGGTTCCCCTTGAATCAACGTGACGCAGCACATCAGACTGATGTAGTCAAACGCGCTCTACTCGTTGTTGCCAAGCGACCCGCGCCCGGTCACACCAAAACGCGGTTGACACCGCCCCTGTCGGGTGAACAGGCATCCGCGCTGTACGAATGCTTTCTGCGCGATACAATCGACCTCATTCGCGCCGCCGGGCAGCATATCAACCTGACGCCAGTATTGTGCTACGCGCCAGAAGGTAGCGAGGACTATTTCGCCCAACTCGCGCCGGATTTTGAACTGCTGCTACAGGAAGGGGCCGATCTTTCCGAACGGTTGCACAACGCGACCACACATTGTCTGACCAACGGCTACGATCAAGCGTTCATCATGGATAGTGATAGTCCTTCGTTGCCCGTCGAAAATCTGGTGCAGGCGTTCACTGCGCTGGAACGCGCTGATGTAGCCCTTGGCCCTACAGCGGACGGTGGCTATTACGGCATCGGCATCAAACAGCCCGCGCCGCCCCTGTTTCTCAACGTGACCATGAGTACGCCGACCGTCTCTGAGGACACACTCGCGCAGGCCAAAGCCGAGGCTCTTAGCGTGGAGATACTGCCCGACTGCTACGACATCGACTATATCGCTGACCTCAAACATTTGCACAGCGAACTGGCGACCCTGCCGCAAACGGTCGCCGCGCATACCCGCGCCTTCCTCGCCGAACACATGCCGGAATTGGACGTGTCATGAGTAAGACCGTCGCTGTGATTATCCCCGCCTTAAACGAAGCAGGAAACATTGAGCGCCTGCTTGGTGAAATTCCGGCTGAATTCGACTTCCCGGTAGATGTGCGTGTGATCGTAGTAGATAACGGTTCCACCGACGGCACCGCTGCCAAAGCGCAATCTGCCGGGGCTGAGGTCGTTTTCGAGCCGCGCAAGGGATACGGATACGCCTGCGCTGCGGGTGTCGCCGCCGCTGAAGATGCGCATATCGTGCTGTTCATGGATGGCGACGGCAGCTTTGATCCAGCGGAAATGCATCTGCTGATTGCACCCATCGTCAAAGATACCGCCGATATGGTCGTCGGATCGCGGGCGCAGCACATCGAACCAGGCGCGATGCCGCCGCATCAACGCTATGGGAACAGCCTTGTCGCCGGGTTGATGGGCCTGATTTATCGTCTACCCGTGACGGATTTAGGACCATACCGGTCGATTCGACGCGATGCACTCTTATCGCTGGAAATGCGCGAGATGACCTTCGGCTGGCCTCAGGAGATGCTCGTCAAGTCGGCGCGACGCGGCTACCGTATCCGCGAAGTTCCCGTACAGTTTCGCAAGCGCTGGTCGGGGCAGTCCAAAGTCAGCGGAACCCTGCGCGGTACATTGCTGGCGACTTACTATATTCTCGGCGTCACGCTGCGTTATGCCTTTACGCCTGCGTCCAACCACTCCGGCAGCGATGCATCCAGCCGTTGAGCGAGTTTTCGCCCATGATCAAGCGATAGCGCCCGCAATCCGCGCTCGTATTGTTCCAGCACATCATACGGGATTTGTAGCTCGTCGCTCAAATTGGCGAGCGATAATCCAGCCCGTTCGCGTGCTTCTCGCAGGCGCACTCCCACCGCTTGATCCGCCGGATGTCTGCGCCGTCGCATAGTCCACCAGCGAAACATATAGACCGCCGTGAACGCCCACGCAAAGCCCATGTAAATCGTCACCGGGAAGAAGTCGAGCCAGGGGTTCCACTCGCCGCTTTTGGTTTGCAGATCAAAGTACGTCACCATAAACGACTGCCACGTCACCAGATAGCTAAAGACCAGGGCCAACCGTCGCAGCGGCGTATCTTCCAGCAAAGCGACGAGGGCGATAATCCACACCGCATACCACGCATGAAACCAGATCGACACCACCAGCAGATAAAACATGATGATGCGTCCGATCACACGAATCGGTGTCATCACGTCACGGCTTCGCCAGACGGGGACCAACTGCGACAGATAGAACACGCCGAATGCGAACAGCGTCAAATTGGCGAGGAATCCACTGGCGTTGGGCGTATTGCGCGGGAAAGTCGTCATATCAGTGACGCCGTCCATTGAAGGCATCAGCACATAGCGTGCTATTGACGCTACTGATCCGGTGAACATATTCGCCCGCCGCGAAGCTCGCACCGTGTCGAAGCCATGCCAGTACGGAGTATAGAGGAGCGCCGTCATGCCACCACATACGACTACTGACGCGACCGCATAACCCAGCCAGCGCCGCCAGCCCAATTCACGCAGGGCGTACAGGGCGATTACGGGCAGCAGCAGCGCAGGAATAAACTTAATGAGCGTGCCGACTGTCGCAGCGACGGTCGCCGTGAGGAACCACTTCCGCGTTAAAAAATACACGGCGGCGGCAATCGTAGCCGTCATTACCGCGTCGTTGTGCCCGGTCCCGACGGTCATATAGACAACGAGCGGGTTCCACAGGAAAATATACAGGCCAACCAATACGCGCCCCGGTGCGATCCGGCGCAGCGTCAGGCCGATGAACAGCGCGGTGATCGCATATCCGGCGATGTTGAGCAGCTTATACGCCACGACCTGCGCATTGATGCTCGTATCGTGGGTGACAGACGTAATCGCCTGCGCCATCAGTTCCCACACCGGACCATATGCCGAAGGCGTCCGCCGCCACGATGTGAAGGGGAAAAATGGGTCGAAGCGCACCTGTTCCGGCACATCCAGCATTGGATTCAGGCTGTAGAGATGCGCCATCCGCCCGCGCATAATGTAGTCATAGATGTCAGATGCATCTACCGGGTACATCGGTAGCAGCAGCAAGCAGAAGGCGACCGCACCGAGAACGATCAACACGAACATCTGGCGGCGCTCACCTGAATTTGCTTTATCTGCCCGGTTAACGAGGTACAGTCCGGCGAAGAAAAGGGCGAACAGCAGCACCATTGACGTGATGAAGATATACGCGCCCTCGTTGCTCCACAATGTCAGCGTGCCAACGGACTGCCGTCGGCGGTGCCCATCGTCCATGAGGTTGTAGCGCTGCACAAAGCCAAACCCATAGGTGAGCGTCAGAAGCACACCGGCGATGATCAGTCCGCCCCGGCGCATCCACGGTGCGCCAGACGTCGTTGTGGACGCCCATTCGTCCAGTTGTTTAACAGCCATAACCGGAAAAATCACCATCTATCCGCCAGATGACGAGGTTGGCATCCGCACCTTGAATCTGTCACACATAGCGACGTGTCGCGTGATACAAAGGAATTCGGGTGATTGCATGAAATCGTTTCCGGTGGGTTGGGTTACATTGCCCGATATTATAGCCTGAATCCCGAATTCGCAGACCCCCACCGTTTACTGCTTCGGTGAAGAACCCTTATCCAGCACCGCGATCAGCCGTTATGATTTTTCCGCTTCCACACCTCGTATTCCTGCTGCGCTTCCTCATTCAGTGGATAGTATTTGGCGAGTTCACCGCCTTCTGAGATGCGCTTGCGACTGAAGATTTCCCATTCTTCGTGATGAGTCGCCGCTTTAAGCAGCAATGGCGCGACCTTCACCGGGACCAGTACCGCGCCGTCGTCATCGGCAATCACAATATCACCGGGCAACACCAGCACACCGCTGCACGCAATCGGCACACTATGCGCCCACGGATACAACCCCGCCTGTGACGCATAGTTGGGCGTTGTTCCCCGTGCCCAGATCGGTACATCCAGTTTCTTGACGCGGGGCCAGTCGCGGATATAGCCATCCACCACAATCCCGACACCACCCCGATTGATGAAGTGCCCGATCAACATCTCACCCAGCACGCCTGTATACGGATCACCATACGCCTGAATCGCCAGAACGTCATTCTGCTCAATGATATTCATGACATGCCACAACGCACTGTCTTTTTCGACATACTCCTGCTCAATGCCAGACATGATATCTTCGCGCTGTGGCATAAACTGGAGCGTCACCGCGCACCCGACAACCTTGCGTGCCTTGATCTGCGGGACGAGTCCCTGCATATACGTGTGCCGGATGCCTAGTCGGTTCAATTCGGCGCTGGCGGTTGCACTGCTGACTTCGTACATCGACTCAATCAGCGCTTTATCCGGGCGCGTATATGCATCACCCACAATAGGCAATGCTATATTTTCAGGTCTGGGTAACTCGTCCACAAAACGCTCCTTAGTGATTCAGAGATTGGATTAAATTCAAGCAGGCAGTGGCGCATCATCAATGATGAGCGATTCCGCCTTTAGTTGCTGCCACAGTGCCGCCGGGATGACCCGGTCAAATTCGCGGATGTTCGCCTCGACTTCAGACGGTTTCCGCGCACCCAGCGCCAGCCGGGTCGCACCCCGGTGCGCGGCGGCGAACTGCATTGCGGCGGCGATCATCGGCACGTCATGCGCCTTGCACACCGCTTCGATGCGCCGCACTTTTTCCAGAATGGGTTCAGGGGCCGGGGCATAGTTGTACCACACGCCGGGAACAGGCCCAATCGCCAGAATGCCACTGTTAAACACCCCGCCGATAATCACCTCAATGCCGTCGTCTGCACACCGTTCCAGAAAGTCATGCCCGCCCTGTTCCAACAGCGTATAGCGCCCCGCCAGCAAAAAGGCGTCGAAGTGCCCTGTCTGCCGGAACTTTTCAAGCACTTCCCATTGATTCATGCCTGAACCAATCGCCCGGATGACGCCCTGCGCTTTGAGGTCAAGCAACACGGGCAGTGTTTCGTCACGGGCGATCGCAAATTCGTGATCCGGGTCATGGATGTGCGCTATGTCCAGATAATCAGTTTGCAACCGCTTCAAGCTACCCTCAATGCTGCGTAGCACGCCATCACGAGAGAAGTTGTGCGTAGCGTTCTCCGCACCGGGCGCATATTCCCACCCGACTTTCGACGAAATGCGGATCGTCTCACGATCAACACCGTTTAGCACTTTGCCCAGCAGCATTTCGCTGGTGCCGTTGCCATACAACGGCGCGGTATCCAAGAAGCGAATGCCATGATCGTAAGCGGCTTGAATCGTCTCCAGTGCAACGGCTTCTGTCAACGTATCGGTGAGTGTGCCTAACGGGGCGGACCCAAATCCAAGTGGATGCGGCGTAAATGCTTCAGACATGACTTGTACTCTTTCCTACTGTGCGAATATAAGTGGGTGTATTTACGTACCCATCATATGCGCAAATTAACCGGATGGCGCTATTTGGCGATAGTGAAATATCCACCATCTGCCCATCCACGCCAATAGTTTCTGCCTCATCACCCGTGGGATTCTGCGCTGTGATCGTCGTAAAACGATGCTGGCCCAGGCTGCCCGCATACAGCCGAACCTTCCGTGTGTGGATCGCGCTTGTGTTGGCGATGTGTACCTGTATGGTATTTCCGTCGCGCTTTTCGACCAGTGCCGAGACATCCGGCGGCAAACCGGGACGATGGCGCTCCGCATCTACATAGAACAGCGGCGCGACCAGCAACCCACCGTAGTAAATCGGCTTGGGCACACCAAATCGCTGCTGAATCAGCGGTTCCGTGAGTACCGGGTTATGCAGTTGCCAGTGATGAATGTTCACCTGCGTCAAATCGGCGTCATCACTGCGGATCATCGCCACCCGTTCCGCGATTTGCGTCAGCGCGTGATGCAACATCGCTTCGGGGAAACTGGGATTCTCCCCGGCGAGGAACTGCCACCATGCTTCCTCGTGACCACTGTCCTCTTTGGTGCGAAAGCTCAACACGCGGTTCCAGTCATACGCGCTGCGCTCCTTGAGGATTTGCATATACTCCGCGTATTCTGACGCAGGCCGCAGGCTCCACAGATTCGCCGGAATAATCACCGGCAGCGGATGCCAGTCAAACCACCCGTGATCACTGTAACGATAGGGCGTCATCCACACCACGTCCCCCCGCATAAGCCCATGATTGGGAAAGTGATGGTAAAGCGTCATCTCATCGGGATTGACGGTCCCCTGTTCCCCGCGATCCAATGCCAGCTTAAACTGCTCTTCGGCAAAATCGAGCGCGTCTTTCTCGCCCGTGACCAGCATCAAATTAATCGCTGCCACTGCCACCGCAAGGCTGATGTTGTAAAATCCATGAGGCCACGTCCACCCGTACAGCCCACCGTACCAGCGACCATTCATGTAC
>DAOTXA010000279.1:0-9033 GCA_034435595.1 Anaerolineae bacterium | reverse complement strand
CGCTGGAAACCGAGTTCAAGCTCATGCGCGACACCGGGCTGAATCTGGTCCGCTTCCATAGCGTGCAACCGGTCGAGATCGCACCCGGTCAATTTGACTTCACCCGCGCCGACGATTGGCTTGATGCCGCCCATGCCGCCGGGTTATACGTCGTGCTGGCGCTGAACTGGAGTCCGCCGTCCGACGCCATCCTCGAACAGTACGACCTCACCCGACAGCAATTTAGGGAGCGCACCTTTGACGATAAGCGTTTGCAGTCGGCACTGGCGGCGCATGTCGTGCCGATTGTCGAACACTTCCGCGACCATCCCGCACTGTTGATCTGGGGCGGCTTCGGGGAGCCAGATGCCAACACTGGCGAGTTATCCGATTTTGACAAGCAGGGTTTCGCAGATTGGCTGCGCGAGAAATACGGCACCGTCGAAGCACTTGACGCCGCATGGAGCTTTTATCCGCGTAGTGGGCACACCATCACACCTACCTTCGAGGACGCATGGCGCATCGTGCTGGGCATGAGTCCGTCGTTCAATTTCACCACACCAGACGGCAGTATCACCCGCAGCTACGGTGGACGCCGCGACCTGACGCGCTATTTTACCGAAAAATCGCTCGCACGTGACAAATACACGATGGATTTGATCCGCCAGCACGACCCGGATCACATCATCACCAGTGGATCACACCAACTGTTGAGCAACAATGCTCATATGCGATGGGATATTCCGGCACGCGCTCGTCTCGGTGATCTGCATTACTGCTCGCTGCATCTGCCATGGCATTTCGAGCATGTCGGCGGCGAGATCGACCGTCCGGTGTACATGCAGGCTCGCATTACCCGCGACTATCTTAAACATGGCTGGACTTCCTGTTACGAGACGACCGGCGGATCGGTGCAGTATAGCGGCGGCTACGGTCACACCATGACAACAGGACTCATGCGGCGAATGACCTTGAGCTATCTGGCGGCAAGCAACCTCAATATCGCCTTCTGGACGTGGAACCATCGCCCCGGTGGGTGGGAAGCAGGCGAGTACAGCATGATTACCTATAGCGGCGAGGTTTCTGAATGGGGTCTCGAAGCCGGGAAGATCGGGCGCGGCATGGAGCAGTTCGCCGCTGAATTGTGGGAAGCGGATAACGAGCCGCACGTTGGCATTGTCCACAACTGGGACAATGAGGCGATCTTGATGCAAGAGCCGGAACGCCACGAACTCCGCGACGCTGGTCCACATGATTACTCATCGGGTACGCGGCAGCAGGCATCTCGCGCACAGATAGGCACGGCGCGGGCGCTCATCAACGCGCATGTACCCTATGAGATCGTCACTGCGCAGGAACTCATGGAGGGTATCGCTGCCTATTATCCGGTGTTGTACGTGCCGCACATGCGTGCCATTTCCAGCGAATGCATCGACCAACTGCATACCTATGTCGAGCGTGGCGGTCACCTCATCGCAGATGTGCAGTTCGCGTTTCTTGATGAATGGGGCAAGATGCATCATCGAGTCGAGGGTGAGAGTCCGCTGAAATCGTTGTTCGGCGCGTGGTTCGAGATGATTCACGATGCCCGCAATCTCGATTTACAGGTGGATGGTATTCCGGTCACGGGTTTCCATGCAGATATCGCGCTGGACGGGGCAAAAGTTCTCAAACGCTTTAACGATGGTCGCGCCGCCGTGACCGAGTATGCGCTCGGCACAGGCAAGGCGACTCTCATCGCCTTCGACGCCGGGATAGAATGCTTCAAACCGGGCAACGCGCCCATGGAATCCCTGCTGACCGATCTTATCATGGACAACGCACCTCGTAATTGGGCTTGCTCTGCGCCGATGGCCTATCGTCTGACGATGCCTGAAGCCGATCACTACTTCCTGTTCAATGACGGCCCCGTGCAGATGGTGACTCTACGCGTCTACGATCATGCATATAGTGAAGGTGTTGAAGTGATGGACGGCGTGTCAGTTGATGTGTCAGGGACGATTGCGATTCCCATTGAGGCCGAAAGCGCCGTCTGGGTGCGATTCAAACGACAGCCTTAAGTCGATTGGCATATGGATATTGCTGTATGTTTTTTCGCTAATAATTGAGAGTCGTGTAATGCATGTAATAGGGGGCAGACGAAAGTCTCGCCCCCATTTTACGGTGACGCAAATTATCCGGCGAAATCGGGTTCCGGCAAACCGGGGACATCGACTTTGATGCGGAACAGATCACCCGCCTGCGTATCTTTGGCGCGTTGCTCTTCGCTGTGACCGACCCACGCCGAAGTCACGTACAGATCGGTAAAATCTGGCCCACCGAAGGCGACGCTGGTCACTTTCTCCGCCGGGACTTCCACCACGCGATCCACTGATCCGTCCGGCGCATAACGTGTGACGTTATAGCCGCCCCAGCGTGCGCTCCAGATGTAGCCCTCGCTGTCGACTGTCATACCATCGGGTGTTCCGGCCTCATCCGGGGTGTGGATGTGATTGCGGCGGTTGCTGATTGCACCTGTCGCCGCGTCGAAGTCGTAGGCATAAATAGTTTTTAGCGGCGAGTCGGTGTAATACATGATCGCGTTATCCGGCGACCAACCGATGCCGTTGGAGATTTGTACACCAGTTTCCATTGTGGATATGCGCTGATCCGGGTCAAAGCGGTAGAGGTTGCCAACCGGATTATTGGAGTTCATCGTGCCAATCCAGAAGCGCCCCTGCCGGTCTGTCGCGCCATCGTTGAAGCGATTGTCGGGCCAATCAGCCTCTTTTTCCAGCAGATAGTCGAGATTGGTAGATTCCCCGTCCCAGTAGGCGATATGCTTTTTCGTCGCCACGACCAGTCCGCCGTTCTTGCGAAAACCCATCGCGCAGGTTTCGACATCGAAGACAGTCTTTTCATGCACGTCACTTGCCGGATGATAGCGATGGATCGTGTTTTGCAGGATGTCTACGAAGTAAAGTTTCTGCTCGCGGTGATTCCAGATCGGTCCCTCGCCCAGTTTGCAGCCAAGCGCTAGCACGTTTTCCGCAGTAAACATAACGGTTCCTTTCTATTCTTGTCTATTCTTGGTAGATGAACGTTACAAATTTCTCTGCGTAAGCGCTTGCTATTCTAACGCGAATATCGCACAAGCGGACCGCTGTCAATTCGAGACATTCGCATGAAATAGTTATCACAATAATATTGGGCTATTTTCCTGGCGGGTGACGGGCGCGAAGAATCGCGCCCGGTGACAAAAAGCGAAAATCTGATTCACAAAGTTTTCAATACGCGTTCGATACGCGCCAGCGCCCAGTTGAGGTCCTCGCGGGTGATGACCAGCGGCGGCGCGAACCGGATTACCGTCTCGTGCGTCTCTTTACACAGCAGACCATCCTCGCGCAATGCCTCGCAGAAGCGGCGTGCACCCCCGGCGGATTCATATAGTTCCACGCCGATGAGCAGGCCGCGCCCACGCACTTCTTTGACATGCCGCGAGTCGATTTTTTGTAGTTTGTCGATCAGGTAATCGCCCATTTCACGGGCGTTGTCGATAAGTTTCTCGTCGTTCAATACAGCCAGTGCTTCGCGTGCGACGGCGGCGGCTAACGGGCTACCACCAAAGGTTGAGCCGTGATCGCCGGGATTGAACACGTCCAACACGTCACGATCTGCCAGCACTGCCGACACCGGGTAGAATCCGCCGGAAAGGGCTTTGCCGACGGTGATCATATCGGCGCGGACGCCTTCCCAATGGGCGGCGAACAATTTCCCAGTGCGTCCGAGTCCGGTCTGAATCTCGTCGGTGATGAGCAGTACGTTATGCTGTGTACACAGATCACGGACGGCACGCAGATAGCCATCCGGCGGCATGATGATACCCGCTTCGCCCTGAATCGGTTCGACTAGATAGGCGACTGTATCCGGCGTGATTGCAGCGTCCAGCGCGTCAATATCACCATAGGGAACGGTCACGAATCCCGGTGTAAACGGGCCGAAGCCGTCTTTATACTGCGGTTCATCGCTAAAGCTGATGATCGTCGTCGTGCGTCCGGCGAAATTGCCGGTGGCGGTGATGATCTGCGCCTGATTTTCGGGCACACCCTTGATTTTATAGCCCCACTTGCGTGCCGCCTTGATCGCAGTTTCGACCGCTTCTGCGCCGCTGTTCATGGGCAGCATCATATCGTATCCGGTCAGTTCACACAGATCGCGTTCTAGCAGCGGCAGTTGATCGTTGCGGAAAGCGCGTGAGGTCAGCGGGAGTTTTGCTGCCTGCGTGACCATCGCCTGCAAGATGCGCGGGTGACAATGGCCTTGATTGACAGCAGAATATGCACTCAGGAAATCAAGATAGCGCTTGCCTTCAACATCCCACAGCCAGATGCCCTCACCGCGTTCGAGAACGACATCCAGTGGTTTGTAATTATGTGCGCCGTAGCGATCTTCAAGGGCGATCAAATCGGCGCTGGAATGAATCGAAATGTCTGCACCTTTAGCAGGGCGCTCGTCGTGCGTGATGGTCATGAAGATTTGTCCTTTTAATGATGAATGCATGAACATGCATCCGGTTGGTAGGGACGACCTGTTGGATCGACTCTACGGAATCAAAGAATAGGGCATTTTGCACACATAAATTTGTGCATAGTATACATCAAAACGTGAGCTAGGAGATTTCGATTTTGAGATCAGTAGAAAATTTACGCGGTCGGTGGTTGCCGCATTTCTGCGAGGCGCAGGCCCAACGCAGCGGGGATGATACAGATTGCCGCTAACAAAGTCGCTTCTAGTGCGAAGAAGAGATACACCCGGCTGATGGTGCTCCCGGTGATTATGCCAGCGTTGGTGTAGGCAATCGCGTTGCCGACCACGATGCCAATAGATACAAATCCGGCGATGACCCCGGCGATCATCCCCTCACGGAAGGCCAGCATACGTGAGCCGCCTCCCCTGCGTAACATCATGGCTGTGTATATCGCAGCAGGAATAGGTGGCAGATACAGCGCGTTGACCAGCGACTCGGCGTTGAAAATGCCGCTTAGGATAAGCGCGATGAGGACGAACAGACTGCCGATCCCACCGATATACAGCGTAATGCGGCGACAGGCCATTAGCCCACCGACCA
The DNA here is from genome assembly GCA_034435595.1 of Anaerolineae bacterium. GTDB lineage: Bacteria > Chloroflexota > Anaerolineae > Aggregatilineales > Phototrophicaceae > JAVJSU01. The sequence goes on along the minus strand of DAOTXA010000279.1, from coordinate 3,947 downwards.
GCGCGCCGACCGCGCCCGGTGCGCCGATGACGATCAACAGGCCGATTAACGACCAGATTGTACCCCCGCGCACACCGCCGATTATCGGTTGCAGGACGGTTACAGCGGCAAAACCGAGCAGGGCAAGAATCGCTGCTGCCAGTGTTCCGGCGATGGCAGCATCAAAGCGATTGCGTGCCAACCCGTTGACACGGGCCATGCTCGCAGAGAAGAAGCCGACGCCTCCCGGCGATAGCAGCACCAGTGGCAGCGCGATATCGCCCGGCAGTATCAACAGGGTTAGGATAATGAAAAGACCGATTGCCCCGGAGATGATCGCGTGGCGAAGCATAACGGCTCCTATTCAGTCGTGGGATGCAAGGCGAAAGACGAAACGAGCCAGCATATGATGGTTCCCTTTCATCTTTATTCGTTGCCCTTTTCCCTATTTTTATGGGATCACCCGGTTGTTGAGCATATCGTTTGCGGCTTTGACCATGCGCCGTAGCTCATCCTCAAGGTCTTCGGTAATGCCGTCGAGGATGGCGGCCTCGCGGAACTGGTCGCGGGCATCGCGGACGGCGTTCTGTCCCTCGCGCAGCTTACGTAAGCCCATCCGCATGTGGTCGCGGGCATCGCGGTTGGCAGGGCTAGTATAATGCTCGGAAAAGTCCCAGCCGTGTAATGCGGCGACTTCTTCCAACCCGGCGATGAACTCCGGTACATCAGCGATTTGCATAGCCGCGCCCCGTTGCAACAGGTCTTGCAGGGCTTGACTCAGGGTCGGCTCCACGCCGAAATCAAGACTTGTAATGTCCTGATAACGGGCTTCGACCTCGTTCCTGTCGCTCGGCTGCGGGCGCAGCGTCGTTTTCTGTGGCGAAAGGCCCGTAAATAGCGGATACAACACGCCGACGCACAGATTATGCACATCCATGCGAATGTATTGCGCCTCGCCGGTACGGGTTGAATCGAGGCGGCGGCTACTGTTGAGGTCGATGATTTGCAGGCGGTTGCCATCCCAGTAGACGTGTTCCAGCTTGTGATCAAGGTAGGCGACGCCGCGTGTATGCGCCAGTTGCAAAAACTGTGCGAACTGTAACGCGAGGGCGAGTCCTTCCTCGGTCGGCAGACGCCAGCGCGTTGACTGCTGGTTGGGCTTCATCAGATAGAACAGGTTGAGGTTGCGGGGCAGGTTTTCCAGGGCCAGGTAGGGTCGCCAGCCGCGTGCCGCATAGTCGGGGACGGCATCACGAAACCCGTCAATGTCGGTGCCTAAGGTGACCATTTCGCCGTCAGTTGGTGCTTCGTTTTCACTTGCCAGAAAGCCGCAGTCGCGTAATTTGACGATACACGGACTATCAGCGAGGATGTTCAACAATTCAGCCTCATGTGGGAAAGCGCGATATTCCCAGCGGATATCGCCATCCTGCGATAAATGTTCTGGGCGCAGGACCTTAAACGCGACACTCACGTCGCTGCGTAAATCACGCGCATCCAGGACGCGTGCATAATGCCCCAGGGCGAAGGTGTCGATGTAGTTATCAATGGTGTAGACGTTTGCAAGATCAGTCATTCGAGCGATTCACGGTACGATAGCGGATAACGATGAAATATCAAAAACTCTACCAGAGTTTTGCGCCCCGCGCTATCGTAGCTCAAATGTAGGGGCGCGATTCTTCGCGCCTGTGTGGTAGAAAGCGAAAGTCTTGGTTTCGATAAAGTGGAGACAATGCAGATTCCTAAGGAAAGGTAAAAATCACTGCCGAAACTCCATGAGAACATTGCGCGAAGAATGCAGCCGTTTTCCCGTGAATGTTTGTGTATTCCACGTGAATACAGCGTGTATTCCCCATGTGCGTCGCTTGCATCCCGTACCGGGTTCTGTAGAATAGGATAAGATCACCAATCATCAGGAGAACCGGGTATGCAAAATCCGGGGCAGGGGATTCGTTTCCGTGGTAGCGCCCGCAGCGATACCGGAAAAGTCCGTGATAACAACGAAGACCGCGTGCATTTGTGGAAGCATGAACGCGGTTTGCTGGCGGTTGTCGCCGACGGCATGGGCGGGGCAGTTGCCGGAGAAGAGGCCAGTCGTATCACTGTAGAAACCTTGCAGGCCGATCTCATCGACCATGAGACACTGCCTCAGATTTTCGCCATCGCCGATGTCGAGACGCTGGCAGAACGAATGCGTCTATCCATTGACGCCGCCAACGAGACGATTTTGCAAAAAGCCGACGCTGATCCAGAATTGCGCGGTATGGGCACGACGGTAACGATGGCACTCGTTCAGGGCAGAGAGGTGATTATCGGGCATGTGGGTGACAGCCGTGCTTACGTCATTGAGGGCGGGCAGGGCGCAATCTCGCAGGTTACCAGCGATCACAGCTTCGTACAGGCACTCGTCAGCGCGGGGCACATCAGCCCCGAAGAAGCCGAGGATCACCCCATGCGAAATGTGTTGTATCGCGCATTGGGGCAGGCGCATGATGTCGAGATCGACATCTATTACACCAGTTTGCAAGTCGGCGACCGTTTGATCTTGTGTTCAGACGGGCTGACCTTACACATTTCCCCCGAAGAAATCGCACAGGTATCACTCGCTGCCGAAGACCCGGAAGACATCAGCCGTAAATTTATTGACCTCGCCAACAAGCGCGGCGGGCGCGATAACGTTAGCGTCATTGTGATCAAAGCTGAAAGTGACGATTCGGTCGCCAAAGAGAAAGCCGCAGACTATGAATATACCGACGATGACACAATTATCGTCGGCAGCGATACCGGTCACTTCGGCTCATCAGAATCGACCAATTCACCGAATATTGAAAACCCCACGAACCAGCACGAGCACGCCCCATTCTCAAACAGCGCTCCGGCAACGACGACCCTGCGCTTAAAGGCCGTTCCCAGTCGAGAAACCGCCGAGTTTGTCCCGCCTAACTTCGACGATGAAGAGCTTGCTGTTGATGATGTCTCCGGCGAGTCTCGTGTGGAAACCTGGGGGGAGGAGTCGGACCCCTCACGCGAGTAGCGCATTTTCGCGTTTTTAGATAAAAGGCCACACGCATCCCGGCCTATGTCCGCTTAACACACAATCTTCTACATGCCTTGCGAACGCTTGCACCACGCACAGCCGCCGCTGTTCGTGTATGTTTCGTGTTTGTAGTATACTAAAAGCGTTTGAAAAACATTGCGGTTAGCGTTTGATTCTGTTGGCGCGATGGCGCGTTCCTCGCTAAAATCGTTCCCTTCTATCGTGCGTTTCTCTCGTCTAATTCGGGAAAACGTGCAGTTGCTTGCTAACCTTTGTTTGTGAATCGTGATAGCGCCTTAGGGACAAAAACCTATGTCGGATCGTCCACCCGAAGATACAGAGCAAACCGGCGAATCGCAGTCTGGTTCAGGCTGGCATACCCCGTCTAAAGTCGGCGCGTGGCGCGCCCCTGAAACTGCCGATTCGCCGTCCGGTTGGCGGACGGTGACCCGGCCCGCGCTGCCAGATTTGCCCAGAGAACCTGTCGAGGACGGCCTGTGGCATGTCCCGGCAGATGAAGACACAACGTTCTCGCAAAGTGATGAGATCGAGGTCACGCTGCCACCGGAGGATATGGTCTCGGAGGCTGACGCTCCCGCTCCCGAAGACTCGCTGCCGACCTTGCTCGAACAGGTCTCCGCAGTGTCAACCGAGACTGAGTCCCCGCCGTCTATGCAGGGCTTGCAGGCTCCCGAAGACCTGATGTTCCAGCTAGAGCACATTGACGCCGAAAACGACGACTTCAACAAGCCGCAGATGAGCGAACTGCTCGCCCTGGCAAATCTGGCAGAAACATCGCCAGAAGTCGAGGTCACGATTGGCGCAGATGAAGAGATTTCTGACGCGCTGACCGAGGCGACCGAAGCCGATGACGAGGATACCGGCGGGTTTGCACTGGATGACGACATGCTTGCCCCGTCAGAACGTCTTG
>DAOTXA010000278.1:0-2398 GCA_034435595.1 Anaerolineae bacterium | reverse complement strand
TGACCATCTCCAGATTGCGCGGGTTGATATCCATAAACGCGAACGTCGTATCTTGCAGTTCGGGTATGGCGAGGATGTCGTGCATCAGACGCCGTGTGAACCCAATCGACCCGGCCCCGATCATGGCGATTTTGAGTGTCATAACAAATTTCCCCTTAGCTAGCTTTGAAGAGTCTATTTGGCGTCAGTCTAGCAGGCGATTCTGCGTCACGCTATTAGACCAAATGGTTCCGGCGTTGGCAGCATCGGCGAAGAATGCTACAGTAGCGGGAACTTTCTTAACAGCAATGAGACTCGCGCATATGCAAACCGGGAGCGCCAACCCCTACGATAACGCTGGGGCGGATGGCGATCACCACGATCACGCCCCACCTGCGGATAATCGCCATAAGTTGAACCATTGGCGCTGCCCCAATTGCGGACAGATGGTTTTTAACGAGGGAGAGTCCCCCCCGCCGGATTGGTGTGCCTATTGCGCTGATTTGACCACGTGGAAGAAGATCAAAGATGGTGATGAGGCGAAGGAGTGAAGGTTAAAGTCGAGAGACTATAGTTATAGATGAGGCAGAAACATCTTGATCCTGAATCTGCTGGACTTAAAACACCCCGAAGTACGCTTCGAAGAACCGTTCGCTATTTACCTCTAGGGCGACCTCGTGTGGCATGGGCGGATCAGCGGTAATCCACGCGGTATTGCCGAAGCTCTCACCACTTTCCAGGTTGATCGCCACGCGACCCTTTTCAAACGTACATATGTCGTCCTCAAAGATGGTCACCGCTGCCAGTGGATCGTGGAAGGTCAGCAGGCCGTTTTCCTTGAACCATACATTGGCGAAATCGATAACGGGCTGTAACACGGGAATCCCCGAAAATCGCTCACGGACCATGTCCGCTTCCATCACCACTTGCCGCGTCACGTCGATACCGATGCTGTGATGTACGGTTGTTTTTGTCGTATAGACCATACGTGCCGCGTGTGGATCAAGCATGATATTCCATTCGAGTGCGGTTGGTCCGGCGGTGAAGTGCCCGCCCATGATGACGAGGCGCTTCAATAAGCGCGGAATCTCGGCATCTGCCGCGAACAGCAGCGCGATATTGGTCAGTGGGCCGATGGTCAAAAGGGTGATTTCGCCCGGATTAGCACGAATTGTCCGGCGCAGGAACTCGACCGCTTCGCCCTGTGGAAAGTCTGTTTCATGCGACCACTGATCAAGCACGACCGCTTGCTGTGCTTTCGTCTGCCGCTGCGGGATGAGCAACGGGTTCGCCGCGCCTGGATAAATCGGAGTGTCCTCGCGTCCGGCGACCTTGCACATGGCAGAAACCATCTGCGCCCGTTTGACGGGTTCGCCGCTGACAGTCGTTACACCCATTAGCTCGCAATCCGGTTGCTTCAATAAATATGCCAGACACACCGCGTCGTCAATGTCGGAACCAATGTCCGTGTCGAGTAACAGTTTTTCAGTCATGTATATATGCCTGTGTCTTTCATAAGATGTTTGCAGCAGGTGTTATTCTTTTCTACATCACATCAACTATAGAAAAGGATTGCCGTTTTGGATAGTCTGCTGATTTTGTTACATGGTGTTGCGTATCGTATCTGCCGACCTGTATGAGCGGTTTCCTACTGTTGGTTTAGCGTTGGCTGAAGGTTGCCAGTATGTATATATTCGCGTGATATACTTTTGCAATGTTCGAATCAGGAGAGTGGCATGTCTGCAAACATTGAAGACTTGAATGTCGTTCACAATGAGGATAAGAATCGCTTTGAGGTTCAACTCGGTGATCGGCTGGCGATGGTTGAGTATATTCCCGCCAAACAGAATATTGTGTTTACCCATACCGAAGTTCCGCCCGAATTTGAGGGACGCGGTGTTGGCAAGAAGCTGGCGAAATATGCGCTTGACTATGCAGTAGAGCATGGTCTTAAGATTCAAGCCCTGTGTCCCTTTATCGCAGCTTATGTGAAACGCCACCCCGAATACCAACCGCACACATGGGGATACTAATCTCTGTTAGGGCGAGCCTTTAATCGTTCTTTGTCTGCCATTATTCCACCGGACGTTTTAATGTCTGGTTCTAAAAAATCAAGCCCACTAAAGGGGCTTGAACATTGAAAAGCGACACATTCGGCCCACTTTGGTGGGCCTGCTTCTTATCATAGCCTAGCCCAAAGCAGCGCTATTGTTGATTCTCAGTGACCGCCACACGATCCATACGGCGCTGCTCAGGCACAGCAGCATCAACACGCCGAAGGTAATTTGAATCGCGGTCGCGTCCGATGTGGTGATCGGGTTTTTCGGGTGCAGCACCAGATCGGCGCGGGTGAGGAACCATGTCATGCCTGATGCCATGAGCATATGTAGTCCACCGCGCACGCGGATCGGCGGACGCC
>DAOTXA010000277.1:0-3163 GCA_034435595.1 Anaerolineae bacterium | reverse complement strand
CTTCTGCGTCCACCGGACGATCAAACACCCGGAATATTGGACTGAAACGCTCAAAATACAATCTTGTCCGAATCGACCACGCACTCGCCCGATCTGCCACCGAATTCGTGCGATCGGTCACATCACGGCTCACGACATGCGCTTTTCTCGAATACTTCGCCGCCGCTTGATTGGCCTGACCCGCATAATATAGTGCCGCAACCAATCCAGCATATACAATCAACAAACACAAAAATGTCGGGCATAATGCCACGCAAAACAGCATAATCGTGCTGATAATCGACGCCTGCGATTCTGGCTGAGTCAGCGAGATAGGGGACGCTGCGATAAACAGCAACCCGATCACCAACAAGATCACCAGCCCGGTTAAGACAACAGGCAATATAATCCGAATACGTGTCTCACGCCGAAAACGTTTCGCCGAGTCAAGTTGTTTCAACTCTGTCGATGACGTCAATTGCTCTTCCAATCCCTTCAAAGGCTCGTACAATATTGTACCGCAAGCATTACACAGGCAAAAGGGACTGAACATGGGCCACGAGCCGCCAATGAAGCAGCGGCTTCACATCACATTCGGTAAATTTGACGCACTGCGCTACACAGGCAATCTGGACACGGCGAAGCTGTGGGAACGCGTGCTGCGCCGCGCCGATCTACCACTTCAATACTCACAGGGATTTAACACCCACCCCCGCATTCAACTGGCGACCGCCCTCCCCCTCGGCATCACCAGCGAATGCGAGATCATTGATGTATCGCTGCGCGAGAAAATCCCCGTAGACGATAGCATCATCGAACGATTACTCGCCGTCAGCCCTGCCGGATTACGCATTTACGCCATCAAAGAGGTCCACATCCGCACGCCACCCCTGCAATCACGCGTAAAAAGCGCCGAATATCGCATCGAATTCCCCGATGGCATTGACCGCGATCACTTACAAACACGTATCGACCACGTCCTCGCGCAGGAGCGCATCATACAGGTCAAGATGCGCAAACGCCGCAAGAGCATTACCGACATCCGCACCCTCATCTATGATCTACACATTGACGAATCCGGCACATTTATCGCCCATCTCGCCGCCGGGGAACACGGCAACCTGCGCCCTCGTGACGTGATCGAACAACTCGAACTGAGTGATATGTTTTACACCGTTCATCGCTACGCCTTACACATTGAGGAGTCCCGCTAATGCCTTCGCTCAAACTCGGTGACGATGTCGCCCGCGCACTCGAAACGGGCGGCCCAGTCGTCGCGCTAGAATCGACACTAATTACACACGGGCTGCCCTATCCCGTCAACGTAGAAACCGCCTTAAACATGGAAAACGCCGTCCGCGAAGGCGGCGCAACCCCCGCGACCATCGCCGTATTGAACGGGCAAATTACTGTGGGACTCACGCCCAACGACATAGAACGCCTCGGTCAAGCGCCACCAGGCAGTGTGCGCAAGTGCAGCCGCCGCGATCTTCCCATCGCCGTCGGGCTTGCTCAAGACGGCGCGACCACCGTCGCCGGAACCATGATCGTTGCACACATGGCAGGAATCCGCGTATTCGCTACAGGCGGCATCGGTGGCGTTCATCGTGGACATCCATTTGATGTTTCAGCAGATTTGCTTGAACTGGGGCGCACTCCAGTAGCAGTTATATGTTCAGGTGCAAAATCGATTCTTGATCTACCGTTGACACTCGAAGTCCTTGAAACGCAGGGCGTTCCGATTCTTGGCGTAGGAACGGATACTCTCCCGGCCTTCTATACTCGCGATAGCGGCCTGCCAGTCGATATTCGCATCGATAAACCCGCAGACGCCGCCAGTATCATCCGCGCTGCATCCCATCTCAACGCCGATCACGGCATTCTGATTACGGTTCCGGTCCCTGAAGAGTTCGAGCTTGATGGTATCTCCGCAGAAAAAGCCATCCAGCAGGCCACCGACGAAGCCAGCAAGAAAGGCGTTCGCGGGCGCGAAGTGACACCCTACGTGCTGGCCCGCATCTCCCAACTGACAGGTGAAGAATCGAAACGCGCCAATACTGCATTGCTCATCAATAACGCACGCATTGCCGCAAAAATCGCGGACGCACTGACGCACCCGAAATAGCTATTTCGCCGCGTCCTGTTGCTCCCACCATAAAATCATTATGTCCTGCTCGAACGTTGGTGCGCCGAAATCATACAGGGCACGCAGCAGTTGCGCCCGGTGGTTCGTCCCGTGATTGACGACATGCATCAGGACACGCCATGCCGCTTCTGTATCCTCAGCCCGTTGCCCGATCCTATATGTGAGCGTCGCAGAGGCTTGTTCATCGGTCAAAGCATCGACATAGGTCTGTATCGTCGCCTCAACTTCATCCCACTTGGCACGAATAGCGGCACGATCCGGGTACTCGTCCACCGTTAAGCGATCCGGCAGCTCCACCCGCCGCAATCGAGCAAACCACCGGTTATCTACACTGACCATATGCAAGATATGATTCTGCACCGATCCGTTTGAATAGTCGATTTTCTGTGCGTACTGCTCGTCAGTCAGCATCATGACACTTTCCCACAATTTGCGGTTCATCATCACATGATACTCGACCATCGTGCGAAGCATGTCTGCATTCATGTCTATTCCTCCACTACCCGCCAAATATCGAAACCGATTCCACAACCAATCACCAGCGTCGTACCATCCGCGCTCAAACGCGCCATATCCGGCACACGCTCGCAATCCGATCGATACGTGCCCAGTTCATATTGCTCGCCTGTATCGACATCCCACGCCACCACCACCGGATCGTCGCCAATATGCACAGCAAGGACAATCTCGGCATCAGGCGTCGGCAAAATCGCCTGCACATACTCACCACCCAGCGGCGCAATCACCTGATTCTCGCCTGTATCGAAGTTCAACAGATTCAACGACTCCGATGCCGGATCGCGCCACGCCAGATACGTCCCACTCGACTCGCTGATACGCCCGAACACAGGCGGCGTATCCAGTTGTATCTCCGCCGTAATTTGGCCCGTTTCCAGATTCCAGCGACGCACAACACTATCAAACGTCGCCGTAATTGCCGTCGGTGCGGCGATACGCCCAATCCGCACGAACGACTCCATGTCCATTTCTGGCCCAGAAGCCAGACTAATCACCTCGGTATCTTCCGCATCCGCCAGC
>DAOTXA010000276.1:0-3644 GCA_034435595.1 Anaerolineae bacterium | reverse complement strand
GTGCGAACATTGCTGATGCTCCTTAGTGCTAGCGTATGTACGCGATTTATTCGATATTCTGACGCAATATTTTACAATCCTACAAAATTATTATTTAACCCGATGCAACAAATTATAAATCTCCGCTTCTTCCAATGTTGATATGTTTACGCGGTTTACACGAAGGAAAATGTGCGCCTACCTGGGTTGTGTTGACCCTGGTGATACACACGTAACAGAGTGCGTTGACCATCAACTTGTAACCGCACTGTAACATCACTTTGGAGAATCAAAACTTAAGATTGAATTGCGTTCGCAAGTTCACTCTAAATAAACTTTGCCTTATTTAAACAACGGGGTGCCACGCATGACATCACAAATATCACGATCAAAACGACCACTGTCATCGGCGCTGTCGCGGTTGAATTCGCTGAATTATTAGAGGAACATCCGTAAAAAACGTAAACAGCCGTCATCAGAATAGCGACGACGGCTGTCAAAGTGTTGAGCGAGAAGTCTGGCTTTAGACCGCCAGTGTGATGATATCGGCATCAGCACGCGAAGCGAGTTTGGCGGCGGCATCCCCTATGAGGATGCGCCCGATCCACCCGGTTGGTTTCTTTGCCATCACAATCGCATCCGGGGATTCTGACTTGAGCAACCAGTCGGGAATATGTTGCGCGGTCCCGGCGACGACATAGCCACGTGCCTTAATCCCTTGCTGCTGCAATTCGTGGCTCTTGGATTCAATATAGGATTCGTGACCAGGATCATTCTGGCAGACCAGCACGATTTCCGCCTCGGTGTCGCGGGCCAACTCAATCGCCGTAGGGATCACACGCTCACATTCCTGCGTACCGTCCAGCAGCACCATAATGCAACAGTACACGCGCACGGCGACGAACTCCCCGGTTTTTACCACTTCCTTGAACGACTGGGCTGTAAATTGTACGGTTTGCGGAAATCGTTTCTCGTTACTCATTGGAATGCTCCTATGCGTTTCCTAATTTGCGGCTATTATATTACGTTATGTGATGGTGCCAAAAAATCTGCGTTTTTAGTGTGCTTCGGGGCGAGAATCAACCATGATCATCAGCATCCAGCAGCTATCCGCACAAGACATTGCCACGCACATGTCCCAACTCGCAAATCTATTGGTGGATGTGGTCACTCATGGTGCGTCGGTCAATTTCGTCATGCCCTTTACTGTCGATGACGCCAAACAATTCTGGCGCAAAGTCGCCGGGGATGTTGCCACTAAAGATACAATTTTGCTGGTTGCGCTGGCAGATAACGTGATCGTCGGCTCGGTGATGCTGGCGCTGGCATGGCAGCCGAACGCGCCTCATCGCGCAGAAGTGCAAAAGATGCTCGTCCGCTCGAATCACAGGCGGCGCGGCATCGCATCCCAACTGCTCAACGCTGCTGAAGAAAAGGCACATTCTGCCGGACGCTGGCTACTGTTCCTCGACACTGAATTCGACAGCGGCGCACGTTTCTTCTACGAACAGGCTGGTTACCAGCGCGTGGGCATCATCCCCAAACACGCACTCAACGCCGCCGGGAAATACGCCGATACGATTCTGTACTACAAACTGCTGCGCGAATAACATCGGTCTCATATGCCACTCAGCGCGAAACGGGTTGCGGTGTGTTATGATCGGTTGACTATTTTTGAACCTAACTTTGAACCTAACAAGGAGCGCGACGTGAAACTGGCGGTCTTTTCCGATATTCACGGCAATCTCACGGCGCTGGAAGCCGTTTTAGCCGACCTCGCCACGGTCGGCGAAGTCGATCAAATCTGGTGTCTGGGCGATCTGGCAGCGTTCGGTCCGCGCCCGCAGGAATGCGTTGCCCGCGTCCGCGCCTTAAAAGAACAACACGGCGACAAAAAATTCCGCGTCATCGGCGGCAACACAGATCGCTATCTCGTCACCGGGGAACGATTCAAAATCCCCCCCTCAAAAGATGCCAGCGCCTTCGCTACATATACCGCCGGACTCCCCTCCCGTGACGACATCCTCAATTGGAATGTCGCGCAACTCGACTGGGAAAACTACGAATTTCTCAAGGGGATTCTGGGGCGTGAAATCGGGACACACGTCGAAGGGTTCGGGACAATCATTGGCTACCACGCCATCCCCGGCGACGACGAATCAATGGCGCTGAAACCGGATACGCTGGACGAAGAAGCCGCCGATGCGCTGCTCGACCGGCAAGGACGCCTCGGCATTGGCGGACACACACATCTACAAATGGACCGTGAACTGGGCAACTGGCGTGCGATCAATGTCGGTGCGGTGGGCCTCGCCTTCGATCAACGGGGCATGGCTTGCTGGGGACTGTTCACCGTTGAAGATGGTGACCTTACCGTCGATTTACGTGCCGTCGCCTACGACATCGCCGCCCTGCAAGCCGACCTTGCCGACTCCGGTCATCCGCATCCTGAATGGTTGCTGGAGAAGGTAAAGGTATAGCGGCAAAAAACATACACGAAAGCAGGGACACGCAAAGCACATGAAGCATGGGGTTTCGCTTGCGACCCTGCGTCTTTTGTGAACCAATAAATACAGGGGTTTTTGGTGTCACCGTTTGTCACCGTTGTACACAACGGTGACAAAATTTCCCCGATAGCTTTCCTGAAATCACTATTTGCAATGACTCGCTGCGTTCGATCAGCAGCCGCCCTATGCGATGGATTTACCCCGTTTCGCCGCCGCGTCAATGCGCTGCATGTACTGCCCGGTCAAATGACCGAATACGGGAATGCCGACCACAAGCGAAGCGATCCACCCGATGCAGGGGATCAACCAGAACAGCATGTTGACGGCAATGACCGCCAGCAGCAATTGCAGTGAATACGTCCCTACCGAGCGGCTGGTTTCATATAGTTTGCCAAACTGGAAGAACACACTTGAGCGCCCGGACCGCGCATAGCGTCCCACGCCCGTCGCCAGCATGGGCCACGTCACCGCGATGTAGAGGACCAGCAGCGGCAGCACGCAGCAAAGCGATAGCAGCGACACGATGCCCGTCGTCAAATCACCACCAAATGTAGACGGCACAACCGCGATACAGCATGTCATCAGCATGACGGGCAGGTTATACACCACCACAGCCACCAGAATATTGCTCCCGCGTTCCAGACGCGCCCCGTAGTCGTTCCATGCCGGCAGCGGCAACGTCGATCCTTCGCGCACATTGGAGACAATTTCCATCATATAGCCCAGCAAAATCGCCAGCGGGGCCAGGCCCAGCCCCAGCAGCGGCATCAAGATCGCCGCCAGAAAACTCAGCAGGCCGACCATCACCACTTTACCCACCCATTGCGGGTCATCGAAGATATAAGTAAAAGCGCGCATCAAATCCACGGTTCGCGCTCCTCTTTTCATAGAATGCCAACAGAATATATAGACGCAACTTCGCGCCGTCTGGTTCCAGTGTACACGATTTCGCAGGTTATGATTTGTCGGCATCCCCCAGCACGGCTTGCGGAATTTGACCCACGTTATCTAACACGAAATCCGGCGGTGGATCGGCGGTTTGCGCTTCTGTGCGGGTGCTGGCCCCGGTCAATACCGACGCTGTGACCATGCCCGCGTTCTGCCCCATGCGAATGTCCGTTTCCAGACGGTCACCGACCATAAGCACGCGCTCCGGCG
>DAOTXA010000275.1:0-19698 GCA_034435595.1 Anaerolineae bacterium | reverse complement strand
AAGGCGGAGCACGCACAGTGAATACGGTGCTGGCCAACAACACCGCGCCTGCCGAAACATTGATTGATCTCGCGGTCAATGCCTCGAATCCGCGCTATTCGCCGGACGGCGCGTCACTGCTGGTCGATACGCCCGATGGCCTCACGCGGTTCGACATCGCGGCAGGCACGCCGGTCCCACTTGGGGATTATGTGTGGGCGGATTGGCTGGATGACGGGCGTGTTGTCGCAGTCGGGATAGATGCACGAGGCGGCTCGGAAGTGTTCGTCATCGACGTGGTGACGCCGGGTGCTGCGCCGCTGTTGGTGCTGCGTTCCGCTGAGTCAAGCGTGCGTGATGTGGTCGAAATTGCGGCGGGGCGGCTGCGCGTGCTGCTGGCGAATCAGGCGGCAATCGGCTACACGGCGCTGACGCTGGTCGAGGTCCGTGTAGATAGCGGGGAACCGGACGAGGTCGCCAGTTTGCCGCCGATGATTGATCCACAGTTAGCGCCGGATGGACAGTTTGTCGCCGGGTATACGCAACCGGGCGGCGCGTTGATCGTTTACAGTGCGGCGGAAAACACGGCGCTGACGCTGGCACGTCCGGCGACGCTTGACCTTTTCGAGTGGGCATCGTTCCGGTAAGTTGCTGCCAGCAGAAAACGCAAAGTGTTTACCGACAAGAGGGCGTTAAGCCGATAATGAGAGACTAAGACCCCTTTTAGACCCCTTTTAGTGGGTCTGGCATTTGATGTCGCTGGCTCGCTTCAGCATCCAGCGGAAAACACGGTGCTGACGCTGGCACGTCCGGCGACGCTTGACCTTTTCGAGTGGGCATCGTTCAGGTAACATTAATGCAGCGATTGTACGCTATTCATGACTGAAATTTATACTTTTGCAGTTCAAGCCACAAAGTAAGGACGAATATCCATGTCGGGTGAACGCATTCTCGTCATTGAGGACGAAGCTAGAATCGCGCAGTTTATCGAGCGCGGTCTGATTTATGAAGGCTACCGAGTCAACGTCGCCCGCGACGGTCAAACCGGACTGGGTATTGCGCGGGACAACCCGCCAGACCTGGTGATTTTAGATTGGATGCTGCCGGGGATCGACGGGCTGGAAGTGTGCAAGCGTCTGCGTGCCGCCAGCAGCGTGCCGATTCTGATGCTAACGGCGAAGGACGATGTCAACGACCGCGTAATCGGTCTGGACGCTGGAGCCGATGACTATCTGGTGAAGCCATTTTCTGTGGACGAACTGATGGCTCGTGTTCGCGCACTGTTCCGCCGGGTGACGCCTGCTTCGCGCCCGGAAGTGCTGCGCTTCAGCGATCTTTCGCTGGATACGGGCACGCATCGCGCCCATCGCGGCGAGCGTGCCATCGACCTGACCGCCAAAGAGTACGAACTGCTCGAACTTTTCATGCGCAATCCGCGCCAGGTGTTGACCCGTGATGTGATCTTCGATCGCGTGTGGGGCTACGACTTCGGCGGGGAGAGCAATATCATTGAGGTCTATGTGCGCTATCTGCGCCAGAAGACGGAATCTGAAAGCGAGCCGCGCCTGATTCATACGGTGCGCGGCGTAGGCTACGTGCTGCGCGAGGAATAACCCTGCGCACCAACAGCACGAGAATAGCGCCGGTAGTATGACGATTCGGAAGCGCCTGACCCTATGGTACGCAGGTTTGCTTATTCTCATCATCATTGGCTTTGGCAGTACGACATTTCTCACCATGCGCCTGACGATGATCGACAGCATCGACGACGTGCTGCGAGATGCCGAGCTACAAATCCGTAATGGCAGCGACATGCGAGTGATCCCCGGCTTCGGAGCAAGACCGGGGATCGACATCTCCCTCGACATGGATTCGCTGGACGTGTTTCACGCATCAAATGTCTATGTGCAAATCTGGCTGATTAACGAAAGTGTCACCAGTTTGCACGCGGCGTCGGCGAATATCGCCGCACGTGGCGAACCGCTGAACCCCGGAGCGGTGGGGCACAGTGATGATTTTATGTTTGGCAGTGTAAACATTGCCAGCAATGATTTGCGCGTGCTAACACGCCCCATCATCTACAATAACGGCGTCATCGGCTCGATTCAGGTGGCGACTTCAATGGAGCAGATCAACGAAGTGTCAGAGACGCTGCTGTTTATCATGCTGCTCAGTTGTGCCATGGCGATCTTCGGCGCGATTGTGCTGAGCATGTGGTTCTCGCATCGCGCCTTGCAACCCATTGAAGATATTACTGACGCCGCCAATAGCATCGCTGTTTCCGCCGATCTCAGTACCCGGCTGGCGTGGGATGGTCCACATGACGAGTTGGGACGGTTGATCTCGGTATTCAATCACATGATGTCGCGCATTGAGCAAAGCTTTGGCGTGCAACAGCGGTTCGTTGCCGATGTGTCGCACGAACTGCGCACCCCGCTAACGGCTATCCGTGGCAACATGGAGATCATCAAACGCTATGGGATGGACGACGAAGCCCTCGAAGCCGTCGATAACGAGGCCGAACGCATGGCGCGGCTGGTCAATGACCTGCTGATGCTGGCCCGCGCCGACTATGGCGGCATCACGATTGACCTGTACCCGCTTGATCTGGATACAATTGTGATGGAAGTAGCGCAAGATAGTCGCGGGTTGATGCAGGGGCGCGACCTTGCGTTGAATATCAAGCATATAGAACCTGCCCGTGTCAATGGCAACGCCGACCGCATGAAACAGCTATTGCTCAACCTCGTCAGCAACGCGATCAAATTCACCGAAGACGGCGGCAAAATCGAGATCAGTCTGCGCAATACCGGGACTGAAGCTGTGCTCACAGTCTCAGATACCGGCATCGGCATTAAAGCCGAAGACCTTGATCGTGTGTTCGACCGCTTCTATCAGGTGGATACGGCACGCACGCATACCGGGGGTGGATTCGGCCTCGGCCTGTCCATTGTGCGCTGGATTACCGAAGCGCATGAGGGCACGATCAAAGCGACACGCAATCCGGGCGGCGGCACCATTTTCACCGCGCATATCCCACTGTTGGAACCTTCTAATCAACCCGCACGCGTCGGGTCAGATACCTCGACCCGCCCGCGCATCCCCGCATTGCGCCGGGGTGGTAATCGTGATGTTCGAGAACCCGGTCGTCCGGTGACGCGAGATTTGCATATCGTGCGCTCCTCTACCCGTGCAGAGCGCACCGCACGCGGCGAAACAGACGATAAACGTCGCTAAGTATGCAGGTGAAATCTGGCGACGCGCCGGTCAGAGCGCCTTCTGGTGCGCTTCCGGCGCAATTTGGAGCCGTTGGCTTTAGCCGATGGCGGCAAAACAGGTGATTTGCATTGTTACAAACACCCTCTAAACGCGAACGGTTACGAGCTATATGAGACACAGATGCTTAAACATTATTGGCATCTACTCACGTTCTACCAGCTTGACCGGCTGCAACAGCGACTTGTCGAATTCGTCAATCTGATCTTCCGGCAGGCGCTCTAACTCGGTACGCACACGGGCAGAATCCTCGCGCAGTGCTTTGACATTTACACCCTGACACGTATCCGGCAAAATCGACAGCCATTGCACGCTGCGCAACAGCATCTTGCGTGCGCCGCGATGGTTGCCGCGCTCAATCTGATAATAGGCGACACCTACCTGCAAAATTGCCCGGTACAGATCACGAACCGGGCCTTCGGTCGCCACCCATAGTTCCTCGAACAGATCATGCTGCTTGTAGAATTCGCCCGCGTTGAACTTCGTCACGCCCTGCTGCGCCAGATCGGGCAGCGACTCGCCGCATTCACAGTCGAGTTGCTCGGCCCGCGCTGGATCAACGATACGGGCGAAATCGCGTGCCAGCCGCTTTATATCGCGGACGAACTCGGACGGATGCAAGGATAAATCCGCCCCGGCGTTGACAGCCTGCCCGCGCACCGTCGGGTTTGCACTGACGACAAATACCGGAATTCGCCGCGTGGCAGGGCTGCTTTTGGGTGTCGCGGTCCAGAACTTCCAGCCGTCCGCGTCGCCATCTACCACAACGAGCGCCGCCAGTTCGTCCGCCAGATGCGAAACATAGCGCTCGCGGTCCGTATGTCGCCGCAGGGAATAATCCCCGGATAGCGGCGTTTCGACCGTTTGCCACCACTCCGGCGCAAATTCGCCTGCCATGACGATAACCGGCTTCAATTCGCTCATGGGTTTTTACCTTTTCGCGTCTATCATCGGGCTAATTATAGCGGTCCAAACGTCGTTTCTACAGACGTTCTTGCCTTACGCTTTTCGTCTTTTGCAAACTGTAGAAACGATTCAAAAAGCCTTGTTCTTTTGAGCAAAGAAAGCGTGCAAAGAAAGCGTGCAAAGAAACTTCAATTTTGATCCTTGCTAACAGCTTAAGAAGCTATTTGAAAATGCCCCCTCACCCTAAATCTTTCTCCCACGTTGGTGGAGAGGGACTTGATAACAAGCGTTATTCTCCCCCTCGCCCCTTGTGGGAGAGGGGGGCAGGTGAGGGGCGGCATGGATTTTGACTTCTCAAACAGCTTAAGAAAATAAATAATCGACTGTGGACCCATGAATATAAGAGTTTTTGGTGCTACCTTTTTGCAAAAAGGTAGCAAATCTTTCTCCAGGAGCTATTTGTGAATCACATTTGATTTTTATCCTTTGGACTGATTTTTTCATTTGACGACATACGGTGTCCGGCGTAAGATCAAGGAAAATCGTACTGGAAATTGTGACATCATGAGCGAACAGACCCAAACGACCTACCCTTATGTCTATCTTGACAGCGAACAAGACCGCAAACAACTGATTACGAAGATCAAAGAAGTGCGCCGCGAAGTTCTCGCCCTGATCGACGCCATGCAGGATACGGATTACTATGAGCCGCGCTATCATGGCTGGTCGCTGGCGGCGACAATCGCGCACCTGAACATGTCTGATAGCCTGGGCATGTTGTTGATCCGCGCTGCACTGGTGGGCATCCCCGTCCGCGTTTCCGCACAGCAAAACGACAGCATCAATGACTTCATGGCGAAGGTGTTCAAGCGGCGTCTCGTGACGACATCACGGCAAAGCGTGGAGAAAAATCAGAAACGGATCGCGGATTTGATCCTGACGTTGCCGATGGATCGTTTTTCGCGGACAGTGTATATGCCCGGTCAGGGTGATCTCACCATCGAGAAGGCGCTGCAATACTTGTACCTGTTCCACTGGCAGCATCACCTTAACATCATGCGCGAGGTGGAGGGGATTCAGCCGCCGGAAAGTCGAGATAGCGCCTGAATGCGAGTCGTACTTCAGAAAGTGACAGCGGGCAGCGTAACCGTCGATGGCGAGGTCGTCGGTGCGGTGGATCGCGGGTTTGTGGCGCTGGTCGGCGTGACGCACGATGATACACAGGCCGAGGCGGAAATGCTGGCCCGCAAGGTCGCCTATTTGCGTGTGTTCGAGGACGAAAACGGCAAAATGAACAAGTCCGCGCTGGAAATTGGTGGCGGTGTGCTGGTTGTTTCGCAGTTTACGCTGTATGCCGATACGCGCCGGGGTCGGCGTCCCGGTTTTACGAATGCCGCGCCGCCGGATGTCGCCGCGCCGCTGGTCGAAACTTTCGCAGATAAGTTGCAGGCGGAAGGCGTGGCACGCGTGGAAAAAGGTGTGTTCGGTGCGATGATGCAGGTCGAAATCCACAACGACGGACCCGTCACCATCATTCTTGACAGCGATGAGTTGAAGAAGTAAGCGAGTAGCGAGGCGTTCCCACATGGTCGAACAGGCGAAAATTCGCGCAACCTTCGCTGATTATGATGCCCTGCCGGAAACAAACCAGCAGGTCGAACTTATCGACGGTGAGATTATTATGGTTCCAGCACCATTGGATATTCATCAACAACTGAACGGCGACATCTATACATATATTCGCGCAATCGTACCGAGTGGCGCAATTCGCATTGCACCAACCGGCGTGCGTCTGGGCGATCATGTAGTCGAACCCGATATCTTCTGGGTGAGTGCGAATAACCAGAATTGTTCACTTGGCCCGGACGGTCGGTACTGGTTGGGTGCGCCCGATCTCGTTGTAGAAATCCTGTTGCCGTCCACGGCGTCCCGCGATTATCGAGAGAAGTTCGATATTTACGAGACTCACGGCGTCCGCGAATACTGGATTGTGGAACCTGCCGCCCGCTATATCGACGTGTACCAGCGCGATGACAATTCATTGGTGCATGTGGGCAATTACAGCGCCGGGGATGAAAACGCGGCATTCCAATCTGTGATGTTGAGCCGCGAAATTCCGGTCAACAAGTTATTTTCGCAAACGTGAATCGCAGGCGTACAGTATTTGACAATACTATTGGGCTATTACCCCCCTGCCGACTGCAAGATGATGTGATACCCCCGACTACTAACGAGACACCCATGAACGAAGAACTCACCCTCGAAGACTACATAGTCCTGTTAAAGAAATCGCCGGATGTAGACGAGCGCCGCAACGCCGCCTGGTGGATGGGCCGCCAGCGTGATATTCGCATCGTGGAACCGTTGATTGCCGCGTTAAGCGACGAGGACGCGACCGTCCGCGTGCGTGCGGCTGAATCGCTTGGCAATATGAAAGACGAGCGTTCCGTGATGCCGCTCATTACACTGTTGGGTGATGACGATACCGGCGTGCGGGCGCAGGTGTGCCTGTCGTTGGGGCGGCAGGGCGACTATCGTGCGCTCCCGGCGATGACGCAGATGCTCCGCGATGGCGAGGCACAGGTCCGCGCAGCAGCGGCGAATGCACTGGCAAGCCTGCCCGATCCTTCGGCAGTGGGGCCGCTGGTTTCGGTGATGGTGGGGGATGCCGAGGATTATGTGCGTCATGATGCGCTGCGCAGCCTGAGTGAAATCGGCGGTGAGGCGACGGTGACGGCTTTACTGGCTGCCCTGGCGGGGGAACCGGACACCGATACCTGCCGCCGTATTATCGCGACATTGGCGAAACTGGGCGACCAACGCGCCGTTGAACCGCTGACGGCCCTGAGCGATCATCCCGACGAGATCGTCCGCGAGACAGCAAAATGGGCGGTCGGGGTTTTAGGCAAGTGATTATGGCCTGCGCCGCCACACATCGCGCCGCCAGCGCAGACCCATCGCCAGTACAATTGCCAGTGTCGTCGTGATCCCGGTTGTCGTGCCGGGGATAATGCGGCGACCCTGCGCGACTTCTGCCCTGACTTCTACTGGAATTGGCACGAACACCAGCACAAAGATTACCAGCGCCAGCAGTGCCACCCGCACCCGCGCCGGATCAAGTTTGGTCACATCATCCAGCGGGACCGCATGATAGCGTCCGAGGAAGATGAGCAGAATCAGCATCAAGGCCAGTGCGCCATCTGTGAGGACGGTCAGCGCACCAAGCGCGATCAGCGCCGGATAGTAAAGCCGTCGCGCCGTTTTGCCCAGCAGCGAATACGTGACGTGTCCGCCGTCCAACTGACCGAGCGGAATCAGGTTTAGCCCGGTGACGAATAACCCGGTCCAGCCCGCCCACGCAAACTGATTCAGATAGACATCCTGTGTTGCACTGGGTAGAAATTCCCCGAAGACGAGAAATTTCGAGAAGGCGTAGAAGATCGAATTACCCTCAATGATGCCGGGGCCAAGTGGTCCGATTTCGGCTGTCATCAAGCCTACGAACAAAATGGGAACCGCGAAGATCAACCCGGCAATCGGCCCTGCCACGCCGATATCGAGCAGTACGCGCCGGTTGCGCATTGGCTCGCGCAGGCGGATCGCCGCGCCGAATGTGCCGAATAACCCCACAGGGAAGGGCAGGAAGTAGGGCAGCGAGGCGGCGGTATTGTGTCGCCGCGACATGATGTAATGGCCCATCTCATGTGCGCCCAAAATCAGCAGGATGCTAAACGCATACGGGAACCCGCGCCATAGTTCGGGGATGACGTTGAGCAGGTTCTCGTTAATCGACCGCGCCAGACGACTCGCCAGCAAAGGGTCGGTAGAGGGTAGTTCGGCGTTGATGGCCTGAATTGTGCCGACGAACAGCACGCTTAACACTGTAGCGATGAACAATCCCAACGCCAGACGTTCGCCGCCTGTGATGGGCTTGGTGCGTCCCTGGGCGATATAGATAACGGGCTTGCCCTGACGCACGCGGAACACGGGCAGCAGATTGCGTTCTTCGAGTGCGCTGTCGAGGCGTGTATAGGCTGCCTCAGTGTCGATTGTAAATTCGCCCATAAACCCGGCGATCAAGTGGCTGTCGCGCCCCAGCAGCAGCATATCATCGGTCGGTTGCTGCGCCTGCGGGGTGTGCGGGAACTCGGCGCGTTCGACAGTCATCACTGTATCGACCAGCATTCGCAGTTCCACATGCAGCGCGGGATCCGCCACGACCAGCGGCGGGGATTGATCAAACATGGAGGCTCCGATAGTTCATTGAGTAGTGCATGACTTACATAATGAAATCACTGTACAGGGCTTTGCTTAAGAGGTGGTGAACGGTGGCTGACTGGTGGTCATTCTGATGTAAGAAATCTGCTAAAACCGGTCACAGAGTGGAAATCTGGCGTGTCACAACGCCGTGATATAATCATCGCCTGTGAACACACATCTCCCCGGAGGCACAACCCCATGACCAACCCCCGCGCCCTGCTCGAAGAACACGAGATCAACCCCAAGAAGGCGCTTGGACAGAACTTCATCCATGACCCGAATTTGCTAGAAAAAATCGTGGCGACTGCCGAATTGGACGGCAGTGAAACCGTTATTGAGATTGGCCCTGGAACGGGTGCGATGACCACCGTCCTCGCAGAAAATGCGGGTCAGGTCATCGCCATCGAGCTGGATGACCGTCTGGCCCCGGTGCTGCTGACGGCGCTATCTCCGTATGCGAATGCGCGTGTCGTGTATGCCGACGCCCTGAAAACGGACATTCCTAAACTGGCGGGGACTGATGACTTCGTCGTGGTGGCGAACATCCCCTACTATATTTCCAGTCACCTGATCCGCCATTTGCTGGATGCCCCGGTGCGACCGCGCCGCATCGTGTTGACCGTTCAGTATGAGTTGGCGGAGCGTATCACCGCTGAACCCGGTCACCTCAGTCTATTGGCGGTCAGCGTGCAGTACTATGGCAAGGCGGAAAACGTCGCCCGCGTGAACCCGGCGGTATTCTGGCCTCGCCCGGATGTTGATAGCGCCATCCTGCGCATTGATCCGCACCCGGTCCCGGTGGTGGATGTGCCGTCAGATGCGGCATTTTTCCGCGTGGTCAAAGCCGGATTCAGCCAGAAGCGCAAGCAACTTAAAAACGCGATGGGCGGCGGATTGGGTATGAAGGCGTCGGCAGCGGGCAAGCTCATCGAACAGGCGGGGGTTGATCCCTCGCGGCGGGCAGAGACGCTGACGGTCGAAGAATGGGCGGCGATTGTGCGCGTGGTTGAGGCAGCGCGATAAATCTGGCGCAAAAGGCAGAATGTCAGCGTGATGAGCAGGCCGGTAACGCAACCGCAGCCAGGACCAATACCCGAATGCTAAATGCGACCTGCGCACTTATGTCGCCAGCGTCCGGTACCAGTAGGGGTAGACCTCGCAGAAACCGAGTTGAGCGTATAGGCGACGCGCCGGAATGTTATCGTGAGTGACCTGCAAGAAAAGCGTCTGTGCCCCGGCAGAAACCGCATGGTGCATCAGTGTATTAAGCATGGCCCGGCCCAATCCCCGGCGGCGATAGTCTGCCCCGGTCACGATGCCGAATAGCCCCATATAGTCGTCGGCACGCTGGCCCATGCCAATTGCGGCGACTTTGCCGTCGATTTTGATCGTTGCATATACGCCATCGGTCGTTATACGCGCTAGCATCCGCTGTAAGATCGGGCGGTTTTCCTCGTGGATAGCGTTCAGATCAGCGTAGGCTTGCAACCAATCGTCAGAGAGATCGGCGTGCATTTGCACGCGGGCATCCGGTCTTGCATGGGCGTAGGCAGCAATACAGGTCTGCACACTGACGGCAGGATACGAGCGCGTGTATCCCTTTGCCGCCAGAATCGCGTCGAGATCGTTCGGCGCGGCGGCAGGTGTTAGCTTGAAGATAGCAGGTTGACCGTGGCGACGGTAGTACGCCTCACAATCAGCGATTTTACGATACACATCTCGACTGGAGCCGTAGACGGGCAATACCGAATTGGCACGCCGGGTATAGCCCTCGCTAAAACGCAGCAACCATCCATCGTCGATGTGCGTTTCCAGCGCGGGCCATGCACGCGCAGAGACTTCTTCCAGTGTACGAATCGTTGCCTTGATGCCAGTTTGCATGACGATCCTGCGGAGTCTGCTTGCAATCTCCCGCAATTATACTAGCGGACGAATGTCAATAGTTGGGTAAAACGTCGCCTAATCGACGCGGCGACCGCCTTTGAGCGTATCTTGCAGAGCGCTCAAACCGTCCCAATCGCCTTTGGCGGCGAAAGCGGCTTGCTCGTTCCACGTACTCATACTGGCAGGACGGCGCAACATCGCGGCCCCGGTAACGGCCTCTTCGACTTGCGCCTCGGTCGCGTCGGTCAATTTCTGGAAGGTGTCGATTCCGGCGGCGACAAGGGCGGCACTATATTTGGGGCCGATGCCCTCAATGCGCGTTAGATCGTCGGGTTCGACTTCAACAACCGGTTCCGGCTCCGGTTCGGGTTCAACGACCGGCTCTGGCTCCGGCTCTGGTTCGACCTCAACTTCAACGACCGGTTGTGTTTTGACTTCTTCCGGTGTCTCGATGAGCAGTGCGGGCGCTTCCTCTGCTGCCGGTGCTACCGGTGCTGCCGGGACTTCCCATTCGCGCACAGTCGAAACTGGAGCAGTGGGGACATCCGCCACCACCATCGCTGAAGACGGGGCTGGCTCGCGGTCTTCCAACCACATCCAAATCCAGAATCCGGCAGAAACCAGTGCCAGCAAAGCTGCCAGCAGCCAATCCTCAACCGGGGACTCATCCTTAATCAGATTCATCACCAGAAATAGCGATATCATCAGTGTGGCAATCGCGATAAACAATTTAGTCGGTCGGTCCAACATACTCGATTTGTCCTTATTTGGGGCCGTTGCTGGCCTGCATTGTGTGTCACGCCCCTATTATGCCAGACATCCCCGCACGCGACAAAAGTGATTTTTATGATTTTATCCTCATTGCGCATGGTACAATTTCGCCGTGTCTATTGATGTAACCCATGCGAGGAGGAAACCATGAGCGATCCCATCCGGCTGGCCCTGATTGGTGCGGGAACTTTCGTGCAGCGGGCGCATATGCCGTCCCTGGCGGAACTGGGCGATACTTACACGGTCGCTGCCGTATACAGCCGCACGCAGGCCACCGCGCAAAGCCTCGTAGACGACTTCCCCGATCCGAAACCGGATGTCATGACCGATCTCGACGGCCTGCTTGACCGCGATGATATTGAGGCTGTCAATATCGTGCTGCCGATTCCGGTAATGCCCGCCACCGTCGAAAAAGCGCTGGCGAGTGGCAAGCACGTCATCAGCGAAAAGCCGATTGCATCAACTCTTGCGGAGGCACGCCGCCTGTTAAACCTGCCGCTGGCGAAAGGTCAGCAGTGGATGGTGGCGGAAAACTGGCGCTACGAACCCGTTTACGTCGAGATGGCGCGTCTGGTTGATACGGGCGCAATCGGGCGGGTGATGCATGTGAGCTTCAACGTCAACGTGAATATCGCCCCCGGCAGCCACTATCACCAGACGACATGGCGGCGTGATGCCAGTTTCCCCGGCGGCTTTTTGCTGGATGGCGGCGTACATCACGTCGCGGCGCTGCGCATGATTCTGGGCGAAGTGGTCGAAGTCAGCGCGGCGACGGCACAAATGCGCGACGACCTGCCCCCGGCAGATACGCTGGCGACGACACTCCGTTTTCAAAGTGGCGTTATCGGAACGTACACGGCGACCTATGGCGCGGACGCGGCCTGGTCGTCCGATCTATGCGTTGTGGGCACAGAAGGCAGCTTGCGCGGTGATCGCTTGCGGCTGTTGCTGTCACAAAACGGCGGCGACGAAGAAACCGTGTTTGAGGCGCATCCGCAGGGCGTAGTGCGGGAATTGGAAGCATTTGCCGCGTCGATCCGTGACGGGCAGCCGCATTACAATTCACCGGGCGCGGCGGCGGGCGATCTGGCGGTGATTGAGGCCATGCTGAACAGTGCAAAGACGCGACAGCATATTATGCCAGAGACTTTCGCTTGATATGATTTCATGACGAAACACATTCCAATCTGGATAAACGTCACAGCAGACTGACCCGTTCTGCGTGCTATAATTGGCGGTGGCACACGAGTATTCAGTCGTCAGTTTTCAGGTATCGGTCATACGCTGATAACTTGAGGAATACACAGGACACAATGCAAAAGAATCGTCCGCTGACACTGAAAACTGTTTACTGAAAACTGATCACTATTGAGGGATAATTATGTCTATTGGTACACCGGAGACTCCTTTGCGCGTGGCAATTATCGGTTCCGGGCCGTCGGGGTTTTATGCGGCAGAACGGCTGCAAAAAGAAGCGAAGAACGGCCTGAACGTGGAAATCGACATGTTCGACCGCCTGCCGACACCGTTTGGGTTGGTGCGTGGCGGGGTCGCGCCCGATCATCCGAAGATTAAATCGGTGACGAAGGTCTATGATCGCATCGCCGCGAAGGATAATTTCCGTTTTTATGGCAACGTTGAGTTCGGCACCGACCTCAAGCGTGCTGATTTTGCCGAGCACTATCACGCGATTATCTACGCCGTCGGCGCACA
The DNA here is from genome assembly GCA_034435595.1 of Anaerolineae bacterium. Taxonomy (GTDB): domain Bacteria; phylum Chloroflexota; class Anaerolineae; order Aggregatilineales; family Phototrophicaceae; genus JAVJSU01. The sequence goes on along the minus strand of DAOTXA010000275.1, from coordinate 6,909 downwards.
GACCGACCGCAGCCTGGGCATCCCCGGTGAAGACCTGTCTGGCAGCCATGCTGCGACCGAGTTTGTCGCGTGGTACAACGGGCATCCCGACTTTCGTAACTGCGAGTTTGATCTGACGCAGGAAGCGGCGGCGGTGATCGGCGTCGGCAATGTGGCGATGGACGTGGCGCGAATTCTGGCACGCAGTCGTGACGAACTGCTGCCGACCGATATTGCCGATTACGCCCTCGACGCGCTGACCAATAGCAACATCAAGACGATTTATGTACTGGGGCGGCGCGGACCCGCGCAGGCAGCGTTTACCAACCCGGAAATCAAGGAACTGGGCGAGATGGAAGAGGCCGATATCATCGTCACCGCCGATGAGGTCGCTATCGACATGCTGAGTCAGGAGTATCTGGACAGTGACGAGGCCGACAGAAAAGACGTGAAGAACGTCGCCATCCTCAAGGAATACGCCGACCGCGAACCAGCAGGCAAGAAAAAGCAGATCATCATGAAGTTCCTCGCTTCTCCGGTGGAAATCACGGGGGACGGCAAGGTCCAGCAGATGAAGATCGTCAAGAACGAACTGTACAGGAACGAGCGCGGTACGCTGCGCCCGCGTGCAACCGAGAACTTCGAGACGATTGATGTGGGGCTGGTGTTCCGCTCGGTCGGCTATCGCGGGGTTGCGCTGCCGGATGTACCTTTCTTCGATAAATGGGGCATTATCCCCAACAATGAAGGCCGCGTGCTGACCGAACACGAAACCGGCGAACAGGTCACCGGTGATTATGTCGTCGGGTGGATCAAGCGCGGGCCAAGTGGCATCATCGGCACCAACAAGCCCGATTCGGTCGAGACGGTCGAACGCCTGCTGGAAGACAGGGACGCGGGCAAGCTGCTGAACCCGTCTGCGCCGGGGCGTGCGGGCGTAGAAGCCAAACTTAACGAGCGCGGTGTCAACTATGTGACCTACGCCGACTGGCAAATCCTCGACCAGCTTGAAGTCACTCGTGGTGGGGCCGCAGGCCGTCCGCGCCTGAAATATGCTGATGTGGGCGAGATGCTCAACGCCATTGCCAGCGAGAAACAAAGCGGCGATTAGGCGGCGAAATAAAGTCACCATCGTGCGCGACGGATCAACCGCCGCGATCATTGCATCAAACCACGGGGGCGCATTGTGCGTCCCCGTTTGATTTCCCCTGCTGCATGGCTCTATTGTCCCGTTGACCTTATGTGTTGCATTATTGTAACATCAGGGCATGTGCATTGTTTTGCACATAAGTCTTATGACATAGTCTGGAGGCAGTAAAAACGCAAACGGATGGACAAATCTCCCCTGATAACCGTTCTCCGGGTTCTAGGTATGCTCTTCCCCGGCAACTACTTAAAGACACTGGCATACCTCAATCTGGTCAAGCGTCCGCGCAAGTGGCTGCGCCTGAGCCTGGATAGCTTTTACCGTATGGATCATGTCTATGATGTAATCGGTGAGTTTAAATCCACCTATCACGGTACGTTCTCAATTCTGGAATTCGGCGTTGCGGACGGTTACGCATTCACCAAGAAGCTTTACGCGACGAAATACCTCAAGATGGCGGATCGCATCACCGTACACGGCTTCGACAGCTTTGAGGGGATGCCTGCCACCGACGATGCCCGCGACCACGATATGATCGCCAATGCCGGCTGGGTTGAAGGGCAGTTTAAAACCAATTTCGATGATCTGCGCGAGTATTGCACAGCCAACTATGACAATTTCGCGTTTCACAAAGGCTATTTTGAAGAGACGATCACGCAAGAATTCCTGAGCGGGCTGGCAGATCGCCCGCCGATTTTGATCTGGATCGACTGCGACTATTACACCTCGGCGCGGACGGTGATGGAACGCTTGATGCCATATATCCCCAGCGGATGCGTGATCTATTTTGACGAATACGAGTTTAACTACGGCTCGCGGATGACAGGTGAGGCGCGTCTGGTGTACGAGATCAACTGCGGGCAGTTTGGACCGGATTATGAACTTGTGCTCGACCGCGGGCTATCGCTCAATTCGCAGCGGATGTATCGCTTCATCAACGCCAATGCACCGACTCAATACCAGCGTATCAAGCCGCTTAACGTACAGTCAGAACTGCGCCGTCGCACGAACGACTCGCCGTTTCCGTGACGCGGCGAAAAGGATGAGCGTGATTTATGAGGGTGTTGTGCTGAGTCCGGCGAGGAACCTGTTTAGCTGAAACACAAAGGTGTCCTCGGCTTCGATATGCGGCATATGCCCAATATCGGCGATGAGTTCCATCTTCGAACCGGGTATTTGTGCCTGCACGCGCTCACCAGAGACGCGTGGCGACAATATGTCTTCTTCCCCCCACAGCAGCAAAACAGGTACCTGCGGGGTTAAATCCGTGGGGATCGCAGACGCGCTCAAGGCTTGCATCAAACCGCTCAACCCGCGAGCGTTGGCTTTAATATTCCCGTAGCGTGCCGGGGTAACAATGGATTCATCGCGGATCGCGCCGCTGAGTCCCTGCCAGCGTGCCTGCGAGCGTCCCAGCAGGCGATAAAACAGGCCGCCGATGCCGGGTAAGCGGGCGATAATCTTCGCCGGAACCGGGATTGCCGGGATCACGCCACCGTTGACAAGGACGAGGGCAGGTGTGCGCAGCGGGTAGCGCACTGCGAACACACGACCGATGTAGCCGCCGAATGAGTTACCCACAATGGCGGCCTGCTCGATTTTCAGCGCGTCCAGCAGATGCAGCAGCCAATCCACAAAACCGTCCAGAGTCATGCGTGACAGGCGATCTGTCCCGCCGTATCCGGGCAAATCCGGCGCGATGAGGCGATAGTCGGCGGCTAGTTGCGCCATCACACCCAGCCAATTCAGCGAGGCGTCACCGAATCCGCCGTGTAAAAACACAACGGTAGGTGCATCAATTGCGCCTTCTTCCCAGTAATGGGTGATTTTGCGCTGAATGGTAACGGTTTGCTCTAGCATAGTTTGGGAGGGCCTAGACTTCGGTGATAAAGCCGTGTTGCTTCAACCAGTCGATCAACTGGGCCATGTTGGGTTCGGTAATCATGGGGCCACGGTCGATCCCACGGGGGCTTTTGCCTTTTTCCAGCGGAACCGGGTCGCCCAATGGCATGATGTCCCCGGTTTCGGCGACGACCAGCGTCGGCACAGAGAGAAAACCGGTCCAGGCGCGAACACGCTCACGAGCCGTTTCGTCATGGTCGATGTGTATTTCGTTGTAATCGAGGGCATAGTCTTCCAGCACGCGCTTCGCCAGACTGACGAAGGGGCAACCCGTGGAACGAGAGTACATGACCAATTCGTGATTGTAGGCGCTCATAAATCTTGACTCCGCATCATTGATACCACCACGCCATTGTAGCGGATATGCTGACTCCGTGCGAGATTTCTCAAGTGGCGATCATCAAAAACACAGATAAGAGCGATTGTGAGAAGCGATTCCAAAAGCTACTGGGGCGCTACCCTCCAACTCGAAGAGTTGTCTAACTCTCCGAGTTGTTTCCCCCGTAAGAAGCCGTTTGAGAAGTCGAAATCCATGCCTCCCCTCACATCCTGCCCTCACCAGCCCACAAGGGGCGAGGGGGAGAATAATGCTTGTTATCAAGTCCTTCTCCCCAACGTGGGAGAGAGATTTAAGGTGAGGGGCGTTTTCAAATAGCTTCTAAGCCTTTGCTAAAAAATCGGGGTTCGAGGGATGAAATTCTCTGGTGGGGGTGTGGGGGCGAAGCCGCCACGCCCTTCTCAAACGGCTTCTGAGTTACCCGTTCTGTGTGTCGGGCGGAGGGGTTGGTGCTACGGCGGGCAGCGCTTCGCCTTTGATAAAGCACTCGATACCACGCACGATCCCCTGGGCCAGACGATCGGCTTCGTTGACCAGCAAATCCTGATCTGCCAGCATGAACCCGGTTTCGAGGATGATCCCCGGCGTGTTCGGGTGAATTTCACGAAAGATGTGATAGTCGGTCATATCGCGGGTGAGGCCGAAACGCCGGTCGATCTGGGCGACCCGCTCGTAATAATACGCCACGCACTCGCGCAGACGTGTATCCTCGCCACCTTCTGCACGGGCCTCTGCATGAGATACCAGATAGCCGGATGGCAGTTCTCCCTGATACGTGCCGCAATCGTTGGCGTGAATGCTGATGAGCGCTGTCGCCTCGTAGTTTTCCAGCCGCACGTCGAATTCATCCAGTAGTTCGACATTATAGCGCCGCTCGCGCAGACCTTGCACGACTAGCAGCGAGATCGCCAGATTGATTTCGTTCTCGGTCAGGACGGGTTCGCCATTCTCATAACAGACCGCGCCGGGGTCATTTTCTGGCCCGCGATGCCCGCTGACAATGCCGATGCGCTGCAACCAGGGTGGGGTGCTGGCTGCGGTCGGCAGTGCTTGAATATCGCTCTCGGTGGCGCTGGCAACACTGATACTGGCTCGCACCTCCGGGTCGAGGGCATTGGGGGAGGTCCACCAACTGAGGATGGTCGCGGTTAATGCTGCCGCCATAAATGGAACGATCAACGTCAACACGGTTCCGCCGAACGCGCTGGCGGTGCGCTGACGTGCCGTCTCTTTGCGCCGTTCCACGCGGCGAACACGCTGTGCTTCAAGCGCAGCTTCACGGCGAAGTTCTTCCTCGGTGCGGGCAGGCGGTTGTGGTTCGACAGGTGGGGCCGGTTGTTGTGGCACAACGGGCGGCGTGGCTTCCGGTGGTTCCGGGGATTGATTGGCGGCACGGCGCATCATCTCGGTAAAGATCACCGAGGCAGGCATTTCGTGATCGTCGTTATTGGGCGGACGGTTGGTGTTGTCGTCGCGGGACATAAAATCTCGAAAAAGACTCAAATATGCAGGTTTGTTGATGATAGTAAGGACACGTCATGTCGTGTCCGCTATGCATCATAGGATGACGACCATTCTAGCGCAGATTGTCGCGCTGTGCCTCGATTGTAATACGATAGCGGTACGGTTCAACACGATTTTGTGCGGCGACAGCGACGGAAAACGGATGTTCGCTACCGGGGTCCAGGTCAGGAAGTTGTGCCACCCTGAACCCGGTCACGCGTTCAAGGCCATCGTATACAGTGACGAACAGGCGAATATCGGTAACAACTACCGTATCATCGTTGCGCAGCGCCCCGCCGACGACCACGCGCCCCCCGCGCAACGTGCTGGCAGCGTCGAGAACGGTCAGCGCCGGAGAATCGACGGTGTTGACCTGTTCGGCGCGAATCACCGCGACCATCACCCCGCCAAATTGTCCCGCTAATCCATCAACGCCATCGTCCGGGCCGGGGACGAACAGCGCACTGTATGCGGCGGCTTCGGCGGCTGGGATGTTTCGCCGGGGGAGTGTGACCTGTTGAACGCGCAGTGCATCGCCATTGACGTTGAGAATGGTCACGCGTACCACCACCCGCGCCAGGGCACGATTGCCCGGATTGAAGACCTCGCCCAAACACAAAACACCTGTATCGCGCTGGGCATAACAGGTCGGCGGCGAGGCATCGACCGGATACGGTGTAGGTGTGGTCCGTGGGTCGAATGATGCGTGCGGGGTCAACGATTTAGAGGCGGTCGCCATTGTAGGTGATGTGGCGACAACTGGCAAGCCGGGGGTGGGAAAAGGCGTCAATGTCGCCGGTGTTCGTACCTGAAGGGTAATTGGGGGTGATTCAGTGGAAGACGCAGCAGGTAAGCGGACGCGAGTGCCCGTGCAACCGATGATCAGGACACTGATAAACGTGCAAAACACCAGTGGACGCCAGCCCCAATAGCCCATTGGTGGACTTATCCCTCAATTTCCCATACCATGCGAGAGTTATCCCACACGCATTATACCCGCAAACCGGGATGACGGCATAAGCAAAAGCCGCTAAATTTGGGCTATCGCACTTTTGTCACAAATTCTGAATGGATCAGCACAGGAGACCGTATGAGCACATTCGCCAGCCGTAGCACCCGTGCAGGCAACCTGCTCCGCCAGCAAAGTGTGACCATCGCCACTGCCGAGTCGTGTACGGGCGGGATGATCGCTGCGGCATTAACCGGCATCGCGGGAAGCTCGGCCTACACACGGGGCGGCATCGTCGCTTATGACAACAGCGTCAAACAGTCTGCGCTGGGTGTGCAAGAAGCTACCCTCATCGCACATGGCGCGGTCAGCGAGCAAACCGCCGGGGAGATGGCACGCGGCGCAAGTCGTGTCCTGAGCGCCGACTATGCCCTCAGCGCAACCGGGATCGCCGGTCCCGGCGGTGGCACAGACGAAAAACCCGTCGGCCTGACATACATCGGCCTCGCGGGGCCGGATGGTCTGCTGATTGTGCGGCGTTTCGTGTGGCAAGGCGACCGTGACTTCAATCGTGAGGCGAGTGTAATCGCCGCACTGGATTTACTCATCGAGACACTTACAACTTCTGATGGGTCGAGTGCGTAAAAGAATACACATACACCCTCACCTCCTGCGGGAACCGGGTGATGCGATTTTTTACTGATCCTGAACGGATGCGGCAGGTCGCAAGAATGCGACCCCCACAAAGCCGTAATGGAAGTAGGAGCGGCATTCTTGCCGCCCGCGTTAGCAAATATGCGATGGTACTTACGGCAAGGCACACCGCGTGTTACGCATCGGGTAAAAGCAAGCGATTTCTGGTGAATCTGGTACACTAACAATCGAAAGATTGAGCAAGGAACGGACGCATATGAGCAATATAGTTGATGAAATTCTCACCGTTGTACTCGGCACGATCAATGGTGTCTCGCAATCCCTCACGCAGGGCATGTCTGCCGTAGAAGACTTCTTCATGGTGCGCATCAACGGCCTATCGTTTGTCGTGTTTGGATCGCGGCAGGTGGGCAAGACGACCCTCATCCAGTGGTTGAA
>DAOTXA010000274.1:0-13490 GCA_034435595.1 Anaerolineae bacterium | reverse complement strand
CTCACGAAGAAGGCATTCCATCACAATTTCAGCACCGGACAAGATCATCTCGTTTACCTCCACACTGCTTCACTCATCGTATATTTCGCTTAACTAATCACCAGTCGCGGGTTCTGGCTGAACAATTGTCAACCAGTTATGACGATCAGGCAATTCACCAGAAACGATACCGAAAAACTCTTTTTGAACAGCTTTTGTGATAGGCCCAGGCTTTCCATCTCCAATGGGGATGCGATCCACTGACCGAATTGGTGTGATTTCTGCTGCCGTACCCGTAAAAAACATTTCATCTGCCATATATAGCATTTCACGTGCAACAGTTTCAAAACGCACCTCGTAGCCAAGGTCCTTCAAAATAGTCAAAACAGAGTCACGTGTAATGCCCAAAAGTATCGATTGCCAGTGTCCGGGGGTATAGACGATATTTTTGTGGATGATAAAGAGGTTCTCACCAGCCCCTTCACTGACGTATCCGTTCGCATCAAGTGCAATGCCTTCACTAAATCCGTTGTCTTTAGCTTCCATACTGACAAATTGGCTATTCACATATTGCCCGCCAATTTTCGCCATGGATGCGAAGGTGTCTGGAGCAATGCGTCGCCAGGAACTTACCTGCACATCTACACCGTTGTCAATCGCTTCATTGCCCAAGTATCGCCCCCAATCGAGTGTAAAGATCACCATCTCGGTTGGATTTTTGCGCCCTTCCAAACCTAGCAGACCGGCACCCCGGAATACTAGTGGTCGAATATAACAGGACTCATGTCCATTTCGGCGAACAGTCTCCACAATCACTTCATTGATGGTTTCGGCAGTGTATGCAAGATCAATTCGTGCCACCTTGCAACCTTGAAGCAGGCGTTCGCTATGTGGGTTAAGGCGAAAGATGCCTGGGCCATCTGGGGTTGCATATGCGCGAATACCTTCGAATACGCTTGAACCGTAGTGCAATGCATGTGTAGTCACATGGACATTTGCGTCTTCCCAACGTATAAATTCACCGTTTTTCCAAATCCATTCTGCCGACATGATGCATCCTTTTGGTATTCGGCTAGATAATTCAATCCTGATTGGCGTTAAAAAAGCCTCCCGTTTGGGAGGCCCTTGTAGTCATCTTTCACTTACTGACTTTACCTGCCCAAGCTGTTATAACCCGCCGCTAATAAGGACGAGTACGAGAACTACGACAATAATGAGAATGGACAGATTTTTGTTCGAAGTGTTCATAGGATTGCTTCTTGAACCGTATATTGGTTAAAGGCTAACGACCTTTGTCGATGCTGTCAATAAATTGCTCAAATACAGTCAAAGTTCATATATCTTGACCGTAATGACTTGTGCATTTAAGCCAACTTACTCAACAAGAAATTTCTCAGCCTGGTAGATTTGCTTTAGGACGGCGCTTGGAGCTGTGCCGCCTGGTGCAGATCGACGTTCAACTGACTTTTTGAAGTCAAAGACTTCGCTAACATCTTCACCAAATAGATCAGAAACACCCGTCAAATCGTCAAGTTCTAATTCAGATAACGATTTCTCTCTGTCAGACGCGATTTGCACGATCTGACCAATGACATGATGTGCATCACGGAACGGTAGCCCTTTGGCAACGAGGTAATCTGCAAGATCGGTTGCGAGCATATCATCGGATAATTGATCTCGCATCGCACTGGTATTCACTGTCAGCGTCTCTACGACTGCTGTGATCACAGGTAACAAAGATAGCATTGTGTCAATCGAGTCAAAAAGTGCCTCTTTGTCTTCCTGGAGGTCTTTATTATAGCCTGTGGGCAGACCTTTTAGCGTTGTCATCATACCTGTCAGTGAACCTATCATGCGCCCCACCTTACCGCGTGCTAGCTCCATTGGGTCGGCGTTTCGTTTCTGCGGCATCAAACTTGAACCAGTGCTGTAGCGCTCATCAAGTGCAATAAAACCGAAAGCAGGATTAGTGTAGATGAGAATATCTTCGGCAAATCTACTGAGATGCGTTCCCATTAGCGCAAGTGCGAATAGTGTTTCAGCAACAAAGTCGCGGTCACTCACTGCGTCAAGGCTATTTTGACTATACGAAGTAAAGCTCAAATCTTTCATCAATGAGCTTCGGTCGATGCTTAATGGTGTACCTGCCAGCGCACCCGATCCTAGCGGCATTACTGATATTCGCTTCAACGCATCTGACAATCGTGCACGATCCCGATGAAGCATCCAGTAAAAACTCATCAGCCAATGCGCGACCGTAATCGGCTGCGCTGGCTGCAAATGAGTGTAACCGGGCATCAATACTTCAACGTGCTTTTTTGACTGATCTATAAACGCAGATTGCAGGTCCATCACCATAGTGCGAACTTCGCGAACCGCTTCCATAGTCCACAGGCGCAAATCTGTGGCTACCTGGTCGTTCCGGCTACGACCAGTGTGCAGTTTCCCACCGACAATACCTACAATTTCGGTCAGCCGACGCTCGACCGCAGTGTGGATATCTTCATCACCAAGAGCAGCCTCAAATGTACCAGCATCAAACTCAGCTCTCACCTGCTCTAGGCCAGAGACAATCTTCTCTGTCTCTTCCGAAGTGAGAATGCCGGCACCCACCAGAGCACGGGCGTAGGCGATGCTACCCGCGATATCCTGCGCATACATACGACGATCAAACGCGAAACTATCATTTAACCGGCGCAAAGTCTCGGCTGCCGGTTCTGAAAAGCGACCTCCCCACAATTTCATATAGATCAGTCCCGCTTGAATTTACTATAGTCTGGGCTACGGTAGCGGCTCTGACCACCACCGTCAATCGACAACAGCGCTTCTACCTTGAGTGGAAGACCAAACAGCTTGATGAACCCTTCAGCATCCATCTGATTGTAAACATCTTCCTCGCCGAATGAGGCGTAATCTTCGCGGTAAAGGCTGAAAGGACTCTTTCGCCCAGCAATAACAATGTTGCCTTTGTATAATTTCAGGCGAACCGTTCCGGTGACTTGTTCCTGCGTCACTTCGATAAATGAGTCAAGCGCTTCACGCAAACGGGTATACCACATACCGTTATATACTAGCTCAGCATACTTAACCGCAACGAAATCTTTGAAATGCATCGTGTGTTTATCGATACAAATGCTTTCCAGTGCTTGATGTGCCTTTAGCAGCACCGTACCCGCAGGTGTCTCGTATACACCGTGGCTCTTCATCCCCACAAGACGATTCTCGACGATATCAGCGCGACCAATACCGTTTGAACCAGCGATCTGATTTAATGCTGCATACAATTCAACCGGTCCAAGAGACTCGCCATTTAAACTAATGGGGTCACCCTTCTTAAAGCCGATTTCAATATATGTTGGTTCATCAGGTGCTTCTTCAGGGCTGACGGTAAGCTGAAACATGGACGATTCCGGCTCATTCCACGGATCCTCAAGCAAGCCACCCTCGTGCGACAGGTGGAAGATATTACGATCGCGGCTGTAGATGTCACGCTCCGTTTGCGCTACCGGCACATTGAACTCGGCGGCATAAGCCAACGCATCCTCACGGCTGCGAATATCCCACTCGCGCCATGGGGCAATAATCTTTAGCTTGGGATTCAACGCCATCAGGGTCAATTCGAACCGAACCTGGTCATTACCTTTTCCGGTCGCACCATGTGCAATCGCATCCGCACCCTCCGCTTCAGCGACCTCTACCAGATGTTTGGCAATGAGTGGTCTGGCAAATGATGTTCCAAGTAGATAATCACGCTCGTATACCGCACCTGCCTTCATCGTCGGGAACACGAAATCGCGCAAGAATTCTTCACGTAGGTCACGAATATAGCATTTTGTCGCACCTGATTGGATGGCTTTTTCTTCAAGGCCATCGAGTTCTTCTTCTTGCCCGAGGTCAGCCGTCATACAAACGACTTCACAGTTCTCATAGTTGTTCTTCAGCCACGGCACGATCACCGATGTGTCTAGCCCGCCGCTGTACGCCAGAACAACTTTCTTGACGCTTTGCTCACTCATGAAACTCCTCCAAAGGCAAATAAAAACCCCGAACACGATCTGTCCGGGGTTGTGGCACGCTTGTGGTCAACATTAATCGTACGACAGCCAAACAGATACCTCCAGCACGCTGGCGGAAGCACGGAAAAGGCTACGACGAGTTCGTTTCTTGTGATCTTGTTGCTTAATCATAGGCGACAAGCATAGCGTGGATTACCAATATGTCAAGAATTTTGTCTGATATAGCGATTAACTTTCCTCAATCTCCAGCATTTCCAATCTAAACAAGCCACGCGGTCAAATGTCATCTCCAGTATGCTGCGAAAACTCCAAAAATGATGAGGGTTTTGTAGTGATACACCCCTCTAATCAATAGAACAGCAAGGTAATCAACACGTAACACCCGCGACACTTCGCGCACAAACAACACATAGTCAACAGACGCAAATTCATGTACCACACCAAAGTTCTATTCTGGCAAATCAAAATCACATTGCCCTGCGCTTACACGGCAAGTCGTTACGACGCTGCCATTGTAGCTAACAGTAAACACATCGGCATTTTTCCAGAATGCCTGCGTATCGTTCACTGCAATCCAAGCATGACGTATAGCGCACTGGTCTGGGGGAGATTGTGGACTCTCCTGTCCAAGCGACCAAGCTTGCAAACAGCCCAAACGCGGGAAGGCATCAAGCGGGCGAGACAGAGCATCAATATCCCATGCACCAATTGGCAAATTCCCACCAGGGCCGGAAAATCCCAGACCGCGCAAATTAAGTGAGGCACCAGATACGTTTATCAGCGTAAAACTACTATCTGACGAGTAGAGCAACATAATGTCAGACTGCCCTGTAGTACGCGGACGAGTTACCGCATTCAATGTTGGAATGTCCGTTACATTGTTGTCAGGTAAATCATTCAAGGTGATGCGCTGATCAAGACTAAAGTCACAGACCTGAAAATATGTCGAACACACGGTCACGGGTTCGCCGTAGCGCAACACAGTGAATGTCTCCACGCCGCGCCAGAAAGCATATTGGCTACCAACCGCAATCCATGCATACCTGGATTGGCAATCCGCAGGAGGATCAAGTACCTCGCCGGTATTTAGTGTCCATGCTTGTAAACAACCTCTACGAGGGAAAACCTCGAGATCAGCGGATAAATACTCTGTACGCCAGCTATCAATCGACATCTCGCCGGAGGTACTGGCAAACGTCAACCCATCGAGAAACAGCGCTCCGCCAGAGATATTGATCAAGGAAAAGCTATTTCCATCAATGATTAACCGGACTTCAACGGGGATTTCAATTGCACCGAATGCTGGTTGATCTTCAGCAATCTTAGCTCGCATCCGGTAAACTGCCTCAACCGCAACATCGAAGGACCATTGCACAAAGCTCGTCCGATTCGACTCATCTGCACGTCCCCGGTCCGATGCTGGTGGTAAATCAACTACAAGTGTTGGGGCAACTGTGCTCGCCATTGGCATCACAGTCGGCAAGGGTGTTTGCGACATTAACGGTGGTTGAATCAACGTCGCAGTCAATGGAATAGATGATGGTTGCTGAATCGGCACATTTGTTGATTGTGGTTGTAGAACCAAAGACGGAATACCTGTTGGCTGCGCGGTTTGTGATGGGGACCCAGGCACAATTGAAGCAACAATCGTTGGCTCAACCGGAGGCGACGCAGGCATCTGCGTCGGTGGTACATTTGTGGGAGCAGGTGCGCTAAAATCGGGGCGGGATGCAAGCAGCATCGTGAAATAGTAGCGTCCTGAAGGAGCCAGGGCAAACGCGATACCAACCTCTGCATATGCGCCATTCACCATATTATTGTAATGTCCGGGACTATTTCGCCATTGTTCAAACGCACCTGAAGCGTCAGCATCCCAGCGATACAACACATTTTCTGCGCCAGTCATCATATTGTATCCAGTTGCAGCGATACGTTGCCAGAACTCGGACCCATCCGACCCGGTATGCGACAGAAAATCGCCCGCAGCCATGTCTTCACTGTGCCGCTGCGCCGCTAGACGCAGTTGTTCACTCGATACCAGGGGAAGCACGCCAACTCGACTGCGTTCAGCATTGACCAGCGATAAAATCGTATCCGCTTGCGCTTGACCGACATACATACTCGAAAACGCGACAAGTCCAATCAAGGCCAAGAGTAAGAGCCAGTGCAAACCTCGATTTTGCATCACAAACCCTTTCAACAGGTTCCTATATATCCACTAAATTATAGTGGCGTTTGCAGTGTTGTTAGAATAGGAGGAAGTTCTCTTCTTGTGATTCTTTGCTATTGCCCGGTAAAATACAGTAGCTTTTAGGGAAATTGAGGGTAAGATTCGTATGCAAGCTAATAAAGACCTCTTGCGCAAACGAGACGCAAAAGCAATACCTCACCTGGAGCAGTATGCCCCGGTTTGGATCATCGATGAAAAAGTGATCAAAAAAGAAGAAGCCGTGCAATTCAACACGGTCTTCTATCATCATCGTTATGGCTGGGTCAATCGCCGCTATCGCTATGACGGGTTTAATAACGTCCTTTACCACAAAGGACAAACCATTATTCACGACGAAGACCAGGTCGCAGAGCTTCAGGAAGAAGCACCTTACATCACAGCAACAGTTGCCGACACGCCTAACGCTTACGGCGGCTAGAAGCAGCGAAGGACTTTTCTGCAACAACGTCCTTGAATATGGGCAGCAATCGATCTGCGATCCGTGACCAATGATATCGTTGAGCCAGACGAGCAGCATTCTGGCTCAATTGGTATCTTTTTTCGGGGTCCGATATTATTGTGATAATCCCCTCTGCCAGCGCCTCGGGATTACGGGTTGGCACCAGGAAACCGGTGTCTTCATCTCGAACAAGGAACGCGAGTCCACCGACCTCTGATGCGATTACGGGTGTCCCACTCGCCATTGCCTCCAATGCTACCATACCAAATGACTCGTAGTCAGAAGGCATAATTACCGCTAGTGCCGCTGCATAGTAATAGGGCAACAACTCATGATCTTTTGCACCGAGGAATTGCACAACATCATCTAGACCTAGTTCATGTGCAAGGGATTGCAAGCGTTCCATCTCGGTGTCCGATGGATTGTTCAGATCACCACCGATAATCGCAAACTGTATCTTTCTCAGATATCCCGGTTCCTCCACACGAATCAGCTCGACGGCCTGAAGAATCGTATCAACCGCCTTGAGGGGTTCTAACCGTCCAACGAACAAAAGCAAATCATCGTCCGCTGCTATGTTCAAATGGGACTTGGCATCAAGCTGCGGGATTGGATGAAAACGCGAAGAGTCAACACCGGGCGGTATGACTTCGATTTTACGGCGATCAGCTCGATACAGCCAAAGCAGTTGCGCCTGCTCTGCCGGGGTTGCTGCGATGATACGATCTGCCCAGTTGACGATTTGCGTCTCCAGCAGAACGCGAGTGTCGGGCATCATAAGCGGACCACCGCCAATTCGATGTTTCATATGACCAAGCGTATGAAACATCTGTACCGATGGTATATTCCAAACTTCATCTAACTTATGTGCCACCCATCCACTCAGCCAATAGTGACTGTAAACGAGATTATAGGTGATCCTGTGTCGCGTTGCGTATGCAATCACCCCGGCAGTGAACTGGGATAGGTGCTCATACACAGCATCCGGGTCCAATGGTTGTGGCAAACCAGCGTTTACATGGATAACACGAACGCCTTCACCAAGCGAGTAGTCTACGTCAGGTTGAGTCGAAGACACGCGACGTGTAAAGATATCTACCTGAATGTCACGCCGCGCCAGTTCACGCGCCAACTCGCGCACATAAACGTTCATACCCCCCGTCTTTTTGCCCCCGATAGGAGCGAGGGGGCTAGTATGTACGCTTAACAGGGCAATATGTCGTATGGTCATGAAGACTCATCCAATTCTCCACTTGTCGACTGATGATAAGCACGCAATGCAAAGACCCCTTTATCTTCACCGCCCAGATGATATTTATATGTTTCATCCCCACGCAAGAAATCAAACACCTGAACCTTGTTCTTAATCGCGTGACGGATCAGATGCGCCAGAAGCACAATGCCAGCACTTAAATGATCGTAATCACCACCCCGCTGCAAACCAGAGTTATAGACCATAACGCGATCATCGTAGTCAATGTTGAGGTAGGCCGCAGTCGGTTTACCGTTCACCGTCAAAAATGCCAACTGCAACCATCCATGTTCATGTAAGAGTGGAACAATCTTACGGAAAAACGCTACATTGTTGGCATCTTGTAGGAATGCCTCTTTTTCTCTATCACTGGCAGCCATGAGATCAACAAAACGATCAATTTCTGTCTCGATATCCTGTTCAGGGCCGACAATATACCAATCAACCTGTTCTGTCGCCCCATGCGCACGACGCATCTTGCGGCGTAATTCATGACGCTGTTTTTTCGCCAACCTTCCCAGGTACGCATCCCAACTATCGGGAACCGCAAAATGCGGACAAACGTCTAATTGCGTCTGCTCTATGGCAAATCCACATTGTTCAAGAAGCACGGGCAGTCGTTCCCGGATTGGGGAATCTTCGGGAATGTTACAAAGATCGAGATAATCAAAGTGTCCGGCATGTTCTGCCAGATATGCAGCGAATGCAAACAGGACTTCTTCGATTGCGTCCAAATCTACAATCAGGTCAAGATAATCAGTCACATCGACACAACCAATAAGTGTCAGCGCTCGACCAGCATCCGTCTCACTGATAAAACAGGGGGCAATGCCTATCAAATGATCTGTATCATCACGGCAGGTTAGCACCCACAGTTCACCAGGATGATAAGCTTCCCACCATGTCGATTGCCATTCCCAGGTGCTGAATACAGAGTTTGATGTACTTTGTTGGAGAAGTTGGTTCCATTCAGACTTCAACTGCTCAAAAACGCCGTCATGAGTGAATGCAGCGAGTTGCAAGGTGTTTTGTCCTTCACATGATTGGGGTGAAACGGTGATATTGTATACGATAGCTGTTAGCTCACAATTAGACGGTACAATACGCAATTATTCTACCCGGTCTAGTGAGAAATTGCATAAATTGGCATTAGACCATCATCAACATTCAATAGTACCTCTGCCCCCTATTAACCCAATTTTATTGACAATATAATAACAAATGGATTGTCAAAATAGCCTCAGCGCCGGGTTTCACAGCCGAATGCAGATATTCGTATAAAAAGCCCTGAGTTATTGGGGGAATAAATCACAAACAGAGATATAATATAGTAAAGATCGCTAAAGCCACCTGCTAGATAGTTTGCAAAGGTTGCTTCATCCTCTTGCAAGACGGAATTCGCTCCGGGGAGAAACATCGCAATTCTTCCCCATCCAATAGTAAGTCCTTCACAATGCAAGCCTCAGGAAAGGATTAAGGCGTATGTGCTGCGCTTTGCCGCAGTCGTGCTGTCACCTATGACAAACGAAATCTCCCCTGAACAGATGAATATCACCAGCATGTTAGAGATTCACGGTTGGGCACATCTGGACGCAATTCTGCTTGCCGCCCTAACGTTAGAAGCCCCCCTCCTCTTAGTTGGCCCACATGGAACAGCCAAATCCTTGCTGGTGGAGAAGATGGCGAAAACGCTAAACATGGAGATGCGACACTACAATGCATCTCTCCTGAACTACGATGACCTCGTGGGTATACCACTTCCTGATGAATCTGGCGAAAAGCTGCACTTCGTTACTACGCCAGGGTCAATCTGGGATGCAGAGTTTGTCTTCTTCGATGAAATTTCACGCTGTCGATCTGATCTTCAAAACAAACTGTTTCCAATCATTCATGAGCGTAAAATCATTGGGATTCCGTTAGAAAATCTGAGGCACCGCTGGGCAGCGATGAATCCACCTGCCCCGGAGGATATTGATCAGGCGATGCAACAGACCGAATATTATCTGGGTTCAGAGCCGCTGGACCCGGCATTGGCAGATCGATTCCCCTTTGTTGTAGCAGTACCAAATTGGGGAAGTCTAAGTAAAGAAGAACGACGTGAGGTCATTCTTGGAGCAGCCTATACCGAGGATCTGAAATCTACATTCACGGACATGACAGGCGGTCGCAGTTTTGAAGACCTGGTTGCCGAATGCATCAAACTCATCCCTGAGTTAGAAAGCGAATTCAGCGAGTGGCTACCCGACTATGTCATGACGGTTATGGATGTATTGGAGCAAGCCAAACTTCCGCAAAGCCCCCGCCGCGCACGAATGCTCGCGCAGTCAATGGTCGCTGTACATGCCGCAAGACTAGTTCTGGAGGGTGAAAACGCGGACGTTGAATATAGCGCACAGCTCGCACTTCTGTACGGTATGCCACAAAATTGCTCAGAGGTGCCGCCGTCTCCAGCGACGATTGTCGCCACCCACAAGCAGGCGTGGGAAATTGCAAGCCTCGCAGACAGTGACGAATGGCGTCAGGTGCTCGAAGAAAACGATCCTGTAAAGCGGATCCTTATCGCCGATAGCCTGGGCTTTGGCGACGAAGACATGGCACGCTTAATTACACAGGCGTTAGGTGCAGAAGAGTCAGATGCACGCCAAGTAGGGCTTGCAGTCGCAATGTACCTATCATTCAGCAAGCGACGTAATCTCGTCCCAGCAGCATGGGAGCCAATCGTGAAACTAGCCGGACCTGTTCTACAGCCGCGCCCGGTCAAAACGACCATACCACCGGGATTTGTCACGAATACCTGGAAGGAGATTAAAGCCTGGCTCGACAAACGGCCAATCAATGGTGATCCGCTAGAAAATATCGTACAAAACTATGTTCTCGCTTGCTTTCCAGACTTATGGAAATCACATAAATGGCAAGAAGCGCTGGATCAATTCGAGAAAGACCTGGACACCTTCAACGTCAAGGAGCAATTATAATGAGTGACTCAAACGACAACACTCGGAAATCCGGTCTACCCGGCAGCAAACAATCCAGTTCAAACCCGTTCCGTAGTTCGTCGTCCCGCTTCAGCCGCTCATCTGGGTCCGGTAGTAGTGGAAGCTCGTCACAAAGTTCGCCACCATTGCCATCGAGACCTTCGTCGTCACGATTCGGGAGTCTGGGTTCACGTTTCGGGTCTTCAACAATTGAATT
The DNA here is from genome assembly GCA_034435595.1 of Anaerolineae bacterium. Classification (GTDB taxonomy): domain Bacteria; phylum Chloroflexota; class Anaerolineae; order Aggregatilineales; family Phototrophicaceae; genus JAVJSU01. The sequence goes on along the minus strand of DAOTXA010000274.1, from coordinate 2,382 downwards.
CGAGATTCGCCCGGTGCAGTCCACATTTGTTCGTTTCGATTTGGCTGGCCTGGGCGATCCGTTTCACCGTATTATGGGTATTGACCTCAACTTGGATCATGCCGATCCAAAACTGGTTGCCAAAACCATCACCGAAGGTGGCAAGGCAGTTGATGACCTGATCGAACATCTTGATCTAACCTGGAAGAGTTACGATCTACACGGCGCATCAATCGTTTACGCATGGCAGGATGAAATTCGTCGCGCAATTGGAACCAAGGCTCCAGCCCCAGCAGCATCAAACGACGATGATCTTCATGATGACGATGACAATGATGAGGACAACAAGCCGGAAATCCCTAAAGAGACGCGCAAGGCCCCGGTTTGCCTGCGTGCTATCGACCACAATCTGGTGATGAATGTTCTGGGACGTACCCGGTCGGGTATCTTGCTGGCAGAAGCGTCACTGTCATTAGACGAGGGGTTCATCTCCCGTTCACTCATCAGCGATGATCCAAGACTTGTTGCTCTTGCACGCGCAACCGGATGCCTAGAAGAGCAGATTATGGTGCAATAAATATGGCTATTCTTCCCAAAGTACGCATCAGCCGCGAAGGGGCAGAACTCACACGTCGTCTCGTAAACTGCTTGCCCGCAGCCACCTTTGAAATGGAAACGTTTTGCCGTCTGGCAGGCATCGAAGTAAGCGACAAAATTCCTACTGCCGCAGTAGAGTGCACACTGCGTCCACGATTGCTCATCAACCCGGCGTTCATCAACAAGTACTGCCAGGAGGACGAGCACCTTTTTCTGTTGGTGATGCATGAACTCTGGCATATCATTCTGGCCCATACACGCATGTACCCACGTGCGACACTGGCACACAACATTGCCTTTGATGCAATCATCAACGCAGGGCTATCACGTCAATTCCCTGGACCGGAATATCGCGGTTTCTTCCGAAAACTGAATCCACTCGACGACTTCCCGCAAATTCTTTTGCGACCACCGGATGGATGGCCTGAAAACCCAGTTTACCCGGATAACATCGGGCCTAAAGGTACAAAGAACCTGCTAATGCGACTCTATCCCGCAGGCAACAATCCCAATGTCAAACCGCCCTTCTATGATGAAATCCTCAAACTGCTCCAGCAGTACGCTGAGGAAAATGAACTAGGTTGGGGGGATGTCGTGCTGATTGGCGATCACGAAGGTGATGGCAGTGATGGTGTCGCCCTTGATGACCCGCTCATGAAAGAGATCATGAAGAAGGTGGTCAAGCGGTGGCCCAAAGGTCAGATGGGTGGTCGCAAAGATCGCGGATCTGGCGGAGATGCGGAAGAACTTCTGACCGAATTGCAAGGTTCAGCAGAACATGCCCGCCGCGCATTTTCCAACGTTCTTAAGCGCTGCGTCAATCCTGGCAGAGACAAGCAGAAACGCAAGGCGAAGCGAGCCATTCCCGGCATTTCCAGCATCAATGTGTTGCCCAATGCTCGCGATAGAACCGCACCCGCAAAACGCATTCTCGGTGCACCTACTACCCTATGGGGACAACCGGGCTTGGCACGCGCACGCGTCCCCGACGTACCTGCAAAAGCGTTCATTTATCTGGATGTATCTGGATCAATGGGCGAAGTGCTGCCACGTTTACTTACGTTAATCGTTCCCTACATACGGAAGGGACTTGCAGAAGCGTACCAGTTTTCCACAGTAGTCGAAGCACTCCCCTGGGAACGTCTCAAAACAGGCTATGTCCGTACTACGGGTGGAACTAATATCAATTGCGTTGTGCAACATATTGTCAAGCATTCGCCGAAGATTCGTCGTGTGTTAATATTGACAGATGGATATACTGGACGACCAGATAATCGCCTCAAATCGCAATTGAGCGAGCACAATGTTCGCATACATGTTGTCGTTCCTGCGGAGGAGTCAACAACCGAGGAACTTGAAGACATCGCCACTTCAATGACAGTACTGCCCTCTATCTATCCGGGTTCGCGTTGGTAAATAAACTGATTATGGGCAGCTATCGGCATCATTTTTCGATGGCAAGAGCTGCCCCCACACCCACTTTTGCGTTAGCAGCGCAACTTCGATATTCGACTGGATGCTGATCTGACACGATAAACGCGGATAGCCAAAACGGTTTGCAAGACGATCATGCCAGGGAATTGGTGGCGCATCTTCTGACCGAACGCGTACTCCACATGTCGCCCATAGCCCTAAACCTCGGTTTTCTCTACCAGACGGTAATTGACGGGCTTTGGGTCGTCAGCCCGAACGAACTAATGAGAAAATCCGTGTAAATATCGAGCAGTTCTTTATCATCCATGCGCGTAGTCTACCTCATTTTGAGGTGCTCTGTGCGTAACGTCAGTAACTATTCAACCATGAAGA
>DAOTXA010000273.1:0-8589 GCA_034435595.1 Anaerolineae bacterium | reverse complement strand
TGGCGGGGGCCGTGTTGATGGTGACGGTCACGTTACCTGTGAAGGTGTCGTTGCCGAGGACATCGACGTTGACGGCTGTTTCGTAGTCGGTGCTGGCGCTGTCGTCCGTCGCGTTGATAGCGGGCAGTTGCGGGCCTTCTGCTTCATACGCGCCGGTGTCGCAGTTCGGGCCGATGGGACGCGCTTCGCCGCGTTGGTCATTCGAGACTTCACAGTCATTCGGGGGGGTGGTGTCGCGGGCATCGCTGGCGGAGAGCAGCGCGTGGGTGAACGTGGGGCCGCCATTGTCCTGCAAGGGGCCGAGGTCCGCGTTACCGTTGGAGATGTCGTCGGACTGTGTCAGGTTACAGGAGCCGTCGCTGTCCAGGTTGTAGTTGTCAGACGTGATCGCACCGTCGCAGTCTGCGCCGCTCTGCTGGTCTGCGATAATCGTGGCTGTGAGCGTCAGCGAACTCCCGTCGCCCAGAGCGTAGATACCACCGCCCGTCGTCGCCGAGTTATCTGTGATGGTGGTGTTCGTCAGCGAGATAAACGGCATGAAACGCGCACCAGGCTGAACGCCTCTGTAGACGCCGCCGCCACCGGAGGCCGTGTTGCCAGAGATTGTGCTGTTGGTTACAAACAGTGCCCCGCCAGCGACGGATGAGGCGGCACCGCCACCGTTACCGGAGGCCGTGTTGCCGGAAATCGTGCTCTCTTCAACCGTCATGCTGGTGCTGGTAAAGCCTTCGGGCTGCAAGATACCACCGCCGTCGCCGTTGTTGGCGGCGTTGCCGGAGACGGTACTCTGCTTCACAGTGGCTGTCCTCAGGTTGTAGATGCCGCCGCCACTGTCAGCGTTGTTATCGGCGATGAGGACGCCCATCAGGGTCAACTCGCCCACGTTGTAGATACCGCCGCCGTTGGCGGCTGTGTTACTGGAGACGGCGATCCCCGTCAGGTTCATTTCACCCGCGTTGTAGATACCGCCGCCGTCCTTCTCCGCCGTGTTGCCGGTAATCGAGCGGTTCGTGTTCAAAATTGCATTACGGACATTGTAGATGCCACCGCCGTTACCACTCGCCTCATTATCGGAGATGGTGGTATCGGTCAACGTTACAGTGCGGAAACCAGCATCGTTGTAAATACCGCCGCCATCAAGCGTGGCTGTGTTGCCGGTGATGAGGCCGTCCGTCAACGTGAGGTTAACATTCCGGTTGTAGATACCGCCACCACGCCCGCTGGCCTTGTTCTCGGTGATCGTCAAATCTGCCAGTGACAGCGTGAGGATGCCGCTACTGACGTTTAAGGCGATACCGCCGCCGTCGCCATTGGCCGTGTTGCCGGAGATCGGGCTGTTGGTTGTGGTTAATGAGATGGTGAAACCGCTTTGCAAGGACGCATACAGACCGCCGCCGTTCTTCTCCGCCGTATTGCCGGAGATCGGGCTGTCGGTCAGCGTCAGGGTTGGCGATCCCCCGAAGGACGATGGGAACGTTGCGATGCCGCCGCCGTTGCCGCCGGACCAGGTGCTAACGGCTGTGGCGGTGTTACCGGTGACGGGGCTGTTGATCAAGGTGAGCGTGCCACCCGCACTGATGCCGCCGCCGTCGCCGATGGCGGTGTTACCGGTGATGGGGCTGTTCGTCAGCGTCGCATTACCGGTGGTGTTAAGGCCGCCGGTTCCACCCGTATTGCCATAGATTGAGCTACCGGTCATTGTCAGCGTGCCGAAGTTCTGGACACCGCCTGTAGCATTATCACTGCTCGCATCGTTGTCGTAAACCGGGCTGTCCGTCAGCGTTGCTGTGCCACCCACCTGAACGCCGGTCCCCGTGTTTTCGAAGACAGGGGTATTGTTCAGGGTCGTCGTGCCACCGGAGTGGATGCCACCGCCCGTATTGCCGGAGATAGTGCTATCTGTCAACGATACAGCGGTTCCTGCGCTGTAGATGCCACCGCCGCTTCTCCCCGCTGTGTTACCGGAGATTGTGGTATTCGTGACGATTAGCGTACCGTTAAAGGCATTATGAATGCCACCACCACGACCACTGCTAAACGAGCCTGTGGCGACGGCGCTATTGCCGATGATCGTACTGCCGGATATCGTTAGCGTTTCAGTGGAGTTATAGATACCCCCACCCCCGACACTGCCGGTGATCGTGTTATCAATGATCGTACTGTCAGTAATCGTCATCGGGCCACTGTTGCTAATGCCGCCCGCCGTGTTGCCGGAGACGATGGCGTTCGTCAGCGTCATCTCGTTCTGATTGCCGATTCCACGACCATTGGTATGGTCAGAGACGGTGCTATCGGTGATGGTCACGACGCCGTCCACATTGAAGATGCCTTCGCCTTCATTGGCGGAGATGAGGCTGCCGTTCGTCACATTCACTGTGCCGTTATCGACATAGATGCCGTCGCCGGAGCCAGATACAGCATTATTGCCGGTGACGGTGCTGTTATCCAGCGTTACCGTGCCATTTCTAGTGCGGATGCCGCCGCCGTTTGACGTACCGAACGCTCTGTTATCGGCGATGCTGCTATCGATAATTTCGACCGTTCCGGCGTCATTATAGATGCCGCTGCCACCCAGGCCGCCGTTAGCCGTGCTGCCGGTGACGGCGCTGCCGTTGGTCAACGTCAGCATACCTTCGTTGTAAATGCCGCCGCCGATATCTTGCGAGATGTTTCTGGAGACAGTGGTATTATCCAGCGTCATCGTGCCCGTACTGGTGTTTTCAATACCACCCCCGGCGTCCTGCGCGGTATTGCTGGTGATCTCACTGTTGTTGACCGTGATGGTGCCGCTGTTGTAGAGGCCAGCCGCACGCCGCGACCTGTTGCCGGAGACGGTCGTGTTATTGATCGTCATCGTGCCGGAATTTAAAATACCTGCCCCAACATTGTTGCCATGTTGGTTGCTGGTGATTTCGCTGTCGTTGATCGTCATCGTGCCGAAATTCGCAATACCACCGCCACCCGTGCCGCCGCCGAAATTGTTGGTGACGATACTGTTGTTTAGGGTCAGGGTGCTGCCGGTGTCGTTCAGGATACCGCCGCCGTCTAAAGCGGGTTGCCCACCTGTAATGGTGATGTCTTGAATGGTGACGGTCGCACCGAATCTTATCGTGAAGGGGCGAGCGTTCGTCGTTCCCTGTAAACTATTGCTGCCACCGTCAATTAGCAGTTCCACCCCGGCGGTCGCGTTATTTATCGTTTGCGACGAGGCGGTAAGCCCAATGCTGTTGGCAAAAGTGATTGTATACGTACCTGGTGTCGTGATGGCGTTGTAGCAGTCAATGGCGGTGTTCAGGTCCGCCTCGTTGTTGACCGTGATGGGGAAGGCGGGACATGATGTCTGTGCTGCGACCGGTTGGGTCACAAACGTAGAAAATCCTAACAGTATGACGAAAGTCAATACCAGGATCAACTGGCGAAAAAGTGATTGCTGTGTGTGCATGTGTTTGCTTTCATCGTTGTTTATAGATAGCCCTACCGGGCGTCTAACCGCTGATAATGATTTAACTATGACTTTGGTTGCCTATTTTGGATGTTGTGAGAGTAGAACGATTAGACAATGGCGATATCGGGCACTGACGTGCGTTTACCTGTGCGTGAGTATGTTCCCCTGATTGACCTGTTGCTGTGTGCTATCTCATGAATTCACTGTGTTTTTAATAAGTCGATTGAGGCAATCATGCCATATCAGACGTATGAAAAGGGTATATATTGTCTTATTTATGCTATTAAATGACGCTGAATTTACAGGCTTCAAAAATTATTTACATGATTTTGTCTTGTGACAATTTGTTATATGGTGAGGGATAGCGTATGCGTTCAGGCATGATGTCAGCTGGTTGTGGCAAGCGAGATGTCTGGCGTGTGCTTCGTGGAACAGTTCTAGAGATTGTCGATGGTGACAGAGCGGCGGGGCCAATTGCGACAGCCCAGGCAGAATTAAAAAACGCCCACGACCGGTACAGTCCGGTGGGACGCCTGCTGGACGAGTTTAGCGGGTAACGGGACTCGAACCCGTGACATTTTGCTTGGGAAGCAAACGCTCTACCAACTGAGCTATACCCGCAAACGATGAGAGTCTACACCTATTCGTCGTCCAAGTCAAGCAAGTGGCGAATGGGTGAAAACTGGTCGTGTTGCTCTGCGGATTTACTCTGTCGGGGACACTCGCTTGTTTGCTACGTAGGCTCAAGAACCAAGTCTTGCATCAACGATCTGGAAAGCACGATTTTACCGCGGAGAATCAGATGCGCGAGGTCATAGAAATTCTCGTTCATGTCGTGGTGTAGCAGTACGCCCGTCACGCCAATGCTGATGACGGCGCGGACTTGATCGGCGGTCAACTGTGGGCACAGAATCACAATGCGCGTAAACGGCGTTTTTCGCACGAGCATGTCGATTGCTGCGAATCGGGCACTATCGACGTGTTCGGTATTAATCACGACGATCTCCTGATCGTCATCATGGATCTGATCCACGAATGAATGCGGACCATAATGCAATTCAGTGAGGGTGATTTTTGGCGTGAATGGTTCGGGCAGCGGGTTCTGCTCCATAGACGAAATTGTCACCAGTGTAATGCGAATTTTCTTCATAAGAGTCCACTGGTTTGATTGAAAAGACACCGATTCGACCGGACTGAATTCCAATCTCCCGGTCCAATCTAATACAATATAACAGCATTGTATGATGAAATATAGACGATGTCGACTGCCTAAAGTGATAGGATTTACCCTGTCGATTAAGACAGGATATCATGCCAAATTCCCCGGTTTTCTCAATACTTTGTTAATTTTAATCGAAGATGTGTGTGGCAGTATGGTCCCTGGCGGAATCAAACGAGATTGCATTTCGCCGCCATGACCAGTGCCTCGGCACGTGTATCGACGCCGAACTTCTCAAGGATGTTATTGATGTGAAATTTGACGGTCGATACACTGATCGTCAGTTTCGTTGCGATTGCACCGTTGGTCAGGCCATCAGCGAGCAGGTGGAGGATTTCGAGTTCGCGTGCAGTCAATTGAATCGAAGCAGAGACGGGTGCGTCCGAGTTTTGTAGCAAAACTCCCAGTATTTCCGGCGACAGAATGCCCTGACCTTCGTAGGTCGTGCGAATCGTGTGTTCAAGATCGTTCACGGAGGAATCCTTGAGCACAAAGCCGGTCGCGCCGTTATTGAGCATGGCGCGTGTAGTCTCCTGATCGTTAAAACTGGAAAACGCCAGAATTCTGGTTTTGGGTTGATGTTGGAGAATGTGCCGCGTCGCTTTTACACCATCCATGACCGGCATGACTACGTCCATTAAAATGACATCTGGCTGATATTGATTGCATAATTCGATGGCTTCGAGGCCATTACAACCCTGTGCCAGCAGTTCGATGCCGTCCATATAGCTAATCATCTCTGCAATGACCTGATGTACGCGGCGGTGATCATCGACGAGAATTACGCCGATTGAGTTGATCTGTGTCATGATAGTTCCTTGCGTAGTGTAATGCTTGTGCCTTGATTAATTTGACTGCTAATTTGTATGGTCGCGCCGATTTCATCTGCGCGTTCGTTCATATTCCGCAGCCCGAAGTGATCGGGTGGCGTGTTGTTTACGTCGAAGCCGGTCCCGTTATCTTGAATCGATAGTTCGATGAGGCAATCGCAGCGGGTAAGCCGCACCCGGACCTCGGTCGCGGCGGCGTGCTTGCCGATGTTGTGCAGCGCTTCCTGCGTGATGCGGTAGAACGCGAACTGTGCATCTGCTGCGAGATAGACCTGCGGCGCAGCAGTTAATTGAACGACGATACCGGTGTTGCCGGTGAATGCGTTGCATAGCTGGGTCAATATCGTGCCGAGATCGGTTTTGGCAAGCGCATCCGGGTGCAGTTCCAGCAGCACAATTCGCATTTGCGCGGTCGCACCCTGAATCAGTTGCTGAATACTCGCCGCATACTCCGGCAGTTTTTCCGGTTTGTCGTAGATCGCCAGCGGCAGCAAGTCGGTTAATCCAGAAGCCGCAAATAGAGTCTGGTTGACGGAGTCATGAAGTTCGCGGGCGATGCGCTGTCTTTCCTGAAGTACAGCGACTTTTTCTGCCTCTGCACGATACGCCGCCTGCGCCAGTTTGCGTTCGGTGACATCTTGTAGCAGCAGCAGCAGCCCCGACTTTTGACGTGACGGATGCTTGATGCGCGAGTAGGTCACATTATATGAGCGGATTTCTTCTTTACGGTCAATTTGTATTTCACGGTATACCGGCGTATCTTCTGGAACACGATCAATCAGATTGTGTTGTCCGACCAGTATCTCGTGAATATCAAGCCCGATGATTGGGGAATTGAGGGGGAGTAGCTGCTTACGTGCGGCAGGGTTAACGTCAACGATACGTTTGCGATCGTCCAGCACGATCATCATGTCCGCCATACTTTCTACAATCACATCCCGCGCAATCGGCATCAAATCGAGAAACCGGAATCCCAGCAGCGCCCAACCGAGCAAAAATCCGCTGAGGGGGAAGACCAGGGTGGATACATTGTAGTAAGAGATTAACTCGAACCCGATCAGGTCCAGAATTGCGACCACCAGCGGCACACAAAACGCGACCAGAACCGTGATGCTTTGCGTCCGGTAAAACGGTTCTTGCATCTGCCGGGAACGGAGCAACAGGCCAATGGCGGTGAATACGATGCCCAGACTAAAAGGCACATGGAAATAATAGAACCAGGGGCCGTATTCGTAATAGGAAATGGGGAACCATGTCGTTTCCAGATCGCGGTAGGAATCACCGCGCCACAGATTGTGTAGCGGGTTGGTCCAGATGACGAGGTTGGTGAGGATCGGAACAACAAGCAGCCACGGACGCAGGCTGCGAAACAAGCGCTCTTTTCCCATATATTTCAGGATCATCGTCAACCAGATGATGGGAAATGATGTGATGCCTAGAAAAGAGATATCGGCGAATAGCAGGCTCAATTGCAGGTTCAGGGTCAGGATTTCCAACATGCTCGCCGTCATCCAGATCATGAGGCTGCACATCAAGGCAAAATATGGCCCTGCCATTGGCTTGTCGCGGTGACGCCATCCGAGTGCGAATAGGCCGACAATGAGGAGTGTAGAGAGGCCCAGCGGAATGCTAAGCGGGTTGAATTGCCATTGTGGGTTCATGATCTGTGATGTCGTTCCTCGTAAAGCATTCACGCGGAATGCGTTCGCCCCCCAACTTGCTGCGATTGGCAGGTCCACCTCTTTCAAGTAGGACATCGCAGCTATGTAAAATGAAGCAGTACACAATAAAATTATAGAACACAAACCCTGGGCACATCATGAAGAAACAACAGTTTGCAATCTTCTCTCATCTTCCCGATACCGTTTACCGTCCCATAGCTGTTTTCATTCGCGTGGATAGCCCCCGTATTGTGGTTGACTTCATCCCACTGCAAAGTCTATAGAATTAAGATTGGATTGATAATTTGCTGTGTTTTAACGAAAAACCTGTCCATTTGGACAGGTTTGCATTGAGATTACCCTGTCTAAATAGACAGCTTACCCGAAATTAACGCTTCCCTTACGATGAATTCATCCTTGACGCAATGGGATCGATGTGTGTCTGCATTCACCGGCAAACCGGATGCAACGCACTTCAACACAATCACTTTATATGGGGAACTCATCAATGAAACACAGAACCCGGCTTATCGCCATACTCACAATCACAGCACTCTTACTCGGGTTGATCGGTCTTATGGCGGTTGACGTAGCACCCGCGCAGGCGGGCAGTTATACGTTTAGCAGTGCCAGTGTTGACTCCTCCGATACATACTATGGCACCTGTCAGTCAAACGGGAGTGTGCCGATTTACGGCGAAGCGTTTGCATTCACCGTGAGTACCACCGGAACTTACGCATTCTCAAATCCGCAATGGTCGCCTCATTTTGGTCAATATGTGTGGGCCAGTGTTCACACCTCACCAACACCATCCCCTATCTACGACGGATATGCTGTCGGGATGTGGTCAAATAATCCCGGCACATATGGTGGTGTTCAACCGCAACAACTTCAGGCAGGTACTCTCTATTATGCGATTCTATCTGGTGATATTACTGGCGGGTGTACACCACACTATCCAACCACGAATTACAGTGTGATCCTCTCTGGCTCCGGCGAAGTGATGCCCGCATATATAGCCGGTAACGCGGCAGAATTTAACGCTGCAATCAGCGCCGCCAACAGTGACGGCGTGGCGTCCGCGATTCATTTGACAGGCGACTTCTCGATCTCAACGAACTCGACGACCATGACATCACCGATTTACCTGTATGGTCACAATTATACGATCAACGGCAGTGGGGCGGCCCGTGTGCTGTGGGTAGATAGTGGTGGAAGCCTGAATGCCAATGATCTGACTGCCACCAACGGCTACGCCGACTATGGCGGAGGTCTGACGGTCGGAGGTTCTGGCTCATTCGTTGGCACCAACGTGACGTTTACTGCCAATCGTGGCTTTGACGGAGGCGGCAGCGCCATCACAAGCTGGGGTGGTTCAGTCTCGTTGATCAACAGCACGATCAAAGATAATCTTGACGCCAGCGCAATCTACGC
>DAOTXA010000272.1:0-32153 GCA_034435595.1 Anaerolineae bacterium | reverse complement strand
CCTCAGCCGCAGGTGTGTGATAGTGTATGGTTTTTTACCGAGCCACGCCCGCCAAGTTGTCCGCTAAACCCACCGCTGACCGGTCAGGGGGTGTTCCAGGCTTTCCAGAATGGCTATATGATCTGGGTTAGTGGGCAAGACGCAATCTATGTCTTCTACAATGATGCGCCGAGTCCACGTTGGGAAGTGCGCCGCGATCAATTCAATGAAGGTATGCCAGAATTCGACCCCGCTTATAATGACTCGCCATTTCCAAACACATGGCAGCCGCGCCGTGGATTCGGATTGCTTTGGCGGACGGACCCGGCGATTCGAGATCGAATTGGATGGGCGACGCAGGAATGGGAGCAAGGGTACAGCGTACAAGTTCAGACTGCTGCTGATGGCACTGCGTTTATCAGTGCTGCAGACGGTAGTGTATTTAGTGCCGTACCCGGCGGTCAGGTATGGAACCGGTATTCGGGAATTGCTCCGGGCGGTCGATGAAGTTTTTAGTACTGGAAATGATGGGGCGCAATGTAGATTGGATTGCACTGAATATTGGGCTACGGGCGGCGATCTGACTATATGTGAGCGGGTTATTTTGTACGCTGATCTCTCAACAAGCGCTCATATGCGCCGTTCCAAAGTGTGGGTTTTCGAGTGAATTTGTTGACCGTGATGTCTGAGAAACGCGGTACCAGTTTAATCATCATTTCGGGCAATGTTTCCCACCGGCCTGCAACGACAACATCTTCCAATTCAATAGCAAGTTCCCCGGCCCAGCGCCAGCGCTGGCGAAATTCTTCAGATTTCATCCAGTAATCACGCTTTTCCCACGCCTGTGCCGATTCATCAATGCCTTCATCAATTTGTCGAAGGCAGTACACCAGCAACGCGAGCATATCCTTGGCTTCATTGTCGATTTCGGACTTGTGACCGAGGTGACGAAGCAACTCAGCAGATGTGCGCATAAGCTGATTGCGCCGTTTGCCAGGGCTATCGGTGTTGATTACGCGGCTCATAGAGGTTGTTTACTCCTTAATCAATGCCGGTACAGTTTTATTGAATTAGATTTCGAAGGGGCGGATGCCTTTGTAGATGCGGCGTCCACCGAGTGTTTTCAAAATTGTATCTGGGGAGCGATTGGTTTCATCGGCAAGTTCGCGTGGGGTCAGTGGTGTGTTGTTATTCTTTAGGAATACGCGAAAGATGCAGTCCACCATGGATGCGTGCGGATTGATAAACTCCGGGTCTATTGCAGCCTGTTGGATCGCCAGACGGAGTTCATCGTATTGGAATACCTCTCCGGTTTCGGGATCAATAAAATCTACGATGCGGTCTTCTTGCGACTGGCTGAGTCTGTCGCGCTGTTCTGGTTTCAAGTGGCTCAGAAGGTAGGTGCGCAAATCCTCTGGGGCGCGATCCCACCAGCTATAGTCCACGTGAAACTTGGTATTCAGCGTAGGTTTAACGAGTGCGCTGGGCTTGCCGAGAGTTGACATCGTGCTTTTCCTACCGTGTAAATTAAGTTGCGTCATGCGATACTACTGCTTCAGACGTCGCTGAGCTTCCAGTAGTGACCGCCAACGTTTTCGAAATCCGGGTTGGCAATCAAAGTCGCCATAATTGGCCCGGGCGGACAGCGGCGGAATACGTTTACCGCACTGTAGATTGTTTTGATGTGTGCCGTGCCTTGTGGTGTTAATCTACCCAATGGTGGGATAAGCATTCGCAGGATAGCTACCAATGTACGCTGTTCCCGGTGAACGCTGGCGATTACCTCATCAAGAGCTGCGAGGTCTTCGCTGCCAATAATCATCAAGTCGTCATAATTGGCCCCGATTGCACGGCGTTCGTTCTCAAAGTTGACGCGATCTCTAAGCGGGATCATTAGCCGAATATATTCGGTACGTGGACGATATGCCCCGTAATCCACGCGAATTTTGTCCGGTTCGTTGGTTTTGCTCACGGTGACATACCCGCCAATGGGAATCTGGTGCTTTTCGTAGAAGTCTTTCAAACCGTACACATAATTGCTTTGTGGGACAACCCACCCAGTGTACTCTTCGTCGTCCTGTCCATCGACCAGTGTCAGCCAGACATGATGGGTTCGCTCGGCTGAAGGGAAGATGTCACCTGTACGTGTGTTTAATGGCAACGTGCCAACACGTCGATGTGGATATGTCAAGATCACGGTGCCTTCTGTCGAACTCGCCGATGGAGATGTACTGGCATTAACCGAGAGTTCGTCGCCGATTTCCGCTTCCAGGCTTTGCATTTCTGGGGTAAGCAGGTGTTCGTCATAGTCAATGACTTTGTATTTCAGCGGCGCGGGGGTGTTCTGAACTTCTGGCGGGGCGAGGCGAGACAGATACCAGAGGATTTCACCACTGGGGCCTACTTCATCAAAACGACGGTCCTGGCTGAGTGCATAGTTGAGCGAAAAAACCTGTAGACTGGTGGGCGATGATTCGCTTATCGTGCCAATTTGATCGAGGATGGAAGTTGTAGGAAGTGGTCCACCCTCTGCGATGTCGAGAACGGCTTCAGTCAGATTCAGGTGACCTTCATTGATTTCGATGATTAATTCGCGTGGGAACCATGCTTGTGCTACACGGGTCAGGTCGTCGCGACTCTTCATCTCGTTGATAAGTTTTTTACTGATGGCGCTGCCAGCGGCTTGATAGACCTCACTTGGTGACATTTGCTTGGGAACACCGGGCGAAGAGTCCGAGGATTGTGCTTGCGAGCTTAGTTTATGGTCAACTTGTAAATCGACTGCGAATTCTCTTGATGTCTTTGCATCATCGTTTTCAAACGTAACGGATGCGACCTTGAATTCGCCGTATTCAGGGTTAATGCCATCCCGGATGTCGATAACTTTCGCGGTTGCGAACCCGAACTGCGGGAAAGTGAGTTTTTGACCTACGGTATAAGATTGCGACGGATTGTACAGCAATGTGTCTTTAAAACGTTCTTCGAAGGCTGTTGCTTCCTCTTCGAGCCGGCGCGTGATTACGGCAACCGTAAGTTCTCGCGTCGTCATAGGAGTTTCTTTTTCAAGCAACAGGTTCATCAGATATTCGATATCTGACTCTTCAAAATCGAAGTTATTGGCCCAGTGATGAGTTGGCAGCAAAACAGCACGCCTCCGGTTTCAGTTTGAATCGCTTGGGGGAAATTACATTTGTTGCGTTGTCGCTAAAGGTTGTGGATTTTCAAACCGATGTGAAATTATACTTGATTCACGATTGATTTTGCAAGCGTTGGGTTGACCGTCAAATCGCCGTCAAGTATACTACTCCCTCATTCTGAAATAGGTACAATGTTCGCATTGAGGTTTGATTCATGTCTACAAAAAGAACATGGCAGCCCAAAATTCGCCGCCGTAAGCGCGTTCATGGGTTTCGTAAGCGTATGCACACGCGTGGTGGGCGCAACGTGTTGAAGTCACGCCGTGCTAGGGGGCGTCACCAGCTTGCTGTTACGCCGCGTCACGTTAAGAAGGTGAATTGGAACGCTTAGTTTGGGTCGCATAGATGCACAAGCATATGCGTTTGCGAAGTGCGTCTGACTTCCGGCGATTGCGCGAAGAAGGTTCTGTATATCGCCATCCATTTCTACTCTTGAGTTTTGCGCCGAATAACCTGGTTCATAATCGATATGGCTTTATCACAGCGAAGCATCTGGGTAAGGCAGTTGTGCGGAACCGGGTTCGGCGACTCCTGCGGGAAAGCACTCGTCAGATAGAGGGGAATATCCGACCGGGATATGATATTGTCTTGATCGCTCGTAGGCATGTTGTTGGGCAGTCACATGAGGCCATTCTAAAGTGTTTGCTTGATGCCTTGGCACGATCCGATCTATTGATTAATGAGGCCGAACTTCAATGAAGTGGTTAGCCCTATCATTCATTCGACTGTACCAGCGGTTTATTTCCCCGATGATTCCACCAAGTTGCCGTTTTACCCCGACGTGTTCTCAATACACTTATGAGGCCATTCAGGTTCATGGCGTGTTTCGAGGCACATGGTTGGGTATGCGTCGAATTTCACGTTGCCATCCGGGGAATCCTGGTGGTTACGATCCCGTTCCTCCCAAAAAGGAGAAATAACACTTGGCAGTGAGTAAGTCTTTGATGCGGACTCGCTTCTTTGTCTTTGCTCTGTTATTGACGCTTGTAATAACAGGTTGCATTGGTCAACGAAGTGGCGTTAGCTGGGCGAATCTGACTCTTGTTGGAGAGCAGCAGCAGATTCTCGTATCTTATAATGACTACATGGTGTTGATTGATCCAACGACCGGTCAGCCGGTTCCACTTCGCAACTCAGAAGGTGAGGTTCGTGTAGATGAGTCTGGGGAACCTCGCGGTTGGGAATTTAACAATGAAGGTTCTCAGTTCTTCACCACGCCGATTTTCTTCAACGGAGGTGACGATTTGTTAGTAGCGGACTACAATAATCGTCTACTCGACGTAGATTTTCGGAATGCGAGGATTGTTTCAGGTGCGCCTGATGAACTTCCCGGTCATGTTGTTGCGAATATCATACAAGATGGTGACATGCTGTACGTTCCGATTATGGAACAGAACGTTATTGCAATTGATGCGGATACCCGCGAGCGAATTTGGGAATTCGAGACTGAGCGTGGTGTTTGGGCTGCTCCTCAAGTGGTGGATGGGGTAGTTTATGTGGGGGGGCTTGATCACAATCTGTATGCGTTGGATGGTGCAAGCGGGGATTTGCTCTGGGTGCTTGATCTAGAAGGCGCGATCGCCCATCAACCCGTTATAGCGGAAGATCGTTTGATCATCGGCACATTTAACCATGATATCTTTGAAGTGTCATTTGAAGGTGAAATCCTGTCCGAGTTCGAAGCAAATGATTGGGTTTGGGGTTCGCCATCATATGCAGATGGTGTTGTATACGCGACTGACCTGAACGGGTTTGTATATGCGTTAGATGCTGAAAATGGTCTTGCGGAAATCTGGGGCAGCAAAATTGCTCGTGGTGGTATTCGTGCGGGACCTTTAGTGACCGATACTTTCGTGATTGTGGCAGACCGCGAGGGCTGGGTATATTGGATTGATCGCACGACTGGCGAGTTGAGCTTTGATCGTGAGGTGAATGCCGAAGTACTTTCGGATATACTGCTTATTGAACCAAACGATGTGCTTGCAATTCCCGATCCACTTGTGATCGTGAGTACTGTCAACAACAGCCGGATTTTGGTCGCCTTTACGTTAGAAAATGGGGAGCGCCGCTGGGAATATCAGCGGTAAGCCGCCTGGTAGGAGATCTTTCTTCATATGTGGGACTTTATCATCAATCCCTTCATCACGGTGTTGGCACTGTTTTACAGTGTTATGGGCAACAACATCGTGCTGGCGATTGCGCTACTAACCGTTGTAATCCGGTTGCTGACATCTCCATTGATGATCCAGCAACAGCGATCTTCGGCGGCGATGCAGGAGATTCAGCCGAAGCTCAAAGAGTTGCAGGAAAAACATAAGAACGACCGTGAGAAACTTGCTGCGGCTCAGATGGAACTCTACAAACAACATGGTGTTAATCCGCTCGGTGGATGTTTGCCGCTGTTGGTGCAGTTCCCGATTCTGATTTCGCTATATGGTACGATCATCATTGCGCTGGCGGGTACACCGTTTCAGTTGATTGACCTGTCGGGTCGTTTTTTGCTTCCCGGTTTGGATAATCTGGTTCCCCTGGCGAACACATGGATTGGTATGGACTTGACACTGCCGCCGACGGCGAACCCTACCTATGCCCTGGCTTTGCCGGTGATGGTGATGGCAACATCGTGGATGCAGTCCAAGCTTATTATGCCTTCTATGCCCCCGTCAACAGATGGCAAGCCGAACCAGGCAGCGCAGATGACGCGTACAATGACTACGATTATGCCGTTGATGTTCGGCATGTTCTCACTATCGTTTTCGGTCGGGCTGTCGATATATTTTGTGGTTTCGAACGTAGTCGGCATCGTCCAGTACTCACTTATGGGTAAGGCGGAATGGGGACGTTTGATCGGTCGAGAACCTAAAAAGGACAAGGACAAGCAACCGGCTGCGGCGACGGCATCTGCGGGAACGACTGATAAGGCGATTACCGCGAAAGCGTCTGGCAACGAGAGCGGCAAAAGCGGTTCGCCCAAGCCGAAACGTAGCGACGCGGCAAAAGCCTCAAGCGGGAATTCAAGCAGTTCTTCTAAGAGTGATAGAGGTAGCCCGCGACCGAAACAGCGTTCAAAATCTGCCCGTAACAAGGCGAAGGCAAAGTAGTGCTGCCTATCTGCGCTATCTAATGTGGCTTGCATCAGGTTGTGGTCATGGGCGGCTGCAACCTGTTTTAATATAGAACAATGTCTTACACTGGAGTATCTTTTTTCGAAAAGGTGTCAACACATGGAGCCAGTTCAATTCGTTGAAGCAACCGGCGAAACCGTCGAGGATGCTGTACAGGCCGGTTTAGAGCAGCTTGGCGTTGGTCCGAGCGACGTTCTTGTCGAAGTATTGGATGAACCAACACGTGGCGTTTTTGGTATTGGTGCGAAACCGGCACGGGTGCGTCTAAAGTTATTGCGATTACCGGAATCGCAACCTGTCGCTTCTGTTGAGACTGATGAGGATGTGTTGGGCGACGAATCCTCTGATGAGGGCGATGACGAGATTGGTGATGACGGGGATGTTGCCCGGCAAGTCTTATTGGAATTGCTCGATAAGATGGGTCTTGTCGGTGAGGTCGAGGTAACACGCGCTGAGCCTTCACAACCGGGTGAGGGGTCGCCGTGGCTGCTCAATGTCGAAGGTGAGGACTTAAACGTTCTGATTGGTCGGCGCGGAGAGACGTTGGCGGCGCTGCAATATATTGTGCGGCTTATAGTGAGCCGTCGTGTGCAGCGACGGGCGAATGTCGTAGTGGATGTCGCGGGGTACAAATCGCGGCGGTCTGATCGCCTGGAGCAGCTTGCGCTGCGCATGGCAGATGAGGCAGTGCGACAGGAGCGAACGATTTCGCTTGAGCCGATGCCGCCGAATGAGCGTCGTATTGTACATCTGACGTTGCGTGATCGTGAGGATGTCGAAACCCGGAGTACGGGCGAAGGCGATGCACGCAAGGTCACTATTGTTCCAAAATGAACGCAGATTATGTCTCAGAGATTGATTATCTGCTGATCGGTCATCTGACGGCAGATATGACCCCTGAGGGACGAGTGCTGGGTGGAACGTCGTCATATGCGGCGGCGACTGCCCGGTCATTTGGGCTTCGTGTTGGTGTAGTGACCAGTGCTTTGGTCGATGACCCGCTGATTGATGAACTCAGACCGTGGGCCAACATTCACCTAATCCCTTCTGCCTCGACGACAACTTTCGAAAATGTTTATACTTCAAACGGACGCGTGCAGTATCTTCGCGCTGCTGCCTCTTCGATTACATTGCAGGACGTGCCTGGTCAGTGGCGTTCGTGTCCTCTTGTTCACATTGCACCGATGGCAAATGAAGTGGCGGCGGACATTGCGAGTGGATTTCCTCAGGCCATCACACTATTGACTTTGCAGGGTTGGCTTCGTCGTTGGGAGGCAGACCAGCAGGTGCGTTTTCGTCGCTGGCATGATAAGTCTGTCTTGAATGCAGTCGACTTTGTTGTCTTTAGCGAGGAAGATATCCGCGAAGCGCCAGATATGGAAGTAGCAATTGCGCATGATGCCAATACATTGGTCGTTACACTGGCAGAAAAAGGCGGCAATTACTATCAAAACGGTGTAAAGCATCATTATTCAACACCGCAAGTGGACGTGGTGCATCCAACCGGAGCCGGAGATATCTTTGCCGCGTCGCTCCTGGCTGCGTACTGGAAGACCGGTAAAGCTATGGACAGGGCGATTGCGATCGCGGCACGTTTAGCTGCCCTATCGGTAACGCGCTCAGGATTATCCAGTGCGCCCACACCGGATGAGGTCCAGCGAGTACTCAAACGCCCATAGAAAAAGGATTTGATACCTCGTCATGTTAGATCGCATTCTTTATAACGGGAACATCTACACACAGAATAACGATCCTGCATTTGTTTCGGCATTAGGGATCAAGCATGGTGTGATCGTAGCATTTGGCGCGTATGATGATCTGCTTCCACTGGCGGGGCTGGATACCGTCCAAGAGAATCTTGAAGGCTATACAGTACTTCCCGGCCTGACTGATGCACATTTGCACTGGCAAAATACAGCACGAGCTTTGTACGACGTGAATGTGTTTGAGGTGCCGGACAAGCAAATTGCGCTTGATCGTGTGCGAGAGCGTGTTACTGCTTCGTCCGATGGGGAATGGATTCAAGGGCACGGCTGGGCACAAGGATTGTGGCCGGGTGGCGCATTCCCGACTGTGGCTGATCTTGATGCAGTTGCGCCCGCAAACCCGGTTTTTTTGCGTGCAAAGAGTGGTCATGCCGCATGGGTAAATAGTCGGGCACTTGCAATTGCCGGGATTGATGTCGGCACTGCTGATCCTCCCGGCGGAACGATTGGGCGTGATGATAGCGGTCAGCCGACGGGCGTCTTATTTGAAACTGCGATGGAGTTGGTCCGCCAGCACATTCCTGAGCAAACAACGGATCAATTGGTTAAGCAAATGCTCGTCGCGCAGGAAAAAGCGCTGGCTTCTGGTTTGACGGGATTCCATGATTTCGATGGGCCAGAGTGCCTGCGGGCACTGCAAATCTTGCGTGAACGCGATCAACTGGCGCTACGAGCAGTCAAGAATATCAATATGGAGTGGATTGATCATGCGCTGGCGCTGGGTTTGCGTCGTGGATTTGGGGACGAGTGGATACGCATCGGCGGTCTGAAAATCTTTGCAGATGGTGCGCTTGGCCCGTTGACGGCATGGATGGTCGATCCATATGAGGGCGATGCGTCGAATTATGGGATTTGTGTCACCGACCCGGAAGAAATGTACGAGTATGTGAGTAAGGCGAGTGCTGCCGGACTACCGTCGACGATTCACGCGATTGGGGATCGAGCAGTGCATGAGGTACTCAACGTCTACGAATCAGTGCGTGCTGAAGAAGCAGCACGCGGTGAAGCGCCGTCAACGCGCCGCCATCGTATTGAACATGTCCAAATCATGCATCCTGATGATATCAACCGCCTGGCAAAGCTGGATATTATTGCGTCAATGCAGCCCGTTCACGCCACGTCGGATTACGAAGTCGCAGATCGCTACTGGGGCGATCGCTGCCAGTGGGCATACAATCCGCGCATTCAGCTTGATCAGGGTGTTACGGTGGCCTTTGGTTCGGATGCGCCGATTGATCCCTTTGAGCCATTGCCCAATATTTACGCGGCTGTGTCGCGCCGTCGCCTTGACGGTTCGCCCGGTGAGGACGGATGGTATCCGACGGCACGCGTTACGCTAGAAGAAGCGATTCAAGGCTTTACACTGGGTCCGGCGTATGCGTCGAGTATGGAAACACGATTGGGTCGACTCGCGCCCGGTTATCTGGCTGATTTGATTGTGCTGGATCGAGACATTTTTAGCGGGGATGTTGACAAACTCTCTGAGACGAAGGTTAACGCTACGATGGTTGGCGGTGTATGGCGATACGGTGGTATTGGTTAGCCAGTAATCGCTGCTATAATGCTGACCATTGTTTCTAAAACTCATAAAGGAGAAGTGTTCTATGGCGCGTCCTGGTATGATGGTCGGTGAGAACGAACATACTGTTCAGAATGATATGCTTGAAGTCGGTGCTGTTGCTCCTGATTTTTCGCTGGTGGGAACCGATTTTTCGCAGAAGTCGCTGGATAACTATGCGGGCAAAGTAAAGATTTTGAGTGTAATCCCGTCAATTGATACTGGCGTTTGCTCCGCGCAGACACGCCGATTTAACGAAGAAGCGTCAGCGTTGGGTGATGCGGTTGCGGTAATCACAGTGAGTGCAGATTTACCGTTTGCATTAAAACGCTATTGTGGTAATGAAGGCATCGAAAACACTGAGACGCTTTCTACTTACCGTGACATGAAGTTTGCCGATGACTATGGTGTGCATGATGTCGATTGGCGCGTTTGCCAGCGCTCCGTTTTCGTGCTGGATGAAGACAATGTTGTTCAGCACGTAGAATACGTTCCCGTGATCGGCAACGAAGTCAACTTCGATGCTGCGCTTAATAAGGCGAAAGAACTGCTCTAAGAGCATTCGCCATCGAATCTTGCCGTGAAAGCAGGTGCAATGCGCACCTGTTTTTGATTCAGTTTGCTGCGATTAGGAACCATTCATCCTCTGTTTGTCACTAAAGCTATAGAACGTCAAGGAGGCAAGTGATGGCTGAGGTACCGCATTCATCGCCGCCCGACCCTGACTTGCTGTTGATACGAAACATGGCACGCGGTGATACGGACGCGGCTGCATCATTGTATAACCGACATGGTCGCCAGATACTCGCCTATTTGCTGGGGCAGTTGAGCGATAGACAAATGGCGGAGGAGGTCTTGCAGGATGTCATGCTGGCGGCGTGGAATGGTGCCAGTCGTTTTCGTGGCGACAGTACGGTGAAGACGTGGTTAATGGCGATTGCAAGAATCAAAGTAATGAGTGTGCGGCGTAAACGTACTGTCGAGCAAATTTCAATTGATGAGTCTGGCGATTGGTTAGCCTGGGATGGTGAGGGTCCTAGCCATATTGTGGAGCGACGCGAGAACGAACAGACTTTGCGTCAGGCTTTACATGAACTGCCTGCGGATCAGCGTGAGGTTCTTGAACTGGTGTTCTATCAGGGTTTGAGTGGTCCTGAGGCCGCCGAGGTGATGGGTGTCGCCGCAGGGACGATCAAGAGTCGTGTGTTTCGTGCCAAGCAGATGTTGCGTGGGATACTTCAGCGGCAGGAGGTGAAATGTGAGTGAGCAACAATGGCAAGACCTGCTGTGGGAGTATCTAACGGGCAAACTCACCAGTGCGCAACAAGAGATGTTTGAACTCGCTCTATCGCAGAGTAAGCAGCGAAGGCGTGAATTACGCGAATGGCGTGCACTACAGGCCGCTGTTCGGATGGATGCAAGTTCACGTGTTGATCATCTACCGCCATTGCAATTGGATCGTTTTCCACGTTTGGTAAAACCTGTACCGTCTACCAACGGTACGCACGCAAATGCTTATGTCGAATCTGAGGGGTATCAAATGACAGTTAGAGCATTACCTGTGGAACACGATGTCACGATTCATGAGGTTAAGGCGATCGGGGTACGGCATGTGTCTGCAACGATGGTTGCTGCTTTGTTTGCAGTGTTTTTGTTCAGTGCGTTGGCGATTATGGCGGGGCGGAACGACGATGATCTTCGAGGCGGTCCGCCATCTATGTCTGGTTCCGAAGATGACAATTCGGCGCTGCAAGAGGCAACTACAACAGCGACTGCAATGGCGTCACTATCGCCTACGCCGTTCATCAATGCAGTGATATCATCAACCCCGCGTCCTTCACAAAGCCCGATGGCCCCGGTTTCTGTAGTGTCAGCGACGCCATCACCAACGCTTTGGCCTGGCGCAGCAAGTGCAACAGCAGTTATCGCTGGAGATGCGTCGAGGACAGTTTCTCCGCCAAGAGCAGTAGTTCCATTGGCGAGTGTATCGCCTTCGTTGATTCAGCCGATTGTCTCGTTCCCGGCAGAATTGGTACAACAAACGATGTTACCTGGTGGTGATATTGCCAACGATGTGGTCGTTATACCGGGGCAATCTACTGTCGCTGTTGCAGCATACAATGGTGTTTGGCTATATGATGTCGATTCGATTGAGGGCAGTTCGGTGCGTTTGCTACCAGAACCGGAAGGGGTCGTTGAATTGGCTGTGAGCAACGATGGAACCCGTCTGGCGGCGCTTAGTTGGTCGCAGACCCTTCGTATCTGGGATACGGATACGCTACGTGAAGTCGCTGTTCAGATAGACTCACCATTATGGGGAGACTTGCAGTTTAATAGTGATGTATCGGCGTTGGTTTCAGCGAATGCAAACGTGATTGTTCGGCTGAATGCAAATAGTGAATTATCCACCGAGGAATTAGATGATTCGCTGATGGGGTACACAATTCGGTTCGATCCTTTGGAACCGGATAGGCTTTATGCTACTGGTTCGGATGAGGTGATTATTGTCGAAGCAGGTGGAAGTGTTGATGGTGATCCACTGAACGTGAATACTGAAGGTGGTGTGCATTTTACGCTGGATAGCAAGGCGACAAAGCTTGCTTTAGGCGGTCCGGGTATTGTACGTGTCATTCATCTTGAAGGCGGAGAGTTGCTGCATGAGATGCCTGTTGAAGGGCGTGTGTTTGAGATTATCTTTTCGCCAGAAGGTGACCAAGTGCTATTTACTATTGTCAATCAATCGCTTAGCGTTTTATGGCGGTTAGACATTGAAACAGGACAAGTGATGCCACTGTTAACTCATGATCTTGCGTTTGGGTCTGTCGCCTATGGTGAGTTGGGTAATCGCCTTTATGTGTTGACCGGGGATGGGCGTTTGCTTGCCCTGGGGCTTGTTGGTGACTCGTAACGACGAACAAACGGCATTCCAGCGGTTGTATGCGGGTGACACATAACGTGTCCCCGTATTTGCTTTGGGGGATGTATTGAGGACAAGTTCTCGTTTTGTCGTGGCGCATAATCGAACTACAATCGAAGTGTTATAGTGCTGCAATAGGGGAACATCATCGTGACAAACGACGCACTCATCCAGAAGGAACGCCAGCTTGGGTTGCTGCTGGCACTTGATCAAGCACGCGACGCAGAAGTTACCAATTTAACTCCATCCTTGATGTTAAAGGAGGTGGTTCGTCTGTTAGCGGCGCACTTTGAGGTGGATGCTTGTGCGCTTATGTTGCTCGAAGAAACAGGTAAAAATGTTGAACATGTCATTTGCCACCGGGTTGACGAACCTGCTGCAATTGATCTGTGCAAACAGGCGACTCATATTCTTACACCTGCACCACTTGAAACGGATCGCTGGCAGTACACGCTTGGGTTGCAGGTTCTATTGAGAGAAAATGAGGCTCCGTTGGGTGGAGTCTTTATAGCAAGGTCAGACAAGGAATTCGATGTCACGGATGTGAATCTACTACGTTTAGCAGAAAGTCAGATTGACTCGGCAATTGTGCAGGTGCGTATGATTTATGGTTTGCATCATCGTAACCGCGAACTGGAGGCGATTCACCAGATTGATGAGTTGCGAGATCGCGCACAGGATGAAGCCGAGTTAATCTCAGGATTTGCGATACTCATAGGTGAATATCTGGATGCCGGGTTGTGTCTTGTGTTTACTGAGCGGCCTGATAATTCTGGTTTGTGGTTACGGGGATTGACAGACAAATTCGGGTTATCTGCTGAAGAGTTGAGTCGAATTCGTGAGGCAACAGGCGACATTACTGAGGCGAGACTCATTCAGATTGAAGCACTACGAGATGATGTGCACTTACTTGCATCGCCATTGATTGTTGGTGATACACGATTGGGCGCTGTTGTTGCTGGACGTGAGGGTGAATTTGACGTTATGTCACTGCGGTTGATGCGTGGCTTGGCCGCACAGATGGATTCGGCGCTGGTTCATTGGCGGACGATGCGTGAATTGCATCATCGTAACCGTGAGTTAGAAGCTATTTACGAGATTGATCATATCCGTGATACAGAGGACGATCTCGATAAAATGCTCACGCAGGTGCTTCAGACATTGTGTCAGGCGGTAAGCGCTGAAATCGGGTATCTGATGCTTTACAATGCGCAAAACGAAGATCAGTTGGAGCAGAAAGCCTCAACACGTAGTGATCTGCTGGCGTCACCGGAATATTTTGATGTGATTCACGCGATTTCGCGTCGAGCGTTGGAACAAGGAGAAACGTTGCTCGAACGCTTTGATCGTGGTCCGGTGCGCTCCGCAATTGCTGTTCCTCTCATTTTAGATGAGAAAATTATCGGTGTGTTTGGTGCGGTCAATAGCGCCGAAGGTTTTGATGAAGCAGATAAGGGACTGCTGCGGGCGATCACGAGTCAGGTCGATACGGCGATCTTTGAGCGCCTCGAACATCGTCGTTTGCGTAACGTACTGCAACGTTCGGTTGATCATAAAGTGATCGAACATCTGCTAGAACATGCGAATGAGAATATTCTAGCCGGGGAACGGGTCGTCTTATCCGTCTTATTTGCAGATTTACGCGGGTCTACGGAATGGGCAGAGAGAACCCAACCTGAGGAGTTGGTCAGCAGCTTAAATCAATTTCTTGGGGCGATGACGCAAGTTATTTTCAAGTATGGCGGTACGCTGGACAAGTTTGTAGGAGATGAAGTCATTGCACTATTCGGAAGTCCTGTGCCGATGGATGAACATGCGTATCATGCCGCAGAAGCGGCGCTTGAGATGCAGGCGTTGCATGACGGGTTGCGGGCTGAACTTGCCAAACAAGGCAAAGAACTGCCGATGATGGGTGTAGGCATTAGTTCAGGTGAGGTCATTGCGGGAGAATTCGGCCCGCCGATTCGCACGGATTTTACGGCGATGGGCCGTACCATGAATCTTGGGGCGCGTTTGTGTGGCGTAGCAGGACCGGGCGAAGTGTATATCTCCACGGCAACCGTCGAGATGTTGGGAGAGCGTGCCATTGTCGAGATGCTGGATGCTGTCAATCTGAAGGGGATTGGGGAAACTGTACCTGCTTATGAACTTAAGCGGCTACTATAGACTGGATCGCTTGCTGATGTTGAATGACCAGATTCGGTATATTGACAGCTATCTGACCTGTGACGGTGTGTCGCTGGAAGAGATTGCTCAAGCGCATAGCACGCCTACGTATGTGTATACAGGGCGACGTATTCAATCCAATTATGAGCGTATTCGGACCGCTTTTGCGCCGTTGAATGCGCACATTCATTACAGCATCAAGGCGAACGGCAATCTGGTGCTTTTGCGGATGCTGGCTGAGTTGGGTGCAGGTATGGATGCTGTCAGTGGTGGTGAAGTGTTTCGAGCGATTAGTGCGGGAACTAATCCACAGGATATTGTCTTTGCGGGTGTAGGCAAAACTTTACAGGAGCTTGAATACGCTGTCAATGCAGGGGTTGGTTGGTTCAATGTGGAAAATTTGGGCGAACTTGACTACTTGCAACGAATCGCATTTGAGCACGATATTTCGGGGATTCGTATTGCGTTACGATTGAATCCTGGTGTGACGGCGAATACACATCCACATATCGCTACCGGGCATGATGGGGCAAAATTCGGGCTTACGGCAGAGACTATTGTTGATGTATTAGGACGCACAAATGAGTTCCCGCGATTGGACTTTGCAGGTATTCATGTGCATATCGGCAGCCAGTTGCATGATACGGATGCGACTGTGTCGGCTGTAAAAATGGCTACGGATATCGCTTCGCAGCATCCGTCTATTCGTTCGATTAATATTGGCGGTGGTTTGCCAGTTGCATATACTCCCGCGGATCAGGTTCCCAACCCGGAAGCATTTGCTGATTCACTGGCGCCGATTCTGGATGGCTATCATGTGATTCTGGAACCTGGACGTTCTATTGTCGCGGATGCAGGCTTGTTGTTGACGCGTGTGCTTTATGTGAAGCATCAAGCGGGGCAGGTGTTCGTGATTGTGGATGCTAGTATGAACGAGTTACTGCGTCCAGCGTTATATCAGGCGGAACATGCGATTGTGACGGTGAATGAATCAGATGATAAGGTGCAGCAAGATGTACAAATTGTAGGTCCGGTTTGCGAGACGGCAGACGTACTTGGACGAAATATTGCGTTACCAGAGGTGAAAGCTGGTGACCTGTTGGCGATTTTGACGACAGGGGCCTATGGGTCGGTGATGGCTGCAAACTATAATGCGCGGTTGCGTCCGGCAGAAGTGCTTGTAGATGATGCGGGTTCTCTGCATTTGATCGCTCGCCGGGAAACGTGGGATGATCAGCTGGCCCGCGAATTGCTCGATTAGTACAACCATTCCGGTTGGTCGAATCCACCGTACTCTTGAATCGCGCCGAATACCTGTTGGACGAGTTGGGTGTTGTTGACTGTCACTGTGCAAATACCGTTCTTAAGGCGATTTTTGCGACTGCTGCTACCAGATTTGATCTGTGTTTTTCGCAAGCTTGTCTTGGGAAGATCAATCAGGTCCAGCCAGTATTGTTCAATTCGCGTAATTTCTAATTCATTATGGCAGTGTATGGTGATATTGATTTGATCATTGGTCACCTTGAAAGAGTCACGTAAAAATCGCACAAACAACGAGATCATATTGGGATCGGAATTTGCGAAACGAATACTGTTTCTACGTTTTGCGCCCTCTGCCCAATAGAGCATACAACCCATTAGATGCAGTAATTCTCCTTCGTGTGCTTTTTCTCGACCTTCTTGTTGATATTGTTTTCGCCGTTGTTCTGCAAGCTTTTTGTTGGTCTGAGCGCCCGTGTTCTGCGCTCCCCAACGATGTTGCTTCACTTTGAGTGCATGTTCTTGCTTGGCGGTTAGTGAGATGTCTTTGACCCATGTGCTTACAGAGCCTTTCGACACCTCAAGTATTTCTGCGATTTCACGGATTGACTTTCCCTGTTTACGCAATGTTCTAGCCTGTGATCTTATCTCACGTTTCATAATGTTGCGCTACTCTCGTATTATGAATCAAAAAAGCCTCTTCATGAGGCTTTAATTGAGAAAGAGTGGTGATGGGTAGGCTCGAACTACCGACCTCACGATTATGAGTCGTGCGCTCTGACCAGCTGAGCTACATCACCGTAATCAAAAAAGTCGCGGGGGGAGGATTCGAACCTCCGACCTTCAGGTTATGAGCCTGACGAGCTGCCACTGCTCTACCCCGCACTATGGAGAGCATAGTATCATGCGGGTATAGAGGTGTCAACGGTTTATTGCCGGAATGCGAATCATTGACATCCGCGATGTTTCTAGGCATCGTTTGCGTCTATCGCTGCACTGGTGACTTCGTATAATGCTTCGATGCTTTGTCCTTTCGCGCCTTCAATGCGTGCAAAACGCTTCTGGAATTGCATGATCGCGTATCCTGTGAATACGTCAATGTTGAGGTTGAATGGCATGGGGTTGTAGGCTGCAAACATCTCATTGACGACACCGAGCGCTAGCGGTAGGAGAGTGTTCATCTGATTTTCGGCGACTTCCCAAAGATCAGGGTTTTCGGCGACAATTCGTGAAATCAGGTAAATTCCGTAGGCGATATGTCGCGATTCATCCTGTTTGAGCAGGTCGATCCCATGTGTTGTTCCAGGCATCAGTTTATTGTCACGGAGGACGGTATAGTACGCGTGATATCCGGTTTCAGCGAGTACACCCTCGACAATCATGTTGTAGGTGACGGAAGCGATCAGTTGCGCTTCTGGCGAGCGATCATTTTCCAAGTGGTGAAGTGCTTGAGGCAACGCGGAATAGAAGAGCGCCCGGTAATTTTCGGTATGATAGCGAGATAGATCACCTGTTTTGTCTACCACTTCAAGCAACATGCGATTGAAGAAATCGGTGTGTTTAGCTTCTTCCCACAGAAATGTAGTGAGGAACATCTCCTCTTCAATACGGCCTTCGCGGGCAATCGCAGCGATCAATGGCAATAGATCGAGGGTGACGGCTTCTTCGCCGGCTTGAAAGTTGGACGTTAGTCGCAGTAGTAGGTCACGCTCTTCATCTGCTAGCGACTGCCAATCGTTTTTGTCTTGCGTGAAGTCGATGTCTGTTGGATTCCAGATTCCAAACTTCTTTGCTTTTTCAAATAGCTTCATGGGTGGGGAATTGCGCTGAAGTCCACGCGAAGTCGTTGCAAATGATTTATGTTGTTCTATTTTCATAACTGTTTTGCCTCACAAATAGTCCAGGGAAAAAGACAATCAAAACTGTCATAGTATGGCAACAATTATACGTATGATAAGTAAGATCGCACTTTTCAAGTCGAATAACCAACTCTATAATCATATCACCTCCGAACTAAAGTTCTTGTCTATTCACCCGCAATAGTGCAATCGTATCAACGCAGTTTTGAATCGAAGTCTGAATGTGGAGGAAGTTATGCCCTCTTTTGAACTGGTGTCCGAATTCAAGCCGACTGGCGATCAACCAAAAGCCATAGAGCAACTTGTCGAGGGCACACTGAAAGGTCACAAACACCAGACCTTGCTGGGCGCGACCGGAACCGGAAAAACGTTTACGGTGGCTCATGCTGTTCAACATTTGCAGCGTCCGACGCTGGTGCTGGCCCATAATAAGACACTGGCAGCGCAGCTTTACGCCGAATTCAAGGACTTCTTTCCGAAGAATGCTGTCGAGTACTTCGTCAGCTATTACGATTACTACCAGCCGGAAGCTTATGTGCCGCGATTTGACTTGCATATTGAGAAGCAAACTCAGATCAACGAGCACATTGACCGTTTACGTCTGGCGGCGTCTGCGGCGTTGCTGTCGAGGCGTGATGTGTTGATTGTGGCGTCGGTTTCCTGTATCTATGGTATTGGTGACCCGGCAGCATGGCGCAAGGCGACTGTCGAGCTTGAAGTTGGTCAGATGAATTTGCGCCGGGATATGATTTTGCGCAAGCTTGTACAAATTCAGTACAGTCGCAACGACATGGACTTGCACCGGGGAACATTTCGCGTGCGTGGGGATACGCTGGAAATCTTCCCCGGTTATGCAGAGACAGCGTATCGGGTGGCGATGTTTGGTGACGAAGTCGAGCGCATCACAGAATTTGACTCGTTGACGGGCGAGATCATTGAAGAGCATCCGCAGGTGACGATTTTTCCAACCAAACAGTTTATCTCGGATGAAGAAAAGACTAAACAAGCGTTACATGATATCGAGCAAGAGCTGGAAGACCAGATCAAATACTTCAAGGATGAGGGGAAACTTGTTGAAGCGCAGAGAATTGAGCAGCGCACGCGCTATGATCTGGAGATGCTGCGCGAAGTCGGTTACGCATCTGGCATTGAGAACTATTCACGGCATCTGGACCAGCGGCCACCAGGGAGTGCGCCGCATACACTGCTTGATTACTTTCCGAAGGACTACTTGCTTGTGATTGACGAGAGCCATATGACGATCCCGCAGGTACGGGGCATGTACAATGGCGATCAGGCACGCAAGCAGACATTGGTCGAGTTTGGCTTCCGGTTACCAAGTGCGATGGACAATCGACCGTTGAAGTTTGATGAGTTCAACGGGTTGCTGCATCAGGCAATCTACACAACCGCGACGCCCGGACCCTATGAGCGTGATATTAGTGATGCTGTTGTGCAGCAGATTATTCGTCCGACGGGGATTCTTGATCCGGTTTGTGAGGTGCGCCCGGTAGAAGGTCAAATTGATGACCTGCTGCAAGAAGTCGCGGCACGGGTTAAGAACGGGCAGCGCGTCATTATCACGACACTGACTCAGCGTATGTCGGAAGAATTGGCAGGTTATCTCAATGAACTTGGTATCAAGGGGCAGTATCTGCACGCCGAGATCGACACAATTGAGCGTGTTGAGATTCTGCGTGATTTGCGTCTGGGCGTATATGATGTCGTGGTTGGAATCAATCTGCTGCGAGAGGGAATTGACCTGCCGGAAGTGTCGCTGGTAGCGATTCTGGATGCGGATAAAGAAGGGTTCCTGCGTTCCGAGTCGGCGCTGATCCAGACGATTGGACGTGCGGCACGACATGTCGAGGGTAAGGTGATCCTTTACGCGGATCGGGTGACTGATTCCATGCGTCGTGCGTTAGATGAGACCGATCGTCGTCGTGGGATTCAGCAGGCTTACAACGAAGAACACGGGATTATACCTGCCAGTATTGTCAAGGAAATCCGTGACCTGACCGACCGCGTGAAGCAGATGGTCAGCGAGGAAGATAGCGCTGAAACAGATGAAGACTTCGATCTGGCTACGATGAAGCCGTCTGAGATGCATCATCTCATCAAAGAACTAGAAAAAGAGATGAGCGCAGCAGCGAAGGCGCTGGAATTCGAGAAGGCGGCTGCGCTGCGCGACCAGTTGTTTGATTTACGCGGTGCGCTTGCAGATAAGCAGGGTGCGGATGGGGCGTTGGTGATCGACTAGCAAGGCAGACATCAGTGAAGTTGAAATCACAAACGAGTCTATACGGCTCGTTTGTCGATTTTGCAAACTGTAGGGTACTAATTCGTACTCAGTATTGTCTAACGCGGTTTACATGGAATGCTGGTAAACTCTAACCAGTATTGGGTTTAGTCAAACGAGGCGGGTGGCTTTTGTCTGAAGGCAATAAAGATACACGGTTGGCAACTAGTTACGAATCATTGCGCCGCCGTGAATATGAACTGATAACGACCCTGCTGGATATCCTGCCGAAAGTCGAAAATCTGGGTGAGGAACGCATCGGTCAGGTGCGAGATGCGTTGTTCCATGCTGACAATCCATTTTTGATGGTGTTTGTTGGTCCCTTTAGTTCGGGTAAATCCAGCATCATTAACGCTTTGATGGGTAGGGATGATTTGCTGCGTGTGGGGCCGATTCCGACTACTGACCGGATTAGCATCCTGCGCTATGGTGATGAACCACATGCGATGTCGTCGGGTGGTGAGGTGGATACTGTGTTCCATCCGACCGAGTTGCTGAAGCGTGTAAGCTTCGTCGATACGCCGGGGCTGGAATCGATCTTCCAGAAGCATGAAGAAACGACGCGTCGCTTCTTGCATCGTAGCGATGTTGTGCTATTGGTGATGCTGGCGACACAGGCAATGACTGCGGCAAATCTCGACTATATCCGCAAGATGCGCGAATATGGCAAAAAGATCATCATCTTGATCAACCAATCGGATCTGTTGACGGCTGAAGAACAGGCACAGGTGCGCGATTATGTGCTGGATCAGGGGCGCGAACTGCTTGGAGCACAGCCAGAAGTCTGGATGGTTTCCGCCCGTAAAGGGCTTGCTGCGTGGGAGAAAGCGGCGTCTGAACCTTCAGAGAATGGCGATGAATCCGGTACGATTAAACCCGATGAAACGCTGTGGAAGGAAAGCGGACTGCATCGCCTTGAAGCATATGTAGAAACACAGATTACTGATGTGGATCGTTTGCGTCAGAAGTTGCAAACACCCCTGCAAATCTTACAAAATGTGAATCAGGTTGCGCTGGATGCGGTCAAATCCAATCAGGCAGTGCTGGATCAATATCAGAGTATTGCCGACAACGTGGAACAACAGCTTGCATCGTATAAACGCGAGCAAGACAAAATCGTGCGCGAGATGGCGGAACAGGTCCGTGCGAAGTTCGACGCGACAACAGATCGTGGTGGCGACGCGATTATGGATATTTTCCAGTTGTCGCGTGCGCTGCCGTCCGTATCGCGTGGGTTTACTGAATTAATTGGAATTGCACGTCTGTTCCGGCGGCGTGATCAGCCATATTCGCAGACCCGTCTGGCGTTTGAGAAACACAAGGTTTTTGAGCCAATGCGTGAACTACCCGACGTGGTCGCCGATCTTGGGCCGCGTTTGGAAGGTAAAGATATGCAGGACGTTGACGATCTGGTGAAGTATGCGCACAAGGAAATCAACGCGTTGCCTGCTGAGATTCGTGACAAGGTAATTGGTACGGTACAGACGCCTATCAAGTATGATCGAGGTCAGTTGCAGGAGGTACGTTCTGCACTTGAAGAAATCGAGTCTGAGGCGTTAACCGATGAAACCGAGCGCCTTGATCAGAGTTTGCGCAATACGCTGTATGCACTGGCGATCTGGGAATTTTTGATCATTGTCAGTCTGGTTGCGCTGATTGTCGGTGGAGCCATCACGTTTGATACAGTGGAGTCGATTGGTTTTCTAATTGTGATGCTGGCGCTGGGAATTGGTGGGTTGCTATTGATGCCATTGATGGGGCGTGGGCTGAAGGCGGCTCACGCGAGTCGGGTTCAGAAATTGAGCGCTAAATATGTTGAAACAATGACCTCGTCTGCGGATAAGCAGGTCGAGTATGGGATGCGTATGCGTCGCGAAGTGGTGGCTCCGTTAACTCGTCTGGTAGAAGCACAGACGCAGATTCAGACCGATCAACTGGGTAAGCTGCAAGCTGCGCAATCGGAGATGGTCAGCATTGAGGCGGAATTGGCGAAGCTGGGCAAGCGACGTTTGCTTGGTTTGGGCGGTTAAATTCTACGCGAGTATCTTGTCCCTGTTGAACAGGATGAACGATCTATGGTGAGTAATAACTTGACAACGCTGCATGGTCCGTTGGCGGCCCTGCGTGAGTCCGAAATTGATTTGCTGGAAGATATTGCGCAAGAGATCACCGAATACGGTGACGACTCAGAAGCAGATCGTAAACGGTTGGCTGATGTTGCGCAGGATTTACGCGATATGTTTTTTCTCGTTGTGATTATCGGTGAATTTAACGCTGGTAAGTCAACGTTTGTGAATTCGCTGTTGGGTGATGAACTGCTGCCAATGGGGATCACGCCGACCACTGAAGTGATCGAACTGATCACATATAACGAGTCGCCGAATAAGAAACCGTCATGGCGAGGCGAGGGCCTACGTGAATGGGCGCATCCCAACACCGGGGCGCAGGGTGTGGCGATTGTGGATACACCGGGTACTGGGTCGGTTTTCCAGAAGCACGAACAAACCGCAAAAGACTTTCTTCACCGCAGCGATTTGGTGATTTTTGTGCTATCTGCCAAGCGTGCTTTTGCTGAAACTGAACGCATCTACATGGAAATGGCGAAGAACTTCGGTAAGAAGGTTATTCTTGTCGTCAATCAGGCAGACTTGCTACAGCCCGCGGAATTGGCGACGGTTCGCCGCTTTATCGAACAGCAGGTGAAACAGCATATTGACATTCAACCGCTGTTGTTCATGGTTTCTGCAAAAGAGGCGCTGGCTGTAGCAAAGAGCGGAACGACGACCGGTGATCCGGGCGGAGTTGGGGCGGTGCGTGCTCATCTGCGCGGTGTTTTTGAAGAGACGCCCCCGACAAAGCAGAAATTATTGGCGCAATTGGATATGGCTGGTGCATTGCTGGACCGTTATATTGATCGAGTGGCGCGTAAAGCGAAGGTTGTAAGTGCCGATACGACTCGTGTCAAAGAGGTGGAAAAAGAACTCGGCAACCAGTCCCTGGGTATGGATACGCGTCTTACAGAAGCGCGTGCAGAAGTAGACCGCGTGTTTACCGGAATTCGCTCTCGTGGACATACGTTCATTGAGTCGAATCTGTCTGTGCGCAAGGTCGCCAGTCCGGTGAATCGTGAAAAGTTGCAGGCCGAGTTTCAGGATGTGGTGATCGGGCGCGGGCTGCGCGATTTGAACGAGGCGATGGGTGATTATGTCAATGCTGTTGTGGATAACAGTCGTCTGTACTGGCGTAGCGTGATTGATCGCCTGAACCAGCTTCAGGAGTTGCTTGAGCAAGAGTTTAGCGGCCTTGACTCTGCTGCATATGCTGAACAACGTGAGAGTTTGCAGGACGCGATTGCAACTGCCGAGGCAGAACTCAAAAGCTATTCGAGCGGTCGTGTTGTTGATGAGATGTATGAGGTTTTCGAAGCAAGTGCGGGGAGTTTTCGCACTGGGGTAATTGCCGGTATGGGTGGATTGATTGGTGCGGTGATCGCAGTGGCAACACCCGGACCCTTAATCGGTGCGGGTGCGGCTGCGTTGGCGGCACCGCTATTTGTCGTAGCGGCACCGCTGGCCCTCTACGGTGGATACAGGTCATTGCGTGCATACACGAAGCTGATGAACGCTACACGTGTGGAATTTGATGGGCGTGTTGATCGTCTGATGAAAGCGTATCATAGTGCGTTGGATGACATTACCCGCCGTGAGCGCAATCGCCTGTCTGAGTACAGCAGCAAGACGCTGACGCCTATTTTTAGCCGGTTAGATGTACTGGCGGAGCGTTATGAAAATCAGGCCAATCGTCTGAACACGTTCAAGCAGCGGGTTGAGACGTTAAAGCGCGGCATCAGCGAAACCTGATTACAGAGCGTTGGTGTTACAGTTTGTGTAAGATTTTCAATGCATTTACGAGTTCCTCGATATCAGGTTCCCTGCGTCCAGCGGCGCCAAGCAAATCGGGGAATTCTTCGTCTCCAAGCAGAACACGCGCAACATTGGCGATGCCATGTGACAGCGCGACTAGATCATAGCCGCCTTCCATGACAAAGACGATCTTGCCGTTGCAGAGGTCACGGGACATGTCATTCAGTGATTTCGTCAAATTGGCGTATCCGGTCAGGCTTAACATCATGCCCGCCAGCGGATCAATCCAATGGGCGTCAAATCCGGCAGAAACAAGGATCAGTTGTGGTCGAAAGCGTTCTGCTGCCGGACGAATGATTTCATCAAACACCCGCTGATAATTCTGATCTCCTTGTCCCGCTCTTAACGGTATATTGATTGTAAACCCCCGCCCGTCCCGGCGACCCGTTTCTCGCAGGGTACCTGTTCCCGGGTAAAATGGGGATTGGTGGGTGGATATAAACATCACGCTGGGGTCTTCATAGAATATATCCTGCGTACCATTGCCGTGATGAACATCGTAATCTACGATTAAGACGCGCTTTATGCCGGGTAGTTTCTGCGCGTGCTTGGCGGCGATGGCAATATTGCCCAGTAAACAGAACCCCATGCCGCGTTCCGGGATGGCGTGATGACCGGGGGGGCGCGTAATCGCCAGACCATTATCGGCCTGTCCATTGACGACCATTTCTGTCGCTAGAACAACACCACCAGCAGAAAGCCGTGCAATTTCCGGTGATACGGGTAGTAAGTAGGTGTCAGAGTCGAATTGAGCGTTGTGCTGGCCCTGCTCGACTTTGCGCAAGTTCTCGACATGCTGCGCGATATGAACACTCAGAATTTGCTCGTCTGTGACCGGGGTCGCTTCTTTTTGGAGCATTCGATCTGCCAGACCAGAGCTATCCAGTTCATCCCAGACGGCGCGAATCCGTCCTGCATGTTCAGGGTGACCGGGTAAATCATGCTCGACATAGCGTGGATGGGTCACGTAAATTGTTGTCATCGTGGTTTGATTAAGTCCATTTCTCGTTTATAATGGAATTTTGTTCATAAGTTTAGTATGGATAATGCGGAGATAAAAGGACGCAACCCGATTTTTGATTGCGAGGAAAGAGATTCTATGCAATACGAACGCCTCGTAGAGTGGGCGCAAGGGGTCTGGGAAGAACGCTGGCCGGATCAGGAATTTGTGAGTATTTGGGCATCAGCAGAGTGCAGCAATAAGATTGCTCAAAAACAGGTTAAGCCCGGTCGTAAATTGCGCGGTAAGGCAAAATACGATGGGCTGGAAGAACTCGAATGCGACATCATTGTGCCGATCAGTGATTATGGATCACGCGGTAAGAAGATGGTGTTAACCGCGACTTCCGGTGCATATGCATTCAAATTCGTAGATGGTGACGGCGAAACGTTCGAGATTATCTACGCAAGTTCGTACTTCGATGACGATGTGCAGGATTTGACGGCTGTCGCTCTTGTTCCACCAGAACGGTTGGATACATGGGCTGCTTTTGAATTTGCGTGTGCACGGGCGGTTCGTCCGCGTATCCGCCGTCGCCGTGACGTATATATCATCGGTGGCACTGACGCCTTTTTTGATCCGACTGTTGATTGGGAAGATGTTATTCTGCAACCGGATTTGAAGAAGCAGATTCTTGAAGATGTCGAGGCATTCTTCGATGAAGGCGTCGAGATTTATAAGCAATTGAAACTCGCACCATTTCGCAAATTGTTGCTGGCAGGTGTTCCCGGTACTGGCAAGACCATGTTGTGTGCGGCGCTGGCGAAACGGGCCATCAGCCAGAAGCGCATCGTGGTGTATGTCTCTGGTTCCGACCGTGACGGCGCGTCATTTGAGAAGATTCAGCGTGCGTTTCAGGCAGTGGCGGCGGCGCGATATCCGACGCTGCTTGTAGTTGAGGAGTTGGATGCGTATCTGCGCGGTGATGACAAAGCGCGTATTTTGAACGTGCTGGACGGGGTTGAGTCGCCAAACAATCCACAGGGATCGCTGTTGCTGGCGACGACGAATTACCCTGAGGCGATTGACGAACGTATTGTCAAGCGTCCGGGCCGTTTGGACCGAATTTTCGTGATTCCGCCGATTCAGGATGAATCACAGGCAGAAGCGATGCTGCGTCACTATATGAGCGATCACTGGCGTGACAATCACGCTGAAATCGTTCCACGTTTGGTTGATCAGCCGGGAGCATTTGTGCGAGAGGTGGCGTTGCAGGCGCGTATGCTGGCTGCGCATGAGCGCAAGACAGAGGTCACGCTGGACTTGCTGCAACAATCAGTTGATAGTCTGGTCAATCAGATGGCAGCCGATAAGGACTTCCTCATGCAGCGCCGCCCGATGGGATTGGGCAACAGCACACGGCGAATTTCCCGTTTCGGTTCCAATCCGCCCCCGCCGGGACGCCGTCGATAAATAAGGCCCATAAGTTAAGTTCTACAAAGCGGTTCACAAATAGTGAGCCGCTTATTCGTTTACCGGGCGAAGAATTTGATAATCAAAGCCGTTCATCCGCACAGTTTCGTCAATCTCATAATAGGTGGAGATAGCGAGATTGACTTCGTGCGGATAAAAGCGGGCGCGAAGTATGATTAGCCCGAATTCCTGTGCTTCTAACATGGAAACAAGTTCGCTGCTGTCGAATGCGCCTGCGTCCGCCAGAATCATTAACACAACAGGATTGGTTATCACGTCACGGTCGGTGATGAGGCTGAAGGCGGCTTCTTCGCTGAGTACGGGTACATTGTCCGGGATTTTACGGATCAGTTCGACAATCTGGTTTCCGGCATCAATGTCGGCTTGTGTAGTCAGGTGACCGATGCGGGCGTAGGCGTGGGTCGTATATGCATCAGGATCGTGAAATCCATAGCCTGTGTTGTCCTCAATGCCGAAGGTATCCGCAATCTGTGCAAACACCAGGGTTTCGGTTGGCATGTGCAACACAGCGCGTCCGTAGCCGAGATACACGATTGGGATGAGAATCATTCCGGCAGCCGCAAGGTAAGGCGATGCGGGCTTGAGCGGGTTGACCAGTAATCGAGAGTATGTGTTATCTATGAAGGTCCAGCTATGCTTCAATGTGCGTCCTGCAAAAATACCGCTCAGTACACATACTGCCGCGATTGACGTGGAGTAGTAGCTATCACCCGCACCCCAGGTCCCCGCTGCCATCGCGTTGAAGGCCGTGACACCTACGAACCACACACTGTAAATCGAGATGCGCCCGAAATAAAGATCATGCAGGATGACAAGCACCGCTGGGACAATCAAGAAGCCGTGAAATGCGATGAATTGGCGTAGCAGACCTGTCGTCTGCTGAAGGCTGAAGTCCTTGACGTTGGCTGTGATGGTTTGTGTCCACCAGTGCCCATCTGTTGCAAGGGTCAGGAACGCGAAAATACTTGCGCCGATGATGGTGAATCCGGCACCCCAAACAATCGCCCGTCGCGGGTTGCGGATGAATAGAAACAACAGCACTGATCCGGCAGTGAACGCCGCTAATTGTTTGGTATATCCTGCGAGAATCAACAGCATAAATCCCCATAGAAATTGCCTTCGCCGCTGCTGCTGATCTTCAATTTCAACCGCACGGGCAAATACAAGAACAGCCAACATCTCGAACACGACCATGACGATGTGCTGGCGGAGTAAGGGACCGGTATGATAAATCGTTGGCGAGGCGAGATAGGCGAGTCCGGCGAGAGCTGCGACAGCGCGATGTTTAGAGTCCCGGTACACGGCAATGCCGATTGCTGTTGCGGTGATCAATGTTGTGGCAAAGCTGAATAAACGCCCGTACCAGTATTCAGCGCCGAATACCCACGCAAATGGGACGAGCAATATGTGATATACGGGTGGGTAAATGCTGCCGTAAAATGGATATGTTTCGATGTCTGCATAAGGCCATTCACCCTGACTTAACATCAAAACATCGACAAGCTCAAAACCTTCACCTTGATCATAATCGAATGGGAATTGTACGAGGTTGATCGCGTAAACTGCGTACACAGCGAAGTAAAACATCAAGACAGCGAAGGCTAGCAACATCAGCACTCGACTCGCCGTTAGAAAAGTGTTGTGCTGTGGATTCACGTCAGTTTCAGGATTGGCTTTGTCCTGCTGCATGATTTGATCGCTCATCAGGCCGGATGATCTCCCGCAAATAGCAGCGACAGGCCGAGCAGGGCTGTCGCCAGTGTTCCGCCGATGGCCATGCGTTGTACCGGGCCGATGCCGCCTTCGCGTCCGGCGTCGATGATGTCTACAGCCAGAACGACGATAAATGCGCCGATTCCTGCGATCAGGAGTAGCAGCCCAAGCTGACGTTTGGTAAAGGTAAAGTGATTGTTCAACATAGCGCGGCATTATAGCACAGTTGGGGCAGTATAAATTATGGTTTGTGAAGGCACTACGAGGGAATAACGCGGTGAGTCAGTCTATCTACGACCTTTTATTCTGAAATCTTGCTATGATTCAGTTGAACATCAAACAGGATGCCTGCCTTACTGTGCCGCGTCTTTATTTCTTAACACGATCATGCTATCCTTCTTCGCTGCAACTACCAACCAGAAACAGCATCTCAATCAGGAGTAAATGCCCCCATGATGAAGACACATACCTGTGGCGAACTGCGCAAAGAGCACGCCGGGCAGACGGTGACCCTGGCAGGTTGGGTGAATCGTCGCCGAGATCAGGGCGGATTGATCTTCATCGATTTGCGAGATCGCTGGGGAATCACGCAGGTTGTTACTGATGAATCCGAACAGATGGAAGCACACGCGATTGCCAGCAATGCACGCTCTGAATATGTATTGCAGATCACCGGGCGCGTTCGCATTCGCCCGGAAGGAACGGCGAACGATGAACTGGAAACTGGCGAAATTGATGTTGTCGCCGACAAGATAGAGATTTTGAATGCGTCGAAGGTTCCGGCGATCACAATCAACAAAGAGGAAAACACTGACGAATTTCGGCGGATGAAGTATCGGTATCTCGATCTCCGGCGTCCGACAATGCAGCATAACATTATCACGCGGCACAAGACGCTAAAATTCATTCGTGATTATCTGGACGAGAAGAGTTTCGTCGAGATCGAGACACCGATTTTGTTCAAGACGACGCCCGAAGGTGCGCGTGACTTCCTGGTACCCAGCCGTTTGCAACCGGGTAAGTTCTATGCCTTGCCGCAAAGCCCGCAGCAGTTGAAGCAGTTGTTGATGGTTGCCGGGTACGAGAAGTACTTTCAGATTGCACGCTGTTTTCGTGATGAGGACCTGCGTGGTGAGCGTCAGCCGGAGTTTACGCAGCTGGATATGGAACTGAGTTTTGTCGAACGCGAAGATGTGATGCAGTTGAACGAGGGATTGGCACTGGCATTGTGCGATGCGATTGTCCCTGATTATGAACTGCTTGCCAGGCCGTTCCCCCGTTTGACATATTCTGAAGCGATGGAGAAGTACGGTTCAGATAAGCCTGATCTACGTTACGGTCTGGAAGCGATAGACATCTCAGAACTCGCTGGAAAGAGCGGTTTTCGTGTGTTTGTGCAGAATGTCGAGAAGGGGCGCAAGGTCAAGGCTGTACGTGCGCCGGGACTTTATCGTAATCAGGACGAACCGGAAAAACTGCTGAGCACCGAAAAACTCAAGAAGTTGATGGCTTCACTAGAAGATATGGTCAAGGCGGAAGCAGGAGCCAAAGGTCTGGCGTGGATGGCGTTGCCGCTTGAAGAAGAGGGTGAGGTCAAAGGGCCGATTGGCAAGTTCTTCACCGTTGACCAGAAACTTGAGTTGTTCGAGATGACCGGGGCAGAACCGGGTGATATTCTGTTGTTTACGTCGGATGTGGACGACGTGGTCTATGCGACAGTGGATAAGCTGCGGCGCCATCTGGCGGAAGTGCTTAATCTTGCCGATCCGAATACGCTAGCTTGGTGCTGGGTAATTGACTTTCCGATGTTCTATTGGGACGAAGAGGAAAAGCGCTGGGACCCGTCGCAGCATATGTTTACGATGCCGATGCCGGAAGACCTGCCCATGCTGGACACTGATC
The DNA here is from genome assembly GCA_034435595.1 of Anaerolineae bacterium. Classification (GTDB taxonomy): domain Bacteria; phylum Chloroflexota; class Anaerolineae; order Aggregatilineales; family Phototrophicaceae; genus JAVJSU01. The sequence goes on along the minus strand of DAOTXA010000272.1, from coordinate 2,055 downwards.
CCGGTGCGATGCGCGGCTCGCAGTATGACCTTGTTTGCAATGGGTATGAGATCGCGGGCGGAAGTATCCGTATTCACAGCCGAGAGACTCAAGAGAAAATCTTCCCGCTCATCGGGCAGACGATGGAACATGCGCAGAAACAGTTCGGTCACATGCTGGAAGCGTTTGAGTATGGCACGCCGCCGCATGGTGGTATCGCATGGGGCATTGACCGGCTTTCGATGCTTTTCGCAGGTGCGCCCAATATCCGCGAGGTGATTGCCTTTCCGAAGACGCAGACGGGTTCTGACGCGATGGCACAGGCTCCCTCGGCACCGGAACCGGGCCAGCTTGCAGACCTATTCATCGAGACGACCGTTGAAGAAGACGCGGACGAAGAATAAGTCAGGTTAAGTGTCACCTTGTTGTATCGCCGGATGTCATCATGCAGAATCATTGAGACAAATGGCCTTTACAGCAGCGCGTTCCGTCTGCTATAACTGATCTATAACCTGCTGTGTACGTGATGCTACGACGTGTTTTGAGCCAACACCCACACAACGGGGACTGCTGTCCGGTGGTATGCGTGATAGGCCTGAGCCAAGACGCAACCGGACCGGTAAAGTCACCCACCTGCGAAAGCAGGTTCAAAACGTAGTAACACACGGCATGGCGGGATCAAAATCTCTCAGGGCGATCTAATTAGATCGCCCTGTTTTATTTCCATGGCGGTTTGCTATACTCGCTGCGAAGACATGTTCAAAAACTTGTTAACGTTCAGGATTTTGGAGTTGATGTTAGAATGCGAAAATTGCGTTGGATATTGCTTTTGCTGGCTGCGTCGGCGCTGGTTGGTGGCGTAGTTGCGCAGGAGAATACCGAGTATCCGAATGAGAATACGTGGTGGAATGACCGCGTCTTCTACGAGATTTTTGTCCGCAGCTTTAACGATAGTGATGGTGACGGAATCGGCGATTTTCAAGGGATTATCGAGCGTCTTGATTACCTGAATGATGGTGATCCAGAGACTACTGATGATCTGGGAATTACGGGGATTTGGCTGATGCCGATCAATCCGTCACCGAGCTATCACGGCTATGACGTAGTCGACTATCGCGCTATCAACCCCGAATATGGCACGATGGAGGACTTTCAGCAATTTTTGGCGGAAGCACGCTCGCGTGGTATTGCGGTGATTATGGACCTGGTGGTCAATCATTCGTCGGTGGAACACCCCTGGTTCGTGGCTGCTTCTGAGGACCCGAATTCGGAATTTGCGGATTGGTATGTATTTGCCGATGAAAATCCTGGTTACCGTGGGCCTGATAGTCAGTTGGTGTGGCACCCTGATGGCGAACGCTACTACTATGGTGTGTTCTGGTCGGGGATGCCTGATTTTAACTATGCGACGGAAGCTGTCACGCAGGAAATGTACGATATTTCCCGCTTCTGGCTCGAAGAAGTCGGTGTTGACGGCTTCCGGCTAGATGCGATCAAACACATTGTCGAGGACGGTGAAATTCAGCAAAATTCGATCCCGACATTGCAATGGTTGGAAGACTATCTGGACTTTGTGAAGTCGGTGAACCCGGATGCGCTGGTCGTTGGTGAGGCTTGGTTGGATACTGTGCAGGTTGCGCCATATGTGCCTGACCGTGTCGATATCGCGTTTGAATTCGATCTGGCAGTGGGCATCGTTCGTGGTGCGGCATTTGGAATTGCCAGCCCCGTTCGCAGTGCTCATGAGCGGACTATCGAATTATTCACCAATGGTCAATATGGTACGTTCCTGACCAACCATGACCAGAATCGTGTGATGAATAGTGTGCGTGGAGATGTCGGGGCGGCAAAGGTGGCTGCATCCATATATCTGACGATTCCCGGCGTGCCGTTTATCTACTATGGCGAAGAAATTGGCATGACCGGCGTCAAGCCTGATCCCGATATTCGCACGCCAATGCAGTGGGATGACAGTGATGGGGCGGGGTTTACCACTGGCGAACCCTGGCGTGCAATCAACGCTGACGTGAATGAAGGGGTCAATGTCGCCACTCAGGAAGATGATGCTGAATCTCT
>DAOTXA010000271.1:0-3227 GCA_034435595.1 Anaerolineae bacterium | reverse complement strand
CGGACGCGGTCAAGGATGACCGCGCCCGTTTCTTTGTTGCGGAGAATTCGCCATTTTGCGCTCATGGAATGACGAGCACCTGTCCGGCAAAGATTCGATTGACATTAAAGATACCGTTGGCCTGCGCGATTTCCAGCATTGAGACACCGAATCGCAGTGAAATGCGATAGAGATTGTCGCCGGGTCTCACTACATAGGTCGTTGGTCCGGCCTGTGGTGGAACCGGATTGTTTGCGCTCGCGCCGGGAATAACAAGGAATTGCCCGACTGAAATGAGATTCGGATTGACGATTCCGTTGCGCTGGACGATGGCGGCGACGGTCGTATTGAAGCGAGCCGCGATGGAGAACAGCGTGTCTCCGGCTTGCACTATGTAAGTGGTTTCCGCTGGCGGAACCGGGGTATTGGTCACGATGGGTGTGTTGGTTGCAGTGGGCGGTGGAATCGTGACATTGGGGATTATTGTCCCGGCGGCGGGTATGGCAATCGGGACACTTAACGTATCCCCAGCGATAATCAAGCCGTCACTTCGCAGACCGTTTTCTGCGATGATGGCGTCGGTGGTACTGCCATATAGATCGGCGATTTGCTGCACAGTTTCGCCACGACGGATTTCATGGAGCACACGCGCCGGAAGCCCGTCAAGGACTGTGTTGACAGTAGGTGTTGCGGTTGGTAATGGCGCATCGGTCGGTACAAACGGAGTCAACGTCGGCACTGCCGTAAAGGTCGCGGGAGCTACGACTTCGATTGTCGGCGTGGGATCAACCGGTTCCGGCGTGAAGGTCGGCGGTTCGGGTGTCGCTGTCGGCAGTTCGGGCGTCGCTGTCGGCGGTTCGAGTGTCGCCGTTGGCAGTTCTGGCGTCGCCGTGGGCGGTTCGGGTGTCGCTGTCGGCGGTTCAGGCGTCGCCGTTGGTGGTTCAACTGTTGCTGTCGGCTGCACCAATGTAGGCGTCCATGTTGGGAATGGTGTAATCGTCGAAGTGGGTTCCGGTGTCGCACTGGGCAATGGGGTTGATGTTTGGACGGCTTCGACTGTTGACGTAGGATCAATGCCCGGTAATGTCGCGGTCAGAATTGGTTCAGTTGTCGCGGTTGGCGCAGGAGCGTCCGTGTTGGTCGCCACCGGAACCGATGTCTCAGACGGGACAACTACAACCACAGTGGGCGGCGGTTCATCTGTCGCTGTGGGTGCAGGTACGTCAGTATTGGTCGGTTCGGCGACATCCGTATTGGTGGCCTCAGGGACAGCGGTCCCATCGGTTTCGCCGCCATCAGTGCTGATTTCGAGAACGGCTTCATCTAGCCAGACGCTTGTATCCGGCACGGCATCGTCGATGGTGATGCGCACGAATACGGTGATGTTGTCGCCTGCGGAAGTTGCTCGCACTGCATACTGGCGATAACTATCGTACTGACCGAAAGCGGCTAGAGAAGACCATTCAATATCGTCGCTCGTCGCGTCCGTTCCGCCTGTCGGGTCAATGCCTGCCTGAACCAGTACGCCACCGGGGATTTCACTAACTTCCGGGTCACCCAGCGTGGAGGACCAGACGTAAGCATATACACTGAAGCGGTATTCAGTACCAGACTCAATGCCCTCGGTCACGTTCTGGAAGACGCCGCCGTCAAATGTGAAGAAGCTGGTGAAAATGTTCTGTGCATTGTCGCCTTCGCGGATACGAGTCGTATCCGGCGCGGTCTGGTCGTATTCTGGCTGGACATTTTCGTAGGAGGGCTGAGTATCCTCACGCGAGATGTGCCAGGGCGTCCACCCTTCGGCGACAGTGCGCGGTGGTGTGCCGTCCACTTCTTCATATGGGTCTTCAAAACCAGGATTCTCTAGCAGGTTATCCTGTGCAGTCACCGGGAACATGCTCAAGGTAAGCAGAACACAGGCCAGTAGCAGAATGGTCAAGCGTAGTAATTGGATGGGTCGTCTCATGAGGCCCCCGCCGGATGGATTTCCGTAATAAGGATCACAGCTAAACGTGATTTCCAGTATAGCGCAGAGGGGGGATCAACGCTATCTCACTTGCGTGTGTGGATTTAAAGAATCAGCATGGCATCTCCGAAGGAGAAGAAGCGGTATTGGTTCGCTTTGGCAATTTCGTAAGCGTTGAGGATATGCTGGCGGGATGAAAAACTGCTAATCATCATCAACAGGGTAGATTTAGGCAGGTGAAAATTGGTGATAAGGCCGTCGATGGCACGCCAAGTATAGCCGGGATAGATGTAGAGGCGCGTATCCTGCGCAAAGGGGGTGACCGGACGGTCGGCAGGTGGAAGTCCGGCATTGTCGCTATCAGCGGGATCACCGCCAGCGCTCAAAATCGCGGCAGATTCGAGTGTGCGGGCGGTCGTGGTTCCTACGGCAATGATGCGTCCGCCCTCGCGCTTTGCCGCATTGATGATGTTGGCGTTCTTGGATGAGAGTTCCGCGTATTCGCTATGGATGTGGTGGTCGGTGATGTTGGTCACGCGGACGGGTTGAAACGTATCCAGGCCGATATGCAGGGTGCAATAGGCGAAGTGAATGCCCTTCTCCTTTAAATCGGTCAGGAGTTCCGGTGTAAAGTGTAATCCGGCGGTGGGTGCGGCGGCGGAGCCTTCCTTGTGGCTGTAGACGGTCTGGTAGCGTTCGTCGTCGTCGAGTCGAGTATGGATGTAGGGGGGCAGGGGCGTTTGCCCGATGCTGGACAGTAGATCGTTAACGGTTGCGGAAAATTCTACGATGCGCTGCGCACCATCTTCCTCAGCGATGACTTCGGCGCGAATTTCGGAGCCGTCAAAGGCGATTTGTGTACCGGTCGGCGCACGTTTGCCGCCGATGAGCGTTTGCCAGCGATTGTCGCCCAGATCGCGCAGGAGCAATAGTTCCATTTTGCCGCCGGTGTCTGCACGTTTGGCGGGGATGCGGGCCGGGATAACGCGGGTGTCGTTCATGACCAGTACGTCGCGGGGGCGCAGAAATTCGCCGACATCGCGGAAAATGTGATGCGAAATGTCCCCGGTCTGGTGATTCAGATGCATCAGTTTGGATGAGTCGCGGGGATATAGTGGTTCCTGCGCGATGAAGGATTCGGGTAGATCGTAGTTGAATTCGTCAATATGCATAGAAATTGGCGTGAATTAGCGGTTGAACAGACGGATAACGATATTCAGGATCACACTCAAAACGATGCTGATAAGAATCAACGACGCAAGCGGGAAGAAACAGGAAAAAT
>DAOTXA010000270.1:0-6567 GCA_034435595.1 Anaerolineae bacterium | reverse complement strand
GTAATCGACCAGCGTACCGGGGATGCGGACATTCTGCGCGGGGATGCTGCCGTTTTCGACGACGCGCTTGACCTGTGCGATGACGACCCCGCCGTTGTTGCGTGCCGCGAGCGCTTGATCGACGCCGCCCAGATACGCGCCCTCATGTTCCATTGAGACGTTGCCGTTTTCATCCGCAGAAGTGCCGCGCACAATTGCTACATCCACCGGGATTGACTTGAAGTACAGCCACTCGTCGCCGTCGAATTCCACGACCTTGACCACGTCTTCGGTGGTGGCGGCGTTCATGCGCCCCCCTGTGCGCCGGGGATCGACATAAGTATCCCATCCGACTTTCGTCAGCACACCAGGTCGTTTGGCAGCGGCCTCGCGGTGCATATGATACAAAATGCCGCTGGGGATGTTATATGCTTCGACCTCGTCGCCGATAATCATCTTCCAGATACGCGGCGATTCCATAGATGATGGTCCGCTGGGGAACGACCCCGCCAGCACACGCTTGAGCAGGCCGGGTTGCGCAATGTAATCGATGCCATCAACGCCGTACATATCCCCGGCGGCGATGGGGTGGATGCTGGTGATCTGCTGCGGATGACCTTCCGCCTCAAAACGCTCACCAATGGCACGCAGGGTTGCATCCGGGCAGCCAAGTGCGCTGGACGAACTGACGCTCAATACCGCATTATCCGGTATCAAGCGTGCTGCTTCTGTTAAAGAAATGACTTTAGATCGGCTCATAAAATGACCGCTTCCTAATGGCACAGAGTTTATGTAAAACGTTTTACGCAGTTTGCCGGATTGATAGTAGAATGTCAAGATCATAGGGACAAGATCGCGCCAACGCGGTATGATCTAGCTCTACCAAACAGGGGCAAGCACCATGCCATCACAAAAAATCACACTGCATGAAGTCGCGGCGCGGGCGGGTGTGTCGATTACGACTGTGTCCTTCGTGTTGAACGACAATCCGCGCATCTCTGACGCGACACGCCAGCGCGTACTGGCGGCTATGGATGAACTCGGTTATGTCTACAACCAGCGTGCCGCCAGTTTGCGCACGAATCGCTCGTACACCATCGGCCTTGTGATCGTAGACATCGCCAATCCCTTTTATGCTGAACTCACCGCAGGCATTGAGGAATCGCTGCAAGCACAGGGGTATAGTCTGCTGCTGGGGACGACGCTCGACCGTCTCGACCACCAGGAGAGATTAATGAGAACGATGCGTCAGCGCGATGTGGACGGCGCAATTCTGGTCCCGGCGGTGGGGACATCAGCGACCCTGCTCAACAATTTGCGAGAACACATACCGTTGGTGCTGGTGGCACGCTATCTACCAGATGTCGCGGTCGACTATGTGGGGATTGATAATGAACGCGGTGCAAGGGAGGCTGTTGAGCACCTGGTGCAGTGCGGGCACAGGCGCATCGCGTTTATCGGCGGCAATGTAGATTCGTCGGCGCGTCAGGATCGTGTCGCTGGATATAGACGTGTGCTCGCCACACATGATATTTATGCAGACCCGGCACTGAACATCACCGCGAACGTATCACGCGAGGGCGGCTATGCGGCAGCAACATCTTTGCTCGCATTGACTGATCCGCCGACTGCGGCCCTGTGTTACAACGATGTGGTTGCATTCGGGGCGATGCTTGGTTTGCGTGCTGCTGGCATTGAACCGGGGCGCGACTTCGCCGTGATCGGGTTCGACGATGTGAGCGAGGCGTCATTATGGAATCCGCCGCTGGCGACGGTCGCCGCAAATCCCGTAGAACTCGGCAGGCAGGCCGCGAATTTGCTGATCGAACGCATCAGTCACCCTGAACTTCCCATTCAGCAAATGATTTTGCCCGGAAACCTGATCCTACGTGCATCAGGGAATATTTTCCCCCCTATGAACCTGTAAATACACTGGTTCTAGCCGAATTGCTTTAGAAGCTATTTGAAAACGCCCCCTCACCCTAAATCCTTCTCTCACGTTGGGGAGAGGGGCTTGCAGACACACGTTATTCTCCTTGATGCAATCGCACCGGAAGCAAGCTATCAAAATTTGACAGTCGCTATCTTTTCCGTTATACTGGAATCGATTCCAATTGGAATCGATTCCAGATGGCGACCACGTAGAAAGGGATGCTATCGAAAAGAGTATTGGATACCGTTTCAGTTTATTGCATAAATATCTGTTGAAGGAGAATCTTACCCATGCGTCGTATTGGATTTTTGATCGTTGCAGCCCTTTTGCTGGCTGCCTTTGCTGTTCCTGCCGTCGCGCAGGATGCCACCGAAATTACCCTGTTTTTCCACAGTGGTCGCGGTGAAGAGCGGGACGCGCTCGACCAGATTTTGACCAATTTCAACGAGTCACAGGATGAATACGTTGCCGTTCCGACTGAACTGCCGGAAGGCTCTTACACCGATGCCGTGAATGCCGCCGCCCTCTCTGGCGACCTGGCGTGTCTGCTGGACTTTGACGGTCCGACCCTCTACAGCTTCGCATGGCGCGGCTATCTAACCCCAATTGACGACTATGTTTCAGAAGATTTGATCTCTGACATTCTGCCGTCCATTGTTGACCAGGGCACATACAACGACCAGCTTTATAGCCTGGGTGTGTTTGACAGTGGTCTGGCTATTTGGGCCAATCGCTCACAACTCGAAGAAGCCGGTGTGCGCATCCCGACTGGTATCGAAGATGCATGGACCTTTGAAGAATTCAACGCTGCTATCGAAGCCCTGCAAGCCCTCGAAGGGGTTGAATACGCGCTTGACTTCAAGATGAACTACGGTCAGGGCGAATGGTTCAGCTATGGTTTCGCACCTATCGTCCAGAGCTTTGGCGGCGACCTGATCAACCGCGAAGACTATCTGACCGCCGAAGACGTACTGAATGGTGAAGCAGCCGTTGCCGCTATGGAATGGTTCCAGAGCATGTTTGAAGAAGGCTATGCGACCGCTACACCGTCCGATGACAACCTCTTCATTGAAGGCAAATCGGCACTTAGCTGGGTCGGTCACTGGGAATTCAATCGCTACCAGGAAGCCCTGGGCGAAGACCTGGTTTTGATCCCGATGCCTGACTTTGGCAACGGTTCGGCGACCGGTATGGGTTCGTGGAACTGGGGTATCACCAGCCAGTGCGAGAACCCCGACGGCGCGTGGGCGCTGCTTGAGTTCATGCTTCAACCGGAGCAAATGACCATCATGACCGATGCTAACGGTGCTGTTCCCAGCCGCATCAGTGTGTTGGAAGGTGACGAGCGCTTCGCCGAAGGCGGCCCGCTTAACATCTATGTGCAGCAGTTGAGCGAAGGTGTGGCTGTGCCGCGCCCCATCACCCCGGCATACCCGGTCATCACATCAGAATTCGCTAAAGCCATTGATGAAATCGCAGGTGGTGCAGACGTGCAGGACGCACTGGACGAAGCTGTTGATGCCATCGAACGCGATATTGAAGAAAACGACGGCTACGAAATCGGCTAGTTCGTCATCACGATACGGGGCGAGATCACCCTCGCCCCTTTCTCCCCACAGCTAAATTTTGATTTGGAGTATCACCATGCTTGCTCAAGCACAGAATGGTCAGCGTACCATGCGGCGGCAGGAGATCGTCTCCGGGTACTTAATGCTGGCCCCTGCCGGAATTTTACTTACTCTCTTTTTGCTGGTTCCGTTTTTTTCCGCCATCCAACTGAGTTTTACCGATCAGCCGCTTGTGCCCCGTCTTGAAACCATCACGGACGAAGAAACGGGTGAGCAGATCACGCGGCAGGTCGCCGCCGATGATGTTGGTTTTGAGAACTACGAAAACTTGTTGAAGCTGCAAATCTTTGAGGTCGAAAAGATCGTTAACGACGAGGGCGAAACCGAATTCGAGCGCTCGCGGACGTATCTGCGGCCCGCTGGTCTTGAAGAACTGGTGAATATCAACCTGTTCGGCACGCGCTATCTTGTGGGCGCAGGGGATGCGTCGTTTTACCGCTCGCTGTTTAACATCTTCCTGTTCGTCGTGATTGCGGTTCCGGTGCAGACGAGTTTCGCGCTGGGTCTGGCGATGCTGGTCAACCAGAAGCTACCGTTTAACGAAGCCTTCCGCACGATTTACTTTAGTCCGGTCGTTACGTCGATGGCGATTGTATCGGTGCTGTGGTTCTTTTTGTACAACCCGCAAGAAGGGCTTATCAACACCTTTTTTGGTGCGGTGGGGCTTGGTCCATTCGACTGGTTGGAAAGTTCTACGCAAGCCTTGCCCGCCATCATCATCATGTCAATCTGGCAGGGTGTCGGCTTTCAGATGATTATCTTTCTGGCGGGGTTGCAGCAAATCCCCGAAGCCCTGTACGAGGCCAGCAGCCTTGACGGGGCCAACCGCCTTGAACAGTTTCGCCATATCACGCTGCCCAGCTTGCGCAATACGACGCTGTTTGTAGCCATCAGCACCACGATTCTGGCGTTTAAGCTGTTCGTGCAGGTCGATGTGATGACCTTCGGGCGTGGTGGACCCGACAATGCGACGATTACCCCGGTTCTGCACATGGTTAACGAGGGTTTTCGCGGTTCTCAGCGGGTGGGATACGCTGCCGCGATTGCCGTTGTATTCGTGATTATTGTGCTGATGATCTCACTGCTTCAGCGCCGCATTCTGACCCCCGATCAGGACTAGGAGACGATCATGGCTGCAACGACAATGACCGATCAAAAAAGCGAAGCCCGCAAGCTAGCCCAACGTGCGCGGACGCGTAAACTTTTGTGGACGACCGCCGATTATGCACTGATGACATTTCTGGCGCTGTTCTTTCTGTTCCCTGTGGTGGTGATGGTCGTATCCTCGTTTAAACCGGATAATATCATCAGCGCAGATATGCAAAACCTTAACGCTTTTGTACCGCGTGAATTTACGACTTCCAATTACTCCTGCGCCGATTACGATCAAGAAGGCAGTGATTGCTCGCCCTCTGTCGGCGCGAACCCCGGTCTGTTCGAGCGTTTGCCCTTTGAACGCATCTTCTTCAACACTGTGTTCATCACTACAACCATCGTCGCCGGGGGATTGTTCATCAACAGTATGGCGGCATTTGCGCTGGCACGGCTCAAAATACCCGGTCGTAAGCTGTTGATTGGTATCGTGATTGCCATCATTATCATTCCGTTTGAGTCGATTGCCGTGCCGCTGTTACTGATGGTGCGTGATCTGCCCTGGTTCGGCGATATGGGCTGGTTGAACACGTATCATGTGCAGATTATCCCCTTTATGGCAGATGCCTTCTCGATTTTCCTGTTTTACCAGTTCTTCATCGACATTCCGAAGGACTTTGACGAGGCTGCCCGCGTAGATGGGGCAAGCACATTTGTTATCTACGCCCGCATCATCGTGCCACTGGCACGCCCGGTATTTGCGACAGTGGCGATTCTCCAGTTCCTCACCTACTGGGGCGCGTACCTGTGGCCGCTAATGTCTACGGCGTCTGCCGGTCTGGAAATTCAACCGCTGCCCGTCGCCATGCAGGTCTTTTTCGGGCAGGCTCCCCGCCAATGGGGGGATATCATGGCCTTCGCATCACTGGCGACCATCCCGGTATTGATGGTATTCCTCTTCTTCCAGAAGTGGTTTGTGCAAAGCGTAGCCTCGGCAGGTGTAAAAGGCTAGGCAATCGCTAGAACGTACATTACGTACTTAAATGGGGCGGCGTGCGGTGTCGCCCCAGTCTTGAACAAATTTATTGGCAACTATTGGCGGATTTTAATATGGCTCTGGTAGTTCCCGGAAAATGGCTATGGGATTTCTGGTTGGCGCAAGATGGCATTGATTATCATATCTTCTACTTACAGGCAGATCGCAGCCTCGGCGACCAGATGTTGCGCCACTGGAATGTGTCGATAGGCCATGCGGTATCGCAGGATTTACGCAACTGGGAGATTTTGCCCGACGCTCTGAAACCGGGGCCGGGTCCACGCTGGGACGATAAAACCACATGGACAGGCTCGATCATCCAGCACGCGGGAACATGGTACATGTTTTATACTGGGTCCAGCGAGGCGGATGAGGGACTCGTCCAGCGCATCGGCATGGCGACCTCGCCTGATCTGCTAACATGGACCAGATACGGCGCTGCGCCACTCATCGAAGCCGACCCGCAATGGTATGAACTGCTCGACCGCGATCTATGGCACGATCAAGCATGGCGCGATCCCTTTATCTATCATGATGAGGAAAGTGACCTATTTCATGCCTTTATCACGGCGCGGGCCAATCACGGTCCGGCGGATGCACGCGGCGTTATCGGTCATGCGACTTCGCCCGACTTGCTGGCATGGACAGTCCAGGAGCCGGTTTCGCCCGTTGGAGAATTCGGTCATCTGGAAGTGCCGCAAATCGTCCCTATCAACGGACGCTATTATCTTGTGTTTTGCTGCCCGATTAGTGAATATGCCCATGCGCGGCGCGACCGGTTCGCAGACGATCTGACGACGGGGACATTCTATCTGACGGCGGATTCGTTGACCGGACCCTATACCTTCGACACTGAGCAAATACTGTTCGCAGATAAAACCGGATCACTGTATTCGGGT
>DAOTXA010000269.1:0-2772 GCA_034435595.1 Anaerolineae bacterium | reverse complement strand
GAGGGTATGACCACACCCGGACGCCTGCTGGAAACCGGCCCTATCGGGATTTCGACCGGCGGCGTGGTCTCCAATACCGGGCTGGCGCTGCATCGCCTGGGCGCGAAGACCGGCATCATGGCGACCGTCGGCGACGATCTGTTAGGGCGGGTGATTATCGCCTTTTTGCGCGACCGCGACCCGCGTCTGGCGGAACTAATCGCGTTACAGCCGGGCGGCAACAGCTCTTACTCCGTCATCCTCTCGCCGCAAAACCGTGACCGGACCTTCCTGCATTGCACCGGCACCAACGCCAATTTCGGCGCGGAACACGTCGCCTATGATCGCGTGGACGACGCGAAGATCTTCCATCTGGGCTACCCGCCGCTGCTGCCGCGTCTGTATCAGAATAAGGGCGAAGAACTGCAAAAGATCTTCAAACAGGTCAAGGAACAGGGCGTACTCACCTCAATGGACATGGCGATGCCCGATCCCAACGGACCGAGCGGTCAGGTAGATTGGCGGGCGTGGATCGAAACCACACTGCCCCTGACGGACCTGTTCATGCCGAGTGTCGAAGAGATGCTCTTTATGCTGCGCCGCGATGATTACGAGCGTTGGGGCGGCGACATCCTGCACAAGCTGACGCGCTCCTATCTATCGGAACTGGCCGATGAGGTCATCGCGATGGGCGCTGGCATACTCGGATTCAAGCTCGGTGCCTATGGCATGTATCTCAAATCGCATCCTGATCCGGAACGCCTGGCGATCCTCAAGGTATTGGACCTGGACCCGGCAGCCTGGGCCGGAGTCGAAATCTACCAACCGGCCTTTGATGTTGAGGTGGTCGGGACGACGGGCGCGGGCGATGCCGCCTACGCCGGGTTCCTGGCGGCGATGCTGCGCGGGATGAGTCCAGAAGACTGCCTGCGTATGGCCTGTGCGGTGGGGAGCTGCAATGTGGAAGCAGCAGATTCCACCAGCGGAATCCGCACCTGGGACGAGACCGAAGCCCGACTCAAAGCGGGTTGGGCTTTGAGTGATGACCGCCTGCCGGATTAAGAAGCCATTTGAGAAGTCCGTGAATTGTTCGTTTTCTGGCCCTCACCCTGTATCCCTCTCCCCCAGGAGAGGGACTTTTCCGCTCAACGAGACTCCCCTCTCCCAGCGAAGCGTTGGGGAGAGGGGCTGGGGGTGAGGGCCAAAACGCACTAACTTGAGATACACCTTATACAACATCCTAAACAGTGATTTCAAAAGTATTCAATTACAATACGAATGATGCACCTGCATTTCAGTACTTTGAACTAACCTTGTTTTTAGGAGGAATGAAAATTCGATGAAGTATCTTTCTAGTTTAGTTTTCGCTTTTCTACTTGTTTTTTCTACCACTACTGCTCAGGAAACCTGCGAAGCAATCATACAGACAGCTATTGAAACAGCATCGCAAAACTGTGACGGACTGGGTCCCAACCAGGTCTGCTACGGCAGCGTTGGTATTGCTACCGAACCTGCACCCGATGTGCAAGACTTCACTTTTGATAGTGTTGGAGACATCGCCAACGTCGCAGATATGGCATCTATGCAGTTGAGTGGTGACTTAGCGAATGGGGACTATGGCATTTCGTTAATGCAGTTGCGTGCCTCCTTGCCCGACGAAGCAGAAGATAATGTGACTGCTGTCTTGTTTGGCAATGTCGCCGTTGAAAACGCCGTCACCAGCGATACCATTGATGTGATTACGAATTCACGGACACGAATTCGCCGCACACCGGACTCCTCTACCGATTTGAATATTATTGATGCGCTTGAGGCGGGCACCACGCTGACTGCTTACGGACGGAGTCAAAGCGGTGATTGGTTACGTGTCCGCTGGAATGGCATTCAGGCATGGATTGGTGCCATCACCGTCGATGGGGATAGTGAACGCATGAGTCTGCCCGAAGTGGACTTCTCAGCACCGTTTTTAGGCCCGATGCAGAGCTTTTACCTGTCGAATGATGAAACGACAACAAGTGATTGTGCCGATAACCTGCCTGATGGCATTTTGCTACAAACCCCGGCGGATGCGGGCACCATCGATTTCATTGTTAATGAAGTTCGTATCAGTATTGGCGCAACGGCTTTCGTCACTGTGGTGGATAACGCACTCACAGTTGCCGTGTTAGACGGAGCAGCGACCGTTGGCGCTCAGAATTCAGAACAATTTGTGCCAGCAGGTACGCAAACTACCGTGCCACTCACCGAAGATGGGCGGAGTCCTGACGCGGAACCTACAGAGGTGACTTACTACGAGACCTCACAGTTGAATCTACTAACGGGTGTTCTTGATTTGACACCGAATCAGGTTGTCGTTGAGCAAGTTGATGAAAGTGTCCCGTTGGAGGACTTCATAGCCGCTGCGCGGTCAGGCATCACCCCGCGCAGCGGACAGTGGCGTATCACCTTAGACAGTATTCTCACAGTGGAAGATACCCTACTTTCTAGTTCGCACGGTACATCTGCCTGTGCGTTGAATGTTCAGGTAGGATTCAGCAGGATTAGCGAGTTCGTATATGATGAGACGACCAACACCCTGGGCAGCGCACAAGAGATCGCGCCGGGTATTTTTGGTGCCACACCTGCTGAACATTCGGCGGCGCGTGCGCCTAATAATGACCCTGCTGTGAACATCTGGGCAGAGACATACACCTTCAATTCGGATACTTCGCTGACATGGCTGCGGTCTTATCGCAACAATTGGCAGGGTGGCGATGGGGACTATCGTTCAGTCTGTATCTATACCTGGCGTGG
>DAOTXA010000268.1:0-15355 GCA_034435595.1 Anaerolineae bacterium | reverse complement strand
CCTTGTCTAAACTCACAACTTACGTGTTATCGGGTTGACTGCATAAAGTGTACTGTGTTTCGGGGTGGGTTGCTACTAACAGGTACTGTGGGTAAGTCAACAATTCGGATATATCGAAGAACCACGAAGAGAGAAACACAAGTTTCACAATGAAAGTTCTTTTCATCTCCGTGATTCGTATCTGTGCCTACTACCGCCCCCGCCGATTTGCTCTCCGGCCTTCTAATGCGGGGTGGTAATCGCTAGCGACAAGGATGATCTTTATTGATCCTCATCCGCTTCAGGTTCAGCGCTGTCCTGATCATCCGAGTACATATCATCCGGGTTGCGATTGTGGGGAAAATCCGCATTCGCCCGTTTGAGCGCTTCCTCGGTCATCCAATCAGGGTTATCAGATGCTGCCGTCGGCTCACTCTCAAAGTGGCTGTCATCCAGTTTATCAAAGCCGTATTCTTCCAACCCTTCTTCAACGATCTGATCGCCGGTTTCCTCATCGCCAATTGCTTTTAGATAATCGGCCTGATCTCGCAGTTCGCTTTCATCCAGATTGCGCGATTCATCGTTATCTTCCGGCAGGCGTGGACCTTTATCATGAGTCATAGTGTCTGTCCTTTGCGGAATGAATTGGTAAATATACTCACTATTTTAGGCACGTCACCTTCAAAATAGATGAAACACATCCAATAGTGTGCTGAGGATTTTCATCACCCCTTGCCGATTTGCTCGTCGGTCTTCCCGAAGCGGCGGCGGCGATGACTGTACTCCGTAATGGCCTTGAAAAGTTCGTCTTTGTTGAAATCGGGCCAGTAGACGGGCGTCGTGTAGTATTCTGAGTACGCGCCCTGCCAGATCAAAAAGTTGCTGATGCGGAACTCCCCACTCGTGCGGACGATCAAATCCGGGTCCGGCAGATCGCCCGTATACATGTGGTCGCTCAACACATTCTCGGTGATTTCATCCGCCGGGACGCCTTCTGCGACAATGCTGCGCACCGCGTTGACGATCTCGTCGCGCCCGCCATAGTTGAAGGCGACGTTGAGGATCAGCGTGTCGTTGTCTTTGGTGTACTCGCAGGCTTTGACGATCTTGCGCTGGAGCTTCTTCGGCACGCCATCCATTTTGCCGATGTGCCGCACCTGCACGCCCTCCTTGTGCAACTTCTCCACTTCCTGATCCAGCACCAGATTGAGAATCGACATCAACACGCTGACTTCTTGCGGCGGGCGCGTCCAGTTTTCCGTCGAGAAGGCGTAGATGGTCAACACCTCAACGCCGAATTCCACGCACGCCTCAAGGATGCGTCGCAGGTTTTCTTTCCCCTGACGGTGACCTTCGGTACGCGGTAACCCGCGAGACTTGGCCCAGCGCCCATTGCCGTCCATGATGATTGCGATGTGCGCGGGGACGCTTTCCGGCAGGTTGTATTGTTTGGTCTGAGCGTTTTCTCGCCGGTTCAAAGTCATAGAGCATCGCCTCTTTTAGCGTCGTGTCTTACCGCAAACAGTGTGTGCAAAAACACACCACAACTTCGTGCAGCTTAGACTTCGAGGATTTCCGATTCCTTCGATTTGCCAAGATCGTCAATCTTGCCGACGTATTCGTCAGTCAACTTCTGGATGCGATCCTCGCCTATTCTCGCTTCGTTCTCAGAGATTTCCTTGCTTTTTTCCTGCTTGCCGATGTCGTTGTTGGCGCTGCGGCGAATATTGCGAATCGACACCCGCGCATCCTCAAGCCGCTTGTGCAGCACCTTCACCAAGTCCTGACGGCGCTCGCCCGTTAAGGGCGGCATGTTCAGGCGAATCTGCTGACCGTCCACATTCGGATTGATGCCTACGTCCGAGGTCTGAATCGCCTTCTCGATGGCCTTTACCGCGCCGGGGTCAAAGGGGCGAATGAGAATCTGCATCGCTTCTGGCGTGGAAATGCTGGCAAGTTGTCGCAGTTCCATCTCTTGCCCGTAGTATTCGACCATCAACCGCTCGACGAGGCCGGTGCTGGCACGTCCACTGCGGATGCCTTGCAGGTCGTCCTCCAATACGGACAGCGTGGATTTCATCTTGGCAGTTGCTTCATTGATAATTTCTTTGGTCATGGTCGGGAACCTCCACCAGTTAAAGTAAGCCCTATTCCGGGTAGAACACGTTTATTGTAGCAGCACTTGCAGCGTTCAACACAGATTCCAGGAAGAAAAACCAACAAATTGCGTTCGTGACGCTCCCTATGTCGTCCTTACGTCCAGATTGAGTCTATGTTCTGGACCAGCCTTCCCAGCCGCGTGCCTGCCATGCCGTGTACAGTGCCACCGATCCCACTGTAGCAACGTTGAGGCTATCAACATTGCCGCGCATGGGCAGCGTCAACAACAGATCACAGGTATCACGGACGAGTCGGCGCATCCCCTCGCCCTCGCTGCCGAGAACAACACCAATCGCCATGTTTAAATCCGGCTGATCAACCGGAGATAGTTCTGCACCCATGTCGAGGCCGACGAGCCAGACATCCTGCTTTTTCAGGTCTTTCATTGCGTTGACCAGATTGGTCACCTGTACGACCTGTAAATGCTCTACCGCGCCGGATGACGCACTCACGACCGAAGGTGTCACGCCGACGCTGCGCCGCTCTTGCATGATGATGCCATGCACGCCGACAGAATCCGCCACACGCAGCAGTGCGCCGACGTTTTGCGGGTCTTTCAGCAGATCAAGCAGCAACAAGAATGGGCGTTCGCCGCGTTCAGTCGCCACTTCCAGCAGATCGTCTATATCGCGGGCGTAGCGATACGGTCCGGCGCGTAGAATCGTGCTTTGATGGTTCGCACCGTTGGCGAGGTCGTCCATGATCTCGCGGCGGGTACGGCTAATGCGCACGCCACGTGCTTTGGCGGCGCTCACAATCTCACCGACGACACCTTTTTCGTCTACCCGTTCCGCCAGCAACAGTGTTTCGATGTCACGGCGGCCTGCACGCAAGGCTTCCAGCACAGGCCAGTGACCGTAAATATACTCCGGCATCCCGTTAGTCCGCTTTCCAGATCGTACCGTCTGCGCGATCTTCCAGCACGACGCCGAGTTCGGTCAGTGCATCGCGGATGCGGTCAGATTCTGCGTAGTTCTTGTCAGCACGGGCGCGGGCACGCATGTCAATCAGCAATTCGATGAGTCCGGCTTCACGCGCACCATTGCCAGACGCAGCAGCGACTTCAGCTTCAGGGATAATGCCGAGCACATCGCCGCCGAGTTCTTTATACGTTGCTTCGATGGCTTGCAGCGTATTCAGCCCGACCGTCGCATCACCGTTGAGCAGCGCGTTTACGTCGCGGGTCAGTTCCTGCAAACCGGCGACCGCCTTCGGCATATTGAAATCGTCGTCCATCGCCGTGACAAAATCGGCTTTCGCTTTGTCCAGACGCTCGTTAAATGTGTTGCCATCGTCGCCTTCTGGGGCAGAATTCATGACCTGTCGTGTCAAGCGAACGGCGTTGTACAGGCGTTCCCATCCGGCAGCCGCGCCCTCCATCGCCTCTTCGCTATAGGTGACGGGATTGCTGTAGTGCGCACTGTACACGAACATACGAATCACTTCCGGGCGATACTTCGCCAGCGCGTCCTTGATCGTCACAAAGTTGCCCAGGCTTTTGCTCATCTTCACAGGGTGCCCTTCAAAGGGATCAGGCACATTCAGACTACCAACCAGCATCCAATACTTGGCGAATTCGGCGTGATTGGCGCATTCGCTCTGCACGATTTCGCTTTCATTGTGCGGGAAGATGTTGTCGATGCCGCCGCCGTGAATGTCAAATGTGGGGCCAAGATACTTCTTCGCCATCGCGGAGCATTCGATATGCCAACCGGGGAAGCCTTCTCCCCACGGGCTATCCCAGCGCAGAATATGTTCTGGCTCTGCCTTTTTCCACAGCGCAAAATCTTCAGGATTGCGCTTCTCTGTGCGAATCTCCTCACGAGAACCCGATTCCTGTGATTCGATGCGGCGATTCGACAGTTTGCCATAATCCGGCGCAGAAGTCACATCAAAGTAGACGCTGCCGTTGGCTTCGTAAGCATGGCCTTCGTCAATGAGCATCTGCGTCATCTCAATCTGTTCGGGAATGTGACCGCTGGCCCGTGGCGAAATATCCGGGCGCTGCGCACCCAGCGAGTCCATATCCGCGAAGTACTCGCGGGCGTAAGTTTCCACAATTTGCATGGGACGCGCCTGCAATTGCTGCGCCTTGCGCAAAACACGATCCTCGCCTGTTTCGAGCAAGTGCCCCACATCGGTGATGTTCTGCACATACAGCACGTCGAGACCACTATACCGTAGATAGCGCACAATCGTGTCAAACGACACATAAGTCTTGGCGTGACCGAGGTGCGAAGCATCGTAAACCGTCGGGCCGCATACATACATCCCGACACGTCCTTCTTCTATCGGCGTGAAGTCCTGTTTTTCGCGTCCAAGCACGTTGAAGAGTCGCAGTGCCATGATTGTCCTTTGTCCTGTTCGCGGTGAAATCGCCCTGCATTGTAGCGCAGAACCCAAAAAGCGTGTATAGATCATCTTCTTAAACTACAGGTCATTTGTGAGATTTATACACGATTCACCGGGGGAACACTCAGACCTCAGCCCCAACCACCGCATCTTCTACCGTTCTGGCACAGCGAAGATGATGCGCCCCGCCTCGCGCTGGATGGTCTTGGTCACTTCGACGTTGATAGTACGGTCCATATAGCGCCGCCCCTTCTCGATGACGACCATCGTACCGTCCTCCAGATAGCCTACACCCTGACCGTCCTCCGTCCCATCTTGAATCACGCGGACGGCGAAGGTTTCACCCGGAATATGGACGATGCGCACCTCGTTCGACAGCAGGTTGATGTTCAATACCAGCACGCCCTGGCCCTCCGCAACTTTACTGAGCGGATAGTCGTTGGTAACCAGTCCAGCGTCCATGCGCTGTGCAAGGGCGACAAGTTTATCATCTACCTCCACGATGTCGTCAATGTCGTCGTCAATGATCTTGACCGGGGTCACGTTGTTGCGCTGAAGCTCGTTCAGCTTGATGAGTCCGCGCCGACCACGATTGCGACGCAGCGAATCGGACGAATCCGCCACCTGATGCAATTCGCTAAGCACAAAGCGCGGAATCAGCAACGTACCACCGATGAACCCGGTTTTGGCAATGCCAACGATGCGACCGTCAATCAATACACTTGTATCCAGCAATAGCTGACGATCACCGGAAGCGAGACGGCGTCCCGCCTGCACGCCCAGACGCTCCCCGAATAACTCCCAGATTTCTCGCGAGCGCACACTGAAGATCGTCACACCCAGATAACCGAACAATATCGAAACCACAGGTGGCGCGATGTTATCCAGTGGCGAGCCAAGCAATCCCAGCGGATACGCCAGTAGCAACGCAATCGACAACCCGACGAACGCCCCGATCAGGGCCATGAACAGGGTTTCAATGGGCATTTCTTTGATAACGGAACTGATGCCCCGCACCGGGCGCACCGTAATCCACGGGGTGACAATGAGGCCAAACAGCAAGCCAAGCAACGCGAAGGTCAGCCAGAAGGCTTGCTCCGCTTCGGGAACGTTAAGCGTTTGCGCAGCATCAACCCCGATACGCGCTCCCACAAAGGTAAAGAAAATCATTCCCACGATTCGTGAGAGAAATTCAGCAGACACGATGATGGACTCCCCGGTTCGCGCAGTGGCGTTTCCGCGTATAAATCGGCACGGGAGGCGATGGAGCCTCACCATTGGGCGGACCAATAATCAGGATATTCAGGTGGCAGGGGGAAGGATGAATAAAGAAACTTACCCCCCATGCTCAATTATACGCTGGAACAGAAGGGGGTTCAAATGCTTTTGTTATGTGATTGTGGGCAAGTTGACATGGATTCCGAATCACGAAGAGAGAAGACGAGAAGTTAGCTTCATTACTTTTTTACTTCCTTCGTGGTGAGATTTCTTTAGAAGCCGTTTGAGAAGTCGAAGTTCATAGCCTCCCCCCTTCTCCCACAAGGGGCAAGGGGGAGAATAACGCTTGTTATCAAGTCCCTCTCCCCAACATGGGAGAGGGATTTAGAGTGAGGGGGCGTTTTCAAATAGCTTCTTATGATGGATATTGTCCCCTAAAAGTACCGTTCCCTACGGATACTTACGGCTCAGCATACGCGCATACGGGATCGTCTCACGCACATGCGGCAGGCCGCAAATCCAGGCGACGGTGCGTTCCAGACCGAGGCCGAAACCCGCGTGCGGGACCGTCCCGAATTTACGCAACTCCAGATACCATTTGTAGTTTTCCGGCGGCAACTCGTGTTCTTCAATCTTCTGCGCCAACAATTCGGCGTCGTAGATGCGCTCGCTGCCCCCGGTCACTTCACCGTAGCCTTCCGGTGCCAGCAAATCGACGCTGCGGCAAACTTCCGGGCGACCTTCAACCGGCTGCATATAGAACGCCTTCACTGCCGAGGGATAGTGATAGACGAACACCGGCTTATCGAACATCTCCGCCAGTGCAGTTTCGTGCGGGCTGCCAAAGTCCTCGCCCCACTCAATCTTAAGCTGGTCTTTCTCCTCACCATCAGGCATGGTTTCGACCAGTGTATGCAAGCGCTCGACCGCGTCATCATAGCTAATGCGGGCAAAGGGAACGGTCGCCTTTTCGAGACTGGTTGTATCACGTTCGAGAATTTCCAGCTCCGCTTTATGCTGTTCCAGCACCGTCTGGATGACGTGCGAGACAAGTTGTTCTTCAAGGTCCATCATGTCTTCAAGCGATAGATAGGCCGCTTCCGGTTCCAGCATCCAGAATTCCATCAGGTGACGACGGGTTTTCGACTTCTCGGCGCGGAAAGTCGGTCCAAAGCAGTAAACCTTACCGAAGGCCGCCATGTTCGCCTCGTTATATAACTGCCCGGTCTGCGCCAGAAATGCCGGTTCGCCAAAGTAGTCGATCTCGAACAGCGAGGTCGTATCCTCGCCCGCCGATGGCGTGATGATCGGCGTATCCACCAGCAGATAGCCTGCGTTATCCAGCCAGTTACGCAGTTCACGGATGATCGTCGCCCGGATGCGCAGCGCCGCCCACTGGCGGCTTGACCGTAACCAGAGGTGACGGTTATCCATCAAGAACTCTGTACCATGTTCCTTTGGGGTGATCGGATATTCTTCCGCCATGTGTTCGAGTTTCAGCGTCTTGATGCCGACTTCGTAGCCACCGGGCGTGCCGGGTGCGCGTTCGTCTGCCTTGACCGTCCCCACGATCACCACGGATGATTCCTGCCCCAGCGTCTTCGCCAGCGCGAATTCTTCATCGTCCATTTCCGGGCGAAAGGCGACGCACTGCGCAATGCCAGACCCGTCGCGCAATTTAATAAACTGAATTTTGCCCTTGCCGGTGCGATTGTAAACCCAGCCGCGCAGTTCGACTTCCTGCCCGTCATAGGCGGCAATATCCGCAATACGAATGACTTCTGCCACAGTTCACTGCCTTTTCTCGTTGATTTTTGAGCGTAAAAACACGGCGCGATTATATCATGCGCGTCATTTTTCGTTGATGCAGGATTCAGATGTTACAACATCACGAAATTACTACTGTTATATTTGTGCAATTTTACCATAGTGAAGATACACACAATTTATAGCATATACTCATGCCAACTATACATTTTTCATAAATGAACTATAAAAATCCCTTGACGGTATACTAAGCCAACTACATACATGAAGAATCCGCGAATTTTTTACGTTCGCGCAGGGCAAACTTAAATAAACCTTAATGTTATATTTGGACAAATTATACAGAACTTCGTTTATTATAGGAAAAAGAAGCGAGTTTATTTCTAGGAGAGAGTTTCACGATGTTAATTGACCGTAAATCCACCAATCATCACGCCGACTACCTGGATGTAACCCAACACTGGTCCCCCACTTCCGAAAAATACGCGGGCGGAGACAGCCTCGTTACGATGCTTGATCGCGGCTGGGAACTGCATGGCGAAGCCGTATGCGAAGAAAAACGTTACGCAGAAAGCCGTTCGATCACCATTTACCACATTCGACTGGAACGCAACGGTGAAAAGATCATCATGCCGGTCGTCCAAAACCCGTATGTTAACAAAGTTCTGCGCAGCCACAACGTTCGCTTTGTCGAATCGGCGACTGTTGACTAATCTTATTGTTACGTCGCTCTCTCCGCCAAAAGCGAAATACCTGTAGCACAGAAAATTTGGCGCGTCTGTCACACGACAGGCGCGTTTTTCATTGTCCCGGCGTGTCTGACGGGATCATCTGTCGAATCTGTGCCGGCAAAACCGGAGATAGCATCCGCAGTTCATCGGCGGAAAGCGGACGCAGGGCCAGCAGCAGTGCCGGATATACAATTCCCGCTGCCATGAGCGCCAGCAACGGCATAATCGTCCAACCGACCAGCAAAACAATTCCCATCACCAGCGCCGCCATCGCCGGACGCCACACCATCCCCCACCAATTGATCCAACCCAATGCACGGTGCATCAGTAGAACAAATGGAAACAGCAGCACTATTTCTGAAAAAATCGTCGTCACAGCAGCGGCGCGATAGCCGAATTCGGGGATAAAAATCAGATTGGTGATGATGTTGAAGCTGACCGCCACCGCAAACGCCCGCGTAATCATACGTTGCAGATCAAGGGCGACAAGCGCATATTGCGTCACGCTGTTGATCCAGCCAATAGGAATGCTCCAGATCATGATTTGCAATGCAATCGCGCCGACCGGAAGAAATTCCTGCCCACCAAGCAGCAACGTTAACGGTTCTGCGAGGACAGTGAACGCCACCGCGAACGGCAGCGATACGGCGACCATCAGCTTGACAGCGAGCGTATACGTCCGCTTGAAAGCATCGCGGTCCTCATTCGCCTGCCGCGACATCACCGGGAGTAGCGCCTGTGTGAAAAAAGCGGGGATAATGTTCAGCGCTAGCAACCAGCGATACGCCACACTGTACTGACCCACGATCCGCGCCCCGCGCAGCGCTTCAAGGATGACCACATCAATCTGGAAGAAGATAGTCGCCAGAAAGTGATTCAGCATCAACGGCCACGACTCGCCCATCATACCGCGCATCAGACCGGGGTTCGGTCGGTTGTTCCACACGCGTCCGAGCATTTCGCGTGCGCCATAGAACAGAATCCCCAGCGTGATAATGTTGACAAAAATACTCATCGCCGCCAATCCGACGATTCCATAGCCAAGCAGCAGCGCACCCAATTGCAGCACTACGCGATTAATCGTGCTGATCGTCGTCACCGCCGCCGGATACTCGGCTTTCTCAAAGGCGTAGTACAGTGAGGTCAGCCCTTTGTTCAGGCTCCCCGGCGCAAGGCCGATATACAACAGGCCAATCGCCAGCAGCGCCTCGCGGTTCAACGCCGGGTCAATCGAAGACTGTCGCACGAAGATAAAACCGATCACCAGCGGAATCCCCGCCAGCATCAGCAGCAGGCGCAGCGCGGTCGTATTGGCAAAGAAGTATCCGGCGCGTTCACGAGCGCGTGAAGCCTCGCGGATCAAAAACACATCCAGGCCAAAGTTGGTGAAGATGTCGAACCACACGAACACCACAATCGCATAGTAGTAGATTCCGGCGTCTTCCGGCCCCAGAATACGCAACATCACAAACGCGAACACAAAATCAATGCCGCGATTGAACAGATTGAGGATAATCGGCGCGAGGCTGTTACGGGCGACTCGACTCACCGCCGCGTCGTCATCCGCCGCCGGGGTGACGAACAGCCGCCATATCCACACCCCAATGACAAACGCCAGCAGCGCCGCACTAATCACACTGCCGAACATCCCAACCTGAAACGTCGTCGGGCTGTAGACCAGTCGCATCGTCAATTCACCCGCATCCAGCGCCGATTGTTGATCTTCCGTCAGATCGTCATACACGTCTGCAAATACAGCATCAACGACTTCACGCGATAGGTCTACACCCTGAAAGTTCTCCAGCACGCGCACCACATCCAGCGGCTTTTCGATAACTTCGCCGGATGCATTTTCTCCCGCACGCGGACGCACAAACGCCCGCCACCCCTCAGCATAGGTTTCGCTGACGACGAGCCAGTCGGTATCGCTGCGGAAATCGACATCAACGAATTTCTCACGCCCGGTATCGGACGTGATGGTCGCCCCATCCCACGAAGTAATCAGACTGCCGTAGTCAAATTCACTCTCCGGCGACCAATCAATAACCGGAGGACGCAGCGCAAGATAGACACGGGGCAGCGCCAGCGTGTTTTCGTATACGCGGACCGCATCATCTTCATAGATCAGTTCAAGCCTTGCCGAAGGTCGCACAGTTTGCGATTCGATCAATTCCACTGGCAGCATGATACCGGGATGCGTCACCACATAGCGCACGTTGAGCAAGTCCAGTCGCCGCCAATCCACTTCGCCCGCTTCCACGCGATCCAGATACAGCGGCGCGACCCGGTTAAAATCCAGTTGCGGTTGAACCTGCACACGGCGCATATAGTCCACGTATTGCAAGGGAATAATGCTGTCATAGCCGCGCACATCGTCCAACCCGTAGCGGAGTGTCATGTTGGCTTGCAGCATAGTATCAAGCCCTTGTGCAGGGGCTTCCAACGTGATATAGCGGAATGGTTCGCCCCCGGCTTGTTGCTCCTGCATCCACTCGACCACCGGCGGCGTAAAGTCCAGCCACTCCGGGTCCGATGCCGGGTTGAACCCCCAGGACGCAACCAGCAAATCAACCGCGACAATCCCAACCGCGAACAGGGGCCAGGCCCTCAATGCGCCACCATACGACTTCACTCCATCCTCGGAGCGCGAATCACGAACCGGGGACTCTGGCTCCTCCCCCGGCTCCGGGGAAGGTTGGGCGGGGGGCTGCTGGGAAAACGACTGTTGCGCCCGCGCTGCAAACCAGAATACCAACCCCGAAAGGACCACCATCACCGCGAAAATCAGCGCATTCGTCAACTGTGCGCTGTAGAACATCGCCGCATCTGCATAGCGATCTGCCGCGACAGACGCCCCTTGTCCGGCGGCAAGGCTGTTCATGATGCGCTCTATTGCCGGTTCAAGCTGCGCGTACATCACCCGGCTGACTGCCAGCCCGATTAGCAGCAGCCCGCCAACCACGATCAACCCCGCACCAAAACGCCGCGCCCACTTTCGGATGGCGTCCGTTTGTAGACGAAACAACGTATCCGCCCCGAACCCGGCAAGAATTGCCACACCAAGCGTAACGCCATACACCCACCGGAACGCGCTGTTGAGTTGGTTGATTCCCGGCAACCAGTAAATCGCGGCGTAAGTCGGCAAACCGAACATGAACGTCAGCGAGACGAGCGTCAACAACGCAAAAATCACCGTATGCGTGAAGCGTCTACGATGCAAACGCGACACCACCACTGCGAACCCCGCTAGCAGCAGCGGCAGAATCCCGACGTATAACGCGCCTTCGACGTAGTTTTTGATACCCCATTCGGTATTGTTGACCGCTACGCCGGACGAATTCACCGTGACCGGGCGCGTTTCCATGCCGAACCAGTCGAAGTAGCTGTGCTGTGCCGGGGAACCGAAGAAGTTCGGCATCGCATATTGAATCACGTCTCGCGGGGGATGCGCAAAGCTGAGAACCGTCTGCAAGTCAGTGCGCGTGGAACGAAAATTTTCATTCGCCACTTCATATAGGGGAATCAGTTGCAGTGCGCCAAGCCCGATCCCAAGCGCTACCATCACCGCCAGCCAACCGGAACGGGCGACAATTGGGCGAATGTTTGCCATCCATCCACCGTTGCCGTCATGTGTAGAGGCAGCAACCTCATGTGGTCGCCCAATCAGAGAAATGAGTCGCCCTGCCGCATAAAACGCCGTAATCAACAGTGTGTAGATCATAATCTCGACGTGTCCGGCGAAGATGTTGCAGGCCAGGGCCACCGCACCGCCTACCACCCAGGGAGCCGTCGCCGGTCTGCCGAACAACGGTTGCCGCCGGATGACGAACTCGATCATCAACAGAAGCAGCGGTAGCCACGCCGCCGCCGCCAGAATCATCGGAAACACCGCGCTGGCGATGAAGAATCCACATAGCTGATACGTGATACCCGCGACGAGTCCACCGAACCAGCCCGCACCCAATCCACGCAGGAAGGCGTACATAAACGCACCCGCCATAAGCAGCGTAACGACCGTAAACCAGCCATACGCAGCAGGCAGGGGCAGCACATAATAGAGGACACTCAACGGGTACAGTGTGGACTGTTGCCCCGCCGCCATGAACGGAATACCGCTGAATTGGTGCGGGTTCCATAGCGGCACTTCACCGGCGGCAATTTGCTCGCGGATTAACGATTTCCACTGGTAATTTTGCAATACGAGGTCAGAGACAAGCGCATTATGCGGGACTTCGGGCACGCCGACCTGCTCGCGGTAGGTCGCATAGGGCGGGAACTGGTACAGGTTCTCCGTGGGGATAAGTGTCTTGCCGCCTATCGTCTGCGACCAGAACATCACCAGTGGCAGCAAAAACAGCAGGACCAGACTCGCCACATCGGGCAGATAACGGCGCATTGTCGCCCCTCTCAAGCGTCCATTCGCGTGTTGCTGCCGGGGACTATACACGCGCACCGGGTATTTTTCGAGGGACTATCCACCGGGGCACGAACCCGGCGGCAATGCAAAACGCACAGACATCGCTGTGCGTTGGTGGTTTCGTTCTTATTCGCCTGTCGAAGAGCTACCGCCTAGAAGATCGCCACAAGTCCAGCGATGATGACGCCCCACATGGCAATGCCGGTGAAGATCACACTAATCAACATCAGCGGGTTCATCTTGTCGATGTCTTCGGCGGAACCACCCATATAGGCGATGTCCGATTCCGGCGTGGTGTTCGGCTGTTGGCGTTCACTTGCGGGTTGTTGTTGGTTTTCGTCGTGCGCTGGTAAGCGAAAAGCGCCCATGGTTAAATTTCTCTCAATAATTCATCCGGCAGAAGCGGTGCGGTGTTGTCTTCATGAACAACTACGTATCGTGCTGTCGGTAACTTTAGATTTTCGGAACGACGTAAATTCGTTACCTTGATCTACATTTTAAATGATCACTCATACTAAGACAAGTTTATTGGACGATTTCAAACCGATTATTTACGACTTCTCATATTGAGTAGGCCCAACGCACAGTCGGTAGTATCATCAATAAGACATGTATTTAGGAAATGCAGCACAAAGGCGATTCTACCCGAAAATCGTGTGGATCAAGCTGAAAATGCCCGCCCACATGATGATCCCGGCACAAATTGAGAGAAGAAGCGCCAGCGGATGCAACCCCTGACGGCGCATATGATGGCGGGCAGCGTTCGGCAAAACCGTCAATGTATCATCCATAAGCCGGGTTGGTGCGTTGGGTTGGGTGTCGTCGCGGTGCGAATGCAGGGCCATGAGTCGCCTCTTTTATTCGTTGAGCTTTCATTGTCACCTTAACACAAATTCATGAACGAAGTGTTGAGACAACCTTAGAAACATGCAATGGGGACCATTATCCTATGCTAAATATGAAGAACGTAAAGAGGTTAATCGACTGCGATGTTGCCACTATAACGCAAAAACCCGGCTTGATGCCGGGTCCGTATATCGTAGTATATGTGTGCTGTAAAGCGATTATCCAAGCAGCAGCGCCCCGGCGATCAAAACCGCCAGCAGCACCGAGACATAGATCATCAGCGCCTGAAAACGATCTTCCAGCGGGTTGATGTCCTCGGTGGTAAACGCGCCGGGACGATCCGGGTGACGCTTAAGGTTAAATACGGGCGTAATGATCCACGCCAGCGCCAAACCACCGATGAAGCCGCCAATGTGCCCCCAGTTGTCAATACTGACAGCACTTTCTGTAAAGCTACTGGCGATGCCGATGAAGAAGTTCATACCCGCAATCAGCAGCAGCGAGCGCAAACGTGATTGCGCGACCTGCCCCAATAGTTTGCGATGATGATAGAGGAAGGCAATCTCCCCGCCGACGATGGCGAACACTGCGCCAGATGCACCCACCGACTGCACATCAGGACCGTTGAAGATCACACTGGCGATTGATCCCGCCACACCACCCAGAAAGTAAACCAGGGCAAACCGGGCGTGCCCATAAAATCGCTCGACCGTAGCGCCAATATACCACAGCGCCAGCATGTTAAAGAGGATATGTGGCACACTACCGTGCATGAACATCGCCGTTAACAGGCGATGAAACTCGCCATTGGCGATAACGGCGGTCTGGTTGTTCGCGCCCCACGCATACACATCGTTCAACTGTCCCGGCGACAGCATGAAGTACATGACGACAAAAATCGCCACGTTGACTGCGATGAGGACCTGTGTCAAATACGGTTTGACGACCGGGATATGCAACATCACCTGCTGGCGTTTGGGTTGATTGGGATCGCGGCCCTCGGCTTCAGCGCGGCGATAGTCCTCGGCCTGTTGTTCCAGCGGATGCAGGCGGCGTTTCTGGTTATCGGGGGGCGGATCATTCAGCATACAGCGGGTGCTTTCGTTGTCTACACGGTCTACACGATTCTAATTGCCATGCGGTATCATGGGCATCGTGGTTAGCACACAATCCGAAATTGTTCGTAATTGTGTCACCACAACCCTACCTTAACACAGAAAACCGGGATCATCATGCCTGCATACGATTATCGCTGCGAAAATTGCGGCACACGATTCGATCTGTTCTTCAAAACCTATGCCGATTATGACGCCGCGACACCTCACTGCCCCAACTGCGACAGCCTAAATCTCAAGCGCATAATTAGCGGCATCCAGTTCAAACAACCCGCTCGTGACTTCACCGGGATGTCCTCCGGCGAGATGCTATCGGTGCTGGAATCTGGCGATTCGCGGGCTGTTGGCGAGATGTTCCAGCAGGTCGGCGCGGGGGATCCGTCGCTCGGCAAGGAGTATCACGACACCACAGAGCGCTTGCTCGACGGCGATAGCGTCCAGAATGTCGAAAGCGATTTACGCAAAAGTGACGCCGATAGCAAAACGAAGAAATCCGAGACGAAACCGGAGAAGAAGCCGAAATCTGATCAGTGATTTAACGCCGAAATTGCTTGCAAAAGCAGTTGCTTATCATCCGTCTCGATGTGATAGCTGATTTCCATCTGCTCGGTATCCAGCGAATACACGCCAGAAACGAGAATCTTGAGCGGCTGCTGTTCTTCGGGAATATTGAGTTTGTTCAGCTTCGATTGGACATGCCCGCCCATTTGTTTCTTGGTGTTTTCGATCATCTGCGCCATTTCCGCGTCATCAAGCAAGAGTTCTTCGGG